>NZ_SZWX01000018.1:0-88066 GCF_005280975.1 Citrobacter sp. wls716
GGCGGAGCAGGGCGTGGCCAGCAGCCGCGTCGTCAGGATGGCGGTGCGCCAAAAGCGAAGCCGCGTAATGGCGAAGGCAAACCGGCAGGCGATAAGCCTCGTCCGCCGCGCCGTCCGCGCAAACCGTCCTCAGCGCAGTAATTGCGAGCCCGGCCGAAAGGTCGGGCTTTTCTTTTTGCGACACGTCCCAGAAAGTGCCACAATAGTGGCTGTTTATACAGTATTTCAGGTTTTCTCATGGCACTTACGGCTGCGTTAAAAGCGCAAATCGCCGCCTGGTATAAGGCGCTTCAGGAACAGATCCCTGACTTTATTCCCCGAGCACCGCAGCGACAGATGATTGCTGACGTCGCGAAAACGCTGGCAGGTGAAGAAGGGCGGCATCTGGCGATTGAAGCGCCGACAGGAGTGGGGAAAACCCTGTCGTATCTGATTCCCGGTATTGCCATCGCGCGTGAAGAACAGAAAACGCTGGTGGTCAGTACCGCTAACGTTGCGTTGCAGGATCAGATCTACAGCAAAGACCTGCCGTTGCTGCGTAAAATCATCCCCGATCTGCGTTTTACCGCTGCTTTTGGTCGTGGTCGTTATGTCTGCCCGCGCAATTTGGCCGCGCTGGCCAGTACCGAACCCAATCAACAGGATCTGCTGGCCTTTCTCGACGATGACCTGACGCCAAATAATCAGGAAGAACAAAAGCGCTGCGCCAGGTTGAAAGGCGATCTCGACAGCTATAAATGGGACGGACTGCGCGATCACACCGATATCGCTATTGACGACGGACTCTGGCAGCGTCTGAGCACCGATAAAGCCAGCTGTCTGAATCGCAACTGTCACTACTATCGTGAATGCCCTTTTTTTGTCGCCCGCCGCGAGATTCAGGAAGCCGAAGTGGTGGTAGCCAACCACGCGCTGGTGATGGCGGCAATGGAAAGCGAAGCCGTTTTGCCGGAGCCGAAAAACCTGCTGTTAGTCCTTGATGAAGGACATCATTTGCCGGACGTCGCCCGCGATGCGCTGGAGATGAGTGCAGAAATCAGTGCCCCATGGTATCGACTTCAGTTGGATCTGTTCTGCAAATTAGTGGCGACCTGCATGGAGCAGTTCCGCCCGAAAACCACGCCGCCGCTGGCGAATGCCGAGCGGTTGAACGGTCACTGTGAAGAGCTGTATGAACTGATTGCTTCACTTAATAACATCCTCAATCTCTATATGCCCGCTACCCAGGAAGCGGAACACCGCTTTGCAATGGGAGAACTGCCTGGTGAAGTGATGGAGATCTGCCAGCGGCTGGCGAAACTGACGGAAATGCTGCGCGGCCTGGCAGAACTGTTCCTCAACGATCTCAGTGAAAAAACCGGTACCCACGATATTGTGCGTCTGCATCGGGTTATTTTGCAGATGAACCGGGCATTGGGCATGTTCGAGGCGCAAAGCAAATTGTGGCGTCTGGCGTCGCTGGCACAGTCGTCAGGCGCGCCGGTGAGTAAATGGGCGACGCGCGAGGTGCGTGACGGACAGATCCACGTCTGGTTTCACTGCGTGGGGATCCGCGTGAGCGATCAGCTCGAAAGACTGCTGTGGCGTAGCGTACCGCATATTATTGTCACCTCTGCCACGCTGCGTTCTCTCAATAGCTTCTCGCGTCTGCAGGAGATGAGCGGTCTGAAAGAAAAAGCGGGAGATCGCTTTGTTGCACTGGACTCACCGTTTAACCACGTTGAACAGGGCAAAATCGTCATTCCGCAGATGCGCTACGAACCGTTAATTGATAACGAAGAGCAGCATATCGCGGAAATGGCCGCCTATTTCCGCGAGCAACTGGAAAGTAAAAAGCATCAGGGCATGTTGGTGCTTTTTGCCAGCGGACGGGCGATGCAGCGTTTTCTTGAGCACGTTACCGATCTGCGCTTGCTGCTGCTGGTACAGGGCGACCAGCCGCGCTATCGTCTGGTGGAGTTACACCGAAAGCGGGTGGAAAACGGTGAACGCAGTGTACTGGTTGGACTGCAATCTTTTGCCGAAGGTCTTGATTTGAAAGGCGAATTGCTGACCCAGGTACATATTCACAAAATCGCGTTTCCGCCCATCGATAGTCCGGTAGTGGTCACTGAGGGCGAGTGGCTGAAAAGCCTGAACCGCTACCCTTTTGAGGTGCAAAGCTTACCAGCAGCGTCGTTCAATTTGATCCAGCAGGTGGGGCGACTCATTCGTAGCCATGGCTGCTGGGGTGAAGTTGTGATCTACGATAAGCGGTTGTTGACCAAAAACTATGGCAAGCGTTTACTGAATGCGTTACCCATTTTTCCGATAGAGCAGCCTGCTGTGCCAGACGTTATAGTAAAACCAAAAGAAAAAGCGAAACCCACGCGCCGCCGTCGGCGTTAACGATGCGAGCAACAGGAAAGGAGTTATCGATGGATTACCGCAAAATCATCAAAGAGATTGGGCGAGGTAAAAATCACGCGCGTGACCTGGACCAGGATACTGCTCGCGGACTGTATACCCATATGCTGAATGGCGATGTACCGGATCTTGAAATGGGCGGCGTGCTGATTGCGTTGCGCATTAAAGGCGAAGGCGAAGCGGAAATGCTGGGCTTTTACGAAGCGATGCAAAACCACACCATTCGCCTGACGCCGCCGGTTGCCAAACCCATGCCCATTGTCATTCCCAGCTACAATGGCGCGCGCAAGCAGGCCAATCTGACGCCGCTGCTGGCTATCTTATTGCATAAGCTGGGCTTCCCGGTGGTGGTGCACGGCGTCAGCGAGGATCCTACCCGCGTGCTGACAGAAACTATTTTTGAGCTGATGGGGATCATGCCCACGCTGCATGCCGGCCAGGCACAGGCAAAACTGGATGGTCATGAACCGGTATTTATTCCGGTGCGCGCGCTGTGTCCGCCTCTGGATAAGCAACTGGCGATGCGCTGGAGAATGGGGGTGCGCAACAGTGCACATACGCTGGCGAAGTTGGCCACGCCGTTTGCAGAAGATGCCGCGCTGCGTCTTGCCAGTGTTTCTCATCCTGAATATGTCTCGCGAGTGGCGAAATTTTTTGGCGACATCGGCGGCCGTGGTCTGCTGATGCACGGTACCGAAGGCGAGGTGTACGCCAACCCGCAGCGCTGTCCGCAGATAAGCCTGATAGACCCGACGGGAGTGCGCGTGCTACAGGACCGCCAGAGTGAGATGCCTGACGAGCCAGTCCCACTGCCGGTAGCAAAAGATCCGGAAACCACTGCCCGCTGGATAGAACGCTGTCTGGCCGGAAGCGAGCCGATACCGGCCTCATTGAAAATTCAGATGGCCTGCTGTCTGGTAGCAACCGGTGAATCCGCCACGCTGGCAGACGGGCTTGCTCGCGTCGATCAAAGCTTCTGACCCTTTCTTCATCCCGACGGGCCTGTCATCTGGCCCGTCAGTCGTTCCTGTCCTGCACCCTCTGCAACGTGAAATTTCTGCACGATTATTGACCTCCTGGCGACCGTAGCGCAGCATAGTTTGTTGAAAAATAAGAAACACAACAAACACGCAACACAACAGGAGATAACAATGGACAGTGGACATCGCTTTCACGCGCCAACGCTACATGCGTTTATTCAGGCCGTTTTCCGACAGATGGGGAGTGACGAGCAGGAGGCGCAGTTGGTGGCCGATCATCTGATAGCCTCAAACCTCGCCGGGCATGATTCACACGGTATCGGGATGATCCCAAGCTACATTCGCTCATTCTCGCAGGGACATCTGCAGATCAATCGTCATGCCAAAGTGGTCAAAGATGCGGGTGCAGTGGTTACGCTGGATGGGGATTGCGCATTTGGTCAGGTAGCCGCGCATGAAGCTATCGCGCTGGGGATTGAGAAAGCACAGCAGTATGGAATTGCTGCGGTAGCACTGCATAATTCTCACCACATTGGGCGCATTGGCTACTGGGCGGAGCAGTGTGCGGCGGCGGGCTTTGTCTCTATACACTTTGTGAATGTGGTGGGGATCCCGATGGTTGCCCCGTTCCATGGTCGTGATAGCCGTTTTGGCACCAACCCTTTCTGCGTTGTGTTTCCACGTAAAAATGATTTCCCGTTGCTGCTGGACTATGCGACCAGCGCCATCGCTTTTGGCAAAACGCGCGTGGCGTGGCACAAAGGTGAGCCGGTTGCGCCGGGCTGTCTGATTGATGCTCAGGGGGCTCCTACTACCGATCCTGCCGTTATGCAGGAATCGCCATTGGGCTCGCTGCTCACCTTTGCCCAGCATAAAGGCTACGCGCTGGCGGCAATGTGTGAAATCATGGGCGGTGCGCTTTCTGGCGGTAAAACGACCCACGAAGCCAGTTTGCAGAACAGCGCAGACGCCATTATTAACTGCATGACCACGATCATCATTAACCCAACACTATTCGGTGCCCCGGACTGTGACAATCAGGTTTCGGCATTTGCTGAATGGGTCAAAGCGTCACCGCATGCTGAGGATACGCCTATCCTGTTACCGGGTGAGTGGGAAGTGAATACCCGTGAAGAGCGGCTGGCGCAGGGTATCCCGCTTGATGCCGGAAGTTGGCAAGCGATATGTGAGGCGGCACAGCAAATCGGTATGCCGGATGCGGTATTGCAGGCGTTTCGCCAACGGCTTGAACGTTAGATAAAAAAAAGCCCGTCCAGTGGCGGACGGGCAAACAAAGGGTAACAAACAGGGTCAATGAGGGTTGGAGCATTGGGTCGTACAGGAATTCTGTTGGTTATTTGTAGATAACCGCGGTGCCGCTCATTTTGTCGTTGCCGACAGCGGAGGTGATGCTGTAACCACTTGCACCAGCAGCAGCTGCTTTTTCAGCCAGTTTTGCTTCCAGGCCGTCCAGCGTGGTGGCGCCATCAGCAGATACCACACCCATTTTATTCATGCTTTGCGCCTGAGTGGAGGTAACCGGCTCAGCAGCGAAAACACCAAATGACAGGGTAGACAGGGCGATAGCAGCAACAGCAAATTTAATGTTTTTCATGATTTTTCTCTCGCAGGTTTATTCGGTTAGTCGATGTTCTGTTCAGCAGACGTTGTTCTGTCGATGTGAGAAGTATCACGTTTTTTTCGGTGAGAGAAAATCGAATAGAATTGACGACATCAATCAAAAAAATTGAATGACAAATAACTTATTGAATATTAATAAATTCAGAAGAGGGATTTACAGTTCTTGTCATAGCGCTTTACAGAGAAAGTGACAACGGCACATTTTGCTACACCGCGAGTGAAAAAGCGTGCTCGTAAAGGAAATCGTATGCGCTGAAACTTTTGGTAAAGATGAGTCAACGTAGCTGGCTGTCTTTCGAACCTCTGCGATTATATCCTGAAAATGCAGAGTTATGTGAATCTTTATCCTGTTGGCAGGAGATGCACAAACGCACGCCAGGTACCGCTTCACGGCGCGCCTGCGGGATAGGATTGCCACATTCTTCACATTCATGCAGACTTTCCCCCGTCGGTAACTCACCGCGGGCACGGGCAACAGCATCTTCAATCGTATTGTTGATCTGTTCGTTAACAGCGTCGTCATTTGCCCATCCGGATGCCATATGTACCTCCTGTTGATGTCTACAGAATAAGTATAGCGAATGTGATGGGCGAAAAACGACCACGCATCAGCGGTATCAGATTTCAGACCATTCGCGCAGCAGGTTATGGTAGAGATTGAGTAATGACAGGATCTCGCTATTTTCCCCATGACGTGCCTTCAGGGACTGAATGTTTTTATCCAGTTCAAAAAGCATGGCGCGATTTTTGTCATCACGGATCATCGACTGGATCCACATAAACGATGCCACACGAACCCCACGGGTTACCGGCGTAACGCAATGTAGGCTGCTGGAAGGGTAAAGCACCAGATCGCCTGCCGGAAGTTTCACCGCATGCTGGCCGTAGGTGTCATTGACCAGCAGCTCTCCTCCCGCATAATCGTCGGGATTACTGAGGAATAAGGTGGCGGAAAGGTCTGTGCGCATCCAGCCGTTTTCCGGGTGACTACGCACCGCGCCATCAACGTGAAAACCGTAGGTTTCGTTGTTCTGGTAGCGATTAAACAGCGGTGTGGAGAGCGTTTTCGGTAATGCTGCGGCGAAGAAAAGCGGGCTGTTATTCACCGCGGTTTGTACCGCCTGTTGCAAAATGCCGTAACGCTCGCTTTGCGTATCTACCTGCTGGTTGTTTTTTACCTGCGCGCCCTGAGTGCCGGTGGTTGCGCGGCCATCAACCCAGTCGGCAGCGTCCAGTTGTTCGCGAAACCAGGCGACATCCTGCGCCGACAGAACGCCGGGAATGTGGTACATCATCAGTGTTTCTCCTGAAAGTGGGGCTTACGCCCCACGAGATGGATCAGAAATGCATATTGGCGGTGAGCAGGAAGGTTCTTGGCTCGCCCGGATGGTAACGGTATCCACTCTTGTTAATGGAGGATACATAATCGGTGTCGAACAGGTTATAGACGTTCAGCTGGAAATCGAGATTGCGGTTTACGCGATAGCCTAACTTGGCATCCGCAACCCAGTAGCCTTCAGTATAAGATGGCGTACCCACGGCGCCGTCCGAGCCGCGATGCATACTGCCCACGTAACGTGCGCCCGCGCCAACGGAAATATCATCGGTAGCCTGATACTGGCTCCACAGCGTGAAGGCATGTTCCGGCGTATAGGGCAGGGAAGAAGAACCATCCTGAGCAACGTTTTTGCCGCTGTGGATCGTGGCGCGTTGCTGGGTGTATCCCCCAATAACCTGCCATGCGGGAGTGATGTTGCCAGCTACAGAGAGTTCGTAGCCTTCAACGCGTTTCTCCCCGTACTGGGAATATGTTCCGTCGTCGTTCTGCTCTACTTCATTTTCAATATCCGTACGGAAAATCGCGGCGGTTAACAGCAGGCGCTTATCCAGCACCTCCCATTTGGTGCCGATCTCGCTGGTTTTCGCTTTCTGCGGTTTAAAATCGGTCCGGTTGGCGCTGTTACCGCTTCCGCCCTGTGCAAGGGCAAAGTTACTGCCGCCCGGCGGTTGCTGAGAAACGGCATAGTTAATGTAGACATTGCCGTTATCGGTCAGGTGATACAGCGCGCCCGCTTTCCAGTTCACCAGATTGCCTGATTTGGCAGTATCCACGGTCGTAACCGGAGAACCTTTGGCGACGCCTGTCGGACATGCAACTGCACCACGGCCAGAAGCACCGCACGCGGTGGCGCTGTCATACTCGGTACGATAATTATCCAGACGAATACCACCGTTCAATTCAATATCACGCGTAATTTGCAGAGTATCGAAGGCGTAAATACCGAAGGTATCGGTCTGGCCGTTGGCGTTGGCGCCATTACGGGATAATCCACCAATGTTCACGTTGCTGTTCGGTGAGTAAATATTGACCGGCGGCGGGGTGATCGGGACTACGCCATAGTTGGTTTGTGTTTCGCGCGTCAACTCCACGCCGGTGCTGATGTCGTGACCGATGGATCCCGTGTAAAACTTTGAGGTCAGGTTGGTCTGGTTGGTCAGGATTTTATTGCTGACATCTTTGGTATTTGCCAGGCGTGACCAGGTCCAGGTGTCGACGCTGCTGGTGGGGTGGGTGATGTTAGACGCGCCGCCCATTACCGCCGTCATCAAATAATCCTGTTTAATGCGCGACCAGCGGGTGGTGTTGCGAATAGTGGTGCTGTCATTCAGGTCATGTTCAAAACGCATCGTCGCGGTATCGGTCGTCGAATCGTCGTAATCCGAGTTGGTACCGTAGAAATTATGTGTATCCACTTTTCCTGAATGATTCAGTGCAGAAGTCCCCGCAGAAGGTGCGGAAT
Source organism: Citrobacter sp. wls716 (assembly GCF_005280975.1). Classification (NCBI taxonomy): domain Bacteria; kingdom Pseudomonadati; phylum Pseudomonadota; class Gammaproteobacteria; order Enterobacterales; family Enterobacteriaceae; genus Citrobacter; species Citrobacter sp. wls716. Next base: position 7,829 of record NZ_SZWX01000018.1, read on the forward strand.
ATCCCGGCAGGCCGATGGTAGGGATGCCGCCATCCGGTGTGTTGTGTTGAGTAACGTGCAGATAGTTCAGATACAGTCGGTTCTCGGTGCCTAAGCCAAAAGCGAGAGAGGGGGCTACACCATAACGTTCATTCTTAACATTATCGCGACCGGCATCATGCGTTTTTTCACCCATCAGGTTTAAACGTGCGGCGGTGGTCTCGCCGATAACCTGGTTAATGTCCAGCGTACCACGGCGGAACCAGGCGCTACCGACGCTGGCCGACGCATCGATTCCTGAGTCGGTACGCGGCTGTTTGCTGATCATATTGATAGAGCCAGTGGGGGCACTGCGACCATAGTCAGTGCCGGAAGGGCCTTTAATCACTTCAACCTGTTCCGTATTGAAGGTGTCACGCGTGACGCTACCAATATCACGAATACCGTCGATATAAATGCTGTTTGAGGTGTCAGCACCTCGCATATACACCGCATCGCCGGTGGTGGAGTTACCATTTTCACCCGCAAAAAATGCGCCAACACCCGGCACGTTTTTCAACGCATCAGTAAGATTGGTTGCTCCCTGATCCTTAATAACCTGCTCAGAAATGACCGTCATGGTGCGAGTGGTATCCGCCACCGGGCGGGAGAATTTAGGGTCGGCAGACTGTGTTGGGGCGTACAGCGAAGGTTTGGCCGCTTCAACGACCAACGTATCTTCTTGTTTTTTATCCTGATCGCCTGCGGCTACAGCCTGGGCTGCCGGAGACAGGCCAATGCACAGACCGGCAAAAAAAGTCAGTGAATGAAAACTACTGGACGGCAAGTTGCGATTTTTATCCATGTTAATGAATGACTTATTATTTTTGAGTAGAAGGTTTCACTCAAACGAAGGGACATCTCTGTGGACGTTATACCCTGCAGGCCTCGCCTGAATGAAATGCGTAATTGATAATAATTTTGATAAGCATTATCAATAAGTGTGACGTTTTAGCATTCATTACTTCAAAAATAAATACATTTATTTACATTGAATTCAAAATTCCAACATGGCGGTTACAGTTCATGCAGGGGATTTCAGAAAGAAAGGACAGCAAACTGCATTCAGGGCGAATGCAGTTGAGCTGAGTGAGAGTTACTTATAAATAGTTGCTGTACCGTACATCTGATTTTTACCGCCAGCGGAATTAACCACAAAACCTTTCGCGCCTTGCTCTTTGGCTTTTTCTGCCAGCTTACCTTCGAGGTCATCCAGGCTTGATGCTCCGCTCACGGAAATCGTACCGGAGGCTTGTAGTGGACCGTTGGCAGGACTGGCATTGGGCTGGGCAGCAAAAGTCGCAAATGTCATGCCGGTAAGTATGGTAGCGGCAAGGAATGTGAGGCATTTCTTCATGATGATATCCTCTGAGAAACAACAGATCGTGCCTGATAAGTTTAGGTCGTCATTGCAGGGCATTTGCCGCAAAAAATCGACCAACAACAGGCTATTTTTTGAACGATGCAATTCGTATAAAAAATGAAATTTCCCTGCTGTGTATGTTTACCCCGTGGCGTTATGCGGGTATCTTACGCCGCTGTTAAAAGGAGAATGCTATGCCCCCCCAGAAACCGGGATTACATCCACGCAACCGCCACAATGGCCGTTATGATCTTGCGACGTTATGCCAGGTTACCCCCGAGCTGACGCAATTTCTCACCCTCACGCCCGGCGGCGAGCAGAGTGTTGATTTCGCCAATCCGCAGGCAGTTAAGGCGCTCAATAAAGCACTGCTGGCGCATTATTATGCGGTGGCAAACTGGGATATCCCGGAAGGTTTTCTTTGCCCACCGGTTCCGGGTCGTGCGGACTACATTCACCATCTGGCCGACCTGTTGGGTGAAACCACCGGAACCATCCCTGCAAATGCGAGCATCCTGGATATAGGCGTAGGGGCAAACTGTATTTATCCGCTGATCGGCGTGCATGAATACGGCTGGCGATTCACGGGCAGTGAGAGCAGTAGCGAAGCGTTTACCAGTGCTCAGGCGATCATAAACGGCAATCCGGGGTTAACCCGTGCTATTCGTCTGCGTCGTCAGAAAGATGCTTCGGCAATCTTCAACGGTATCATTCACAAAAATGAGCAGTATGAAGCCACATTGTGTAACCCGCCATTCCATGATTCTGCGGCCTCAGCCCGCGCAGGAAGCGAGCGCAAACGCCGCAATCTGGGCCAGGACAAAGATGATGCGCTGAACTTTGGCGGGCAGCAGCAGGAGCTGTGGTGTGAAGGGGGGGAAGTGGCGTTCATCAAAAAAATGATCGCCGAAAGCCAGGCCTTTGGTCGCCAGGTAATGTGGTTCACCACGCTGGTTTCGCGCGGCGAGAATTTGCCTCCGCTGTACCACGCATTAACGGATGCGTGCGCGGTGAAAGTGGTTAAAAAAGAGATGGCCCAGGGGCAAAAGCAGAGTCGCTTTATTGCCTGGACCTTTATGGATAACGATCAGCGTCGTCGTTTTATGGCGCGTCAACGCTAAAGCGTGGGCTCGGCTGGCGGCAGCGGTTCGCTTGCCGCAGGGGTTGGGCCATGCACCGGTGCAGGCAAGACCTGATACGTCTGTACCGGCGCGCGTACGTTGGCCAGATCGAAGTATTTTTTCACCTGGCTGTCGAGCGCAAAACGTACCGTCCACTGCTTCAGCGGCAAGGTGGTAAACGAAACCCGCAGCGTGAAGGCCGTATTGGTTAACCCCACAATCCCGGCAAACGACGGCTCGCCAATGATAAGCCCGCGGATATCTTCTTTTTCCATCACCGCAGCAACCGCGTCTTTCAATGCCTGATTCGCTTTATCCGCATCCTCATGGCGGTCTACATCGTAATTGGCGACGACCGATCCAATGCCACGCACAAAATTGGCGAAGGTCGTTATCGATGACCACGGGATGATATGGTACGCCCCGGTGTCCTGACGCACGCCCACTGAGCGGATGGACATCCGTTCTACCGTACCGGTGAGTGGACCGATGGTCACCAGATCGCCGGTGTTCATGCCATTCTCGAACTGAATAAAGATCCCGGTAATAATATCTTTTACCAGCGTTTGTGAGCCGAAAGAGATAGCCAGCCCCAGCGCCCCGGCACCAGCCAGTAAAGGGGCGATATTGACGCCAATTTCGGACAGCACAATCATGATAGTGATCGTGCTGATGATCACCGCCAGTGCGTTGCGAAACAGCGTCAGCAGGGTGCGAGTACGCGCGCTGGGTAACGGGCGACCATGAATATCGGAAGCCAGACGATTTTCAATCAGGCTGGCGAGGATCGTCCAGCCGATGGCGGAGAAGAATAAAATCAGCGCGATACGGATCAGGATATCCACCGTTTTTTCGCCTGCGCCGTAATGCAGCCAGTTCCAGAAGTCGAACAGTCCCCAGGCGTTGAGTAGCAGCATGACCGCGACGCACACTGTCAGGATCCTGGCCACGCTTAACGCCGTTGACAGCCAGCCATTTAGCCGCTTTTGTAATTCCGGATAGCTGCGCTGCGTGTGCGGCGACAGGGTAATGGTTTTGGCAATCCAGCGGGATAACATGCCGGATACAAAGGCGGCTATCCCGATGATCACCAGGCTGCGCAGCGTGGCGCCCATCATGAATTTCAGGCTGTTGCCTGGATCAAACAGCGAGAAGAAAAACAGCACAATGAAGTAGGCGCTGGCCAGCCAATGCCATATCAGCGCAAAAGCACGGATAAACAGGCTAAAGAAAGCTAAAGAGCGTGCGGCAAGATTCTGTAAGTGCTGGGTAATCTCATTCTTGTTTCTGAAAATCAGGTACAGCGCCCACAGCGTGATGCACAGCATGATGATGACGTTTGCCATCGCGCCGACCTGCACATTAACCTGATTCGAAATAATGGGTACGGCAACGATAAGCCCGTAGCCAATCAGGCTGCTCAATGAACTCAAACGGCGATTCCAGTAGCGTGCGCCTGCATCCTGAATGTTAAACGGGCGCAGCTCGGTCACCGCCGGGCAAAATATCAGGCGCAAAATGGCCTTGAAGAATTCAATCAGGGCGAAGGCATTGAGAAACAGGCTTTGCTGAAAGGCGATGGTGCGACTGCCGGCGTTCATTTTGTCGCTCAGTATCTGCCCGACAAACAAGGTGAGCGCCAGTAGAAGCAAATCGATAACGAATGCGCCAACGATCATCGCCGGAAGCTGGAGCCAGTTGCTGCGCTCACGGTTTTTGCGTCGTGCCCATTGTCCCATTTTGCGATACAGCGGCAGCGCGCACAGGCGAACCAGCCAGAAAAAACCGAACACTGACACCGCCAGCATTAAAAAATGCGTCAGGGCATTGGTGAATGTTTGCGGGTTAAAGATCTTATGCGGGGCATCGGTAATATTGCGATAAAGCTGGGCAAAGCGGCTGGAGAGGGCTTCACCGTAGTGGCGGGTGACATCCGTGACGTTTTCCAGTACCGTTTTTTCTTCCGTTAACGTGGGCGGGACAATGGTCGGCACCGGCTCGGCAGGAGGGGCAGTGGCCACTTTGCGTAACTGGCCGATCAGCTCCTGACGCGAGGCGTCATTTTCCAGCACATCGGCCAGGGCGCCGTAAGCCGCCTTTTTCTGTTCAATATCCGGCTCTTTCGCCGGTGTGGTTTGCGCGTTGGTTGACGTTGGCGTGGTGACGCCAGGAATCGTCACCGCCTGGGTCGGAAGACTCAACAGACAAACAATGATGAACAGGATCCCGCGCATCACTCCTCCCATGAGAAAATAAATTCAAAAGGATAAGTATAGATGTCAGGGCGGGAGAGAATTGAAATGAGAGGATTCTGGTGAAAAACCTCCCTTCGGGCGAAGGGAGGCAGGGCTATCAGGAAACGTGCTGCAAGAATTCCTGTAAGCGTTGGCTGGGCGGATTTTCAATCAGGGCCTGCGGATTACCGTCCTCGGCAATACGTCCCTTATCGATAAAAATCAGGCGTGAAGCCACTTTTTCGGCAAAACCGATTTCATGGGTCACAATCACCATGGTCATTCCTTCTTCCGCCAGATCCTGCATAACTTTCAGAACTTCGTGGCGCAGTTCCGGATCCAGCGCTGAGGTTGGCTCATCAAACAGCATCATTTTCGGCTTCACCGCCAGCGCACGGGCGATAGCCACACGCTGTTGTTGACCGCCGGACAGCTCAGAAGGGTAGTGATGGGCGCGCTCGGCCAGACCCACTTTCGCCAGCAGTTCTTTCGCCAGTTTCTCGGCCTGTTCTTTATTTGCCCCGCGTACGCGCTGCGGCCCAAACATGACGTTTTCCAGCGCCGTCAGATGCGGGAACAGGTAGAATTGCTGAAACACCATCCCGGCTTCCTGGCGGATTAACCGCTCGTCTACCTTCGGATCGTTCACTTTCAGGCCGTCAACAATCAGGTCACCGGAGGTAATTTCTTCCAGCTTGTTAATGCAGCGCAGCAGGGTAGATTTACCGGAGCCAGATGGCCCGATAATCACCACGACTTCACCTTGTTTAATATTCAGATCGATGTTGTGTAGCACCTGGGTTGGACCAAAGTGCTTAGAAACGTTTTTAAATTCAATCACAGGATTTTCATCCTTCTTTCCAGACGACGCAGAATGAAGCTCAGCACCAGCGTAATGATCAGATAGAACACTGCAACGGCGCTCCAGATTTCCAGGGCGCGGAAGTTACCAGCAATGATTTCCTGACCCTGACGCGTCAGTTCAGCGACGCCAATGACGATAAACAGCGAGGTATCTTTGATGCTGATGATCCACTGGTTGCCCAGCGGTGGCAGCATACGACGCAGAGCGAGAGGTAAAATTACGTGGCGGATGGTCTCCGTGCGTGAAAGTCCAAGCGCCAGGCCAGCCTCGCTGAATCCTTTGTGGATTGAGAGTACCGCGCCACGCGTGATTTCTGCGATATAGGCGCCGGAGTTAATCATGATGGTGACAACAGCGGCGCTGAAGGGGTCAATACGCAAATCGTTAAACGCCATTGGCAGGGCGAAGTAGATAAACATCACCTGTACAACGATTGGCGTACCGCGGATGACTTCGATAAACACCAGCGCTACGTGGTTGGCTATCCAACCGCCGAAAGTACGCGCAAAACCTGCTGCAAGCCCGATAATCAGACCGCCAGCCAGACCGAGGATTGAAATCCACAGGGTCATTTTGGCGCCTTCTATCAAAAGCGGGATGGCGGGCCAGATGGCACTCCAGTCAAACTGCATATGTCGTTCCTGTTACCGTGGTGAAAAGAGTCAATTGCCCGTTTTACCGGATGTACTTATCCGGCCTACAGGTCTCAAAAATGCTGGCGTAGACCCGGCAAGCATCACGCTACCGGGCCTGTGCTGTAGATTATTATTTAGGTTCAGTACCGAACCATTTTTTGTAGATTTCGTTGTAAGTACCGTTCTCTTTCAGCGTTTTCAGCGCGCCGTTCACTTTCTCACGCAGTTCATCGCTGCCTTTCGGGAAGGCGATACCGTACTGCTGGGCTTCCAGGGAATCACCTACAGCTTTGAACTGACCGTTGCCCGCAGTCTTGATGAAATACAGAATGTTTGGTGTATCGTGCAGTACGGCGTCTGCGCGGTTGGTACCCAGTTCCATATACGCGTTATCAATGTTCGGGAACTGACGCAGGTCTTTAGTTTTGATGTTCGCTTTTGCGTAATCAACGGAACCGGTGCCGCCCTTCACTGCGACGACTTTACCGTCCAGATCTTTTACGCTTTTCACATCGTTATTGTTCGCTTTGACCATCACTAACAGGCCGCTTTTGTAGTAGCCGTCAGAGAAGTCGATGGCTTTTTTACGCTCTTCGGTAATAGTGATACCTGCCAGCGCCAAATCGACGTTTTTGGTTTGCAGAGCCGGGATGATGCCGCTGAAATCCATTGGTTTCAGTTCATAATCCAGCTTTAGTTCTTTGGCGACGGCAGCCCACAGATCCACATCAAAACCAACGTATTTGTCACCCTGTTTGAATTCAAAGGGAACAAAGGCGGTGTCGGTTGCGACAACCAGTTTCTTATCTGCGGCATGGGAGGACACCGCAAAAGCCAGGGTAAGTGCAGCCAGTGAAACTTTTAATACAGACTTCATAGGATTTCCTTTTATATCCACGGGGCGATCCCCTGCGAGAACATATGGCTTAATGAAAGAATCGTGCCAATTTTGCAACTCATTGTTTTAACAAGAGGGCGTCTCATTTTGTTGCACAATAAGTAGGGCAAAGCGGGCTGTTTGCACCGTTTCAGGGCACTCATTTGGTGCATGACGGGCGCGGTGCAAACGGTATGACTATTTAGCGTAAAAATTGTTGATAAAACAATCTTTCGTTAACGATTGTGTGAGGTGATTATTACAAATAATTTACTTTGGAGTGACGAATGATCAATGTTGTGCACCATAGAAGTGCAAAACCCCCGCAAATGCGAGGGTAATATAGGTATTTCTTATATGTCTGTTATTCGATGTTCGCTTCGATAAACCACAAGAATTTGTCGAGGTCACGGGAGGCCGCAGTGAAGATATCTGCTGTATCCTCATCTTTTGCTTCACTTATCGCTTTACGTACGCTGTTAGCAACCACGGCATAACGTTCGGCCAGCTCTTTTAAGTGGTCCTGTACGTTATGGATATCCAGCGGGTAGCTTTTCAGTGGCGTTTTGCTGTTAATAACCTGCGTTGTCCCCAGTGCCACACCGCCTAACTGTACGGCACGCTCAGCCATGGTATCGAGGTGATCGGTCAGTGCTGTCCGGAAACCATCCAGCATTTCATGTACGGCAATGAAGTTTGCGCCGCGCATATTCCAGTGTGCCTGTTTGGTGATCAATGACAGGTCAATGAATTGGATCACCTGCTGATTCAGCAGTTCAACGGTCGCTTTTTTATCGCTGTCGGTTACATCGTTACGGGTATAAAGGAGGGCTGATGCTTTTGTTTTTACCAGTTTTGCAGTACTCATAATCTCATATCCTCTTGATGTTTACGTCCCAAATCTTCAACGAGGATAAGTATAGCGCTAATTTCAGTTTTATTTTTCTGGTGTTGCCTATCACTTTAATAGCGAGGCGAATGAAAATATAAAATATCGATATAAATCAATTTAATAAGTTATTTTAGTACAGCGTATTGTTATTATTGTGTTAATGCTATGCCTCAGCATAAATAGCGTGCTTCAACGGGGAGGTAGAGGGCGATAATAATAGTGGGGATAGATAACAAGATATTCTGCATGATTATGCAAACCATGCAGAATATTGGCAGGTTAATTCACGTCAATTTGCTTAATTTGCGGGTCCTTACGGATGGTGAGCGTAGAGCCCATGGACGCAGCAATAATCGCTCCCAGAGCCAGCGTCTGGATAAACGTCAGCGTTTCCCCGAGGAAAATCATTCCAGACACTGCAGCCAGTGCAGGCTCCATGCTCATCAGTGTCCCAAAGGTACGTGTAGGCAGTCGCGTTAATGCGATCATTTCCAGCGAATAGGGGAGCGCAGTAGAGAGGACTGCTACCGCTAAGCCCAACGGGAGAATAGACCAGTGCCACAGCGCATCGCCTGCCTGAATGACGCCAATCGGCACGAAAACCAGCGCTGCGATTAATGAGCCAACTGCGACCGTTGCCGGGCCATGCTCTTCGCCTGCGCGTTGCCCGGTAAGAATATAGATAGCCCAACAGGCGCCAGCACCTAATGCCAGCGCGGCACCGGTTAAATCAACGTGAGAAACATCCTGACCTAACGGTAGCAGGAACCACAGTCCGAGCACGGCCAGCGCAACCCAGATAAAATCCACCGGGCGGCGGGAGGAAAACAACGCTACCGCGAGCGGCCCGGTAAATTCCAGCGCTACGGCAATACCCAGCGGTACAGTCTGAATTGACAGGTAAAAGAGATAGTTCATCCCACCCAGAGACAAACCATAAAACAGCAGGGGAAGACGTTGCTCTTTGGCAAAACGTAAACGCCAGGGTTTAAAGAAGGCGATAAGGATGAGCGTTCCCAGTGCGAGGCGCAGGGCGGTAACGCCTGGCGCACCGACGAGAGGGAACAGCGATTTCGCCAGCGATGCACCGCTTTGAATCGAGGACATAGCTATCAGCAAAACCAAAATAGGCAACCAGACTGGCGCTTTACGTGACGACCCCGGCATCCTTTCTCCTGTCAAATGATGGTTACACACCTTGCCCCGCGGGACGCCGCAGATTTGCTGCGATGCGCGTGAGTTTGTGTATAGAAAAGTAAAACAGCGAGTGTAATGGAAATACGCTCGGCTGGTTGAGTATTCGTTGAAAAAAAAATTACTGAGATCCGTACAATGGCATGAAAACGATGGATTAATAATCTGCGCGATTAGGAATCATCTGGATGAATGTGCCGTGTTGTGCGCGCAATAATGGCATAAATCATTAGAAAAGTGATGTTAATTGAAAGAGATAGCGGGTTTATGAAACGTTCTGTTACATGAAAAGCTTCGTTAGACATCGCGAATCGCAAAGAGTTTCCCATCAGTTTTTGGTATATTTAAAACTTAAGATTTACTTGAAGCACATTTGAGGTGGTTATGAAAAAAATTGCATGTCTTTCAGCACTGGCCGCTGTTCTGGCTTTCTCCGCAGGTACCGCTGTAGCTGCTACTTCTACCGTTACTGGTGGTTACGCTCAGAGCGATGCTCAGGGCGCAGCGAACAAAATGAACGGTTTCAACCTGAAGTATCGTTACGAGCAGGACAACAGCCCGCTGGGCGTGATCGGTTCCTTCACTTACACTGAAAAAGATCGTACCGACTCGTTTGGCGATTACAACAAAACCCAATACTACGGCATCACTGCAGGTCCGGCGTACCGTCTGAATGACTGGGCAAGCGTCTACGGTGTTGTAGGTGTTGGCTACGGTAAATTCCAGGATGCAGCAACGCCTGCTGACAAACACGACACCAGCGACTACGGTTTCTCTTACGGTGCCGGTGTGCAGTTCAACCCGATCGAAAACGTTGCTCTGGACTTCTCTTACGAGCAGAGCCGTATTCGTAGCGTTGACGTAGGTACCTGGATCGCGGGTGTTGGTTACCGCTTCTAATCACTTCGGTGATATAAAAAATCCGCCTCCAGGGGCGGATTTTTTTTGCCTGCAATTATGAGCTGTTAACGAGATTTGGTCTCGAAGATATCAGTGCCCAAATGGTTGTAGTCCACCTTCTGCAATTTAAAGTTGGTGATATACACTGGCCCGGCTTTTTTCTCAGAGATAAAGCGGTAGCTGTTGATAATTTCCTTCGCGCTGATCCCCGTCCACTGTGAGAAAAAACTCAGGAAATCATTGGCGGATCGACGGGCCTTAATCACCCGATGCGCTTTATCATCGCTGGACAGTACCATAAAGGGCACCTGGAAGTTCTGTTGGAACTGGTCGTCATGCGCCAGGTACTGCACCTCTTTTCCGCGCTCTTTAAAGGCGAGGCCATGATCGGAGAAATAGACCATCGAGAAGCTACTGCCGCTGTTACGCAACTGCTCGTAAAGCTGGCGCAGCAGGTCATCCGTCTGCGTCATGGTGTACAGGTAACAGGAGGTCTCCTTGGACTGGACGAAAGTCTCATATTTTCCTTGTGTACGGTCGCAGGCCTGCGGGTGAGAACCCATTAAATGCAGCACAATCAGTTGCGGCTGGGTGCGTTCGGTGGCCAGCACCTGGGCGGTCATTTTCAACAGCGCTTCGTCACGGGTGTTTTTGTCCGCTTCGAAATCACCGTTTTTCAGGAACTGAACTTCATCTGCTCGCTTCGCAATGCTGGCGATTGCCGTATCGTATTCACCGATCTGCCCCTGATTGGAAAACCACCACGTCTGGAACCCAGCGCGGTTGGCCAGCGTGACAAAGTTATCCTGGAACTGAGGCTTATTATCGACGACCCGGTTTAGCGTTAAGCCGAGCGATTTTTGCGTAGAACCACTGGCGGCAATGTAATCAGCAAAAATGTAGCCATTAACGGTGCTGGAAAACGGCGTGTTATCCCAGTGACCGCCAAACGCGCCTAACGCATCACGACGGGCGCTTTCACCGATCACCACAACATAGGTGTGATACTTCGGCTTCACGGCGGTGACTGTCCAGCTGTCTTTGACGCTCGACAGCTTCGCCATACGCTCTTGCTCATCAAGCACTTCGTTGTTATTGACGATAACGTCCTTGGCAAAGCGGAAAACCGGGTAACCGGTATCTTTTAACTTGAAAACGCCGCCCCATGCCAGGTTTTGTACCGGAGTAACAAAGAATGCAACGATGCTGAACAGCAAGCACAGGCTGTCGTACTTGTTCCAGCGACGTTTCTGCTCGTCTTTTTTACGCCGTACGGCGATAACGCCGAGCGCAAAAATAAACACGCCAACCAGGTAGTTGTACCAGGGGAAGATGGTCAGGATTTCGGTCGACTCTTCCATGTTGGTCGAGTGCAGCGCTAACAACGTATTAAAGTTTGGCGAGCCGTAAGCCTGGCCAAACGGAAAATACATTGCCGCAATCAACGAACAGACGCCAATCAGTGCTTTTTGCGCGCGCGGCGCAGTACGCCACAACAGCATCAATACACAGGTAAAGGCAACGCTATAAAGAAGGCTTAGTGGGTAGCCCAGCGCGAGGTTGATCAGCAAAGACTGTAAAAAGTAAAAGCCAGTCCACGGACTAATCGCCCGGCTGCGAGCAATGATTGAATCTTTGAGGGTTAAATTCATATGCCACTGTTGCAAAAACGCCATGTGCTACCCCTGGCGCAAAGGGTCATGCCTGCCTGAGAGAGCGAGAAGAGGGAATGGGTCCGCATCCGCGAGCCGCAATATATGCAGGGCTGCGAAAAGATAGAGTGTGTGCAAGAGAAGGTCAACTACTACAAAGAAATTGTTTTGAGAGGGCAACTGCAAAACAGACAAAAAGAAGGGTTATTCGGACGAAACCTATCACCGTAATCAGGTTACGGCAAAGAAATGAAGCGGCGTACCGCGACGCCGCATTATTTTGCTGAGGATTTATCCTGCTCTGGTTTGCCGTTAATCATGTCACACAGCATAGAGATCAGCATCAACCGTACTTTAAAGGGAGAGTGGCTAAACACGCGTATACACCTCTTAAATTCATTCATATAAACCTCCTGACTTCACGATCCCATCAGTCCTTGAGGGATGTCTTTATTATATACAGATATAGCACAGGCTATATTATATAGCTATTGCTAAAACGTTAATTTTTTGTGCCCACGCAACTCTGGTTTACAATGAGCGTTCTCTAATCAGATGCCGTTAACGCGTCACAGTAACGAGGAAGCAGAATGAGTCGTCGCGCAGGTATGCCAACAACAAAAAAAGTGACGCAATTGGTGAATGTCGAAGAACACGTTGAAGGATTTCGTCAGGTCCGGGAGGCTCATCGCCGTGAGCTGATTGATGACTACGTAGAGCTGATTTCCGATCTCATTATCGAGGTGGGTGAAGCACGCCAGGTAGATATGGCCGCGCGGCTTGGGGTTTCCCAGCCGACAGTTGCCAAAATGCTTAAGCGCCTTGCCTCCGTTGGGTTGATTGAAATGATCCCCTGGCGGGGCGTGTTTTTAACCGCAGAAGGTGAGCGATTAGCTCAGGAGAGTCGGGAGCGTCATCAGATTGTGGAGAATTTCCTGTTGATGTTAGGTATCAGCCCGGAAATTGCCCGTCGCGATGCGGAAGGAATGGAGCATCACGTCAGTAAGGAAACACTGGAGGCTTTTAGCCGGTTTACGCAACAGCAAGGAACGGGCTCTGAATGAGTTTCCCTTTATTACGAGCCTTGCAGCGCGATCGCTTTTTCCAGCTGTTAATCATTGTTGGGGTTGCACTGAGCCTTTTCACGCCATTTGCGCCCCGGCTGTGGCCGGGGGCCATTGACTGGCACACGATTATTACGCTTAGCGGCCTGATGTTACTGACCAAAGGCGTGGAGCTCAGCGGCTATTTTGATGTGTTAGGGCGCAAGATGACTCGCCGCTTCAACACAGAACGCCAACTGGCGATATTTATGGTGCTGGCGGCGGCGCTGCTGTCGACGTTTCTGACCAATGATGTGGCGCTGTTTATTGTTGTTCCGCTGACGATCACCCTGAAAAAATTGTGCGCTATTCCGGTGAATCGCCTGATTATCTTTGAGGCGCTGGCGGTTAACGCCGGATCGTTGCTCACGCCAATAGGTAACCCGCAAAACATTCTGATGTGGGGGCGTTCTGGCTTGTCATTTGCCGCGTTTACCTCGCAAATGGCGCCGCTTGCCGGGACTATGATGCTGACGCTGGTGGTGCTGTGCTGGTTCAGTTTCCCGAATAAAGCATTGCATTATCACACCGGTACGTCCGCGCCTGACTGGCAACCGCGTCTGGTGTGGAGCTGTCTGGCGTTGTATATCATCTTCCTGACGGCACTGGAGTTAAAACAAGAGCTGTGGGGCCTGGCGATCGTCGCCGCGGGGTTCATGGTACTGGCTCGCCGTGTGATCCTCAGCGTTGACTGGACGTTGCTGTTAGTGTTTATGGCGATGTTTATTGATGTGCATTTGCTCACGCAGTTGCCGGTGTTACACGGAATAACCAGTCAGATTGGCACGCTTTCAGCACCGGGGCTGTGGTTGACGGCAATCGGCTTGTCGCAGTTTATCAGTAACGTTCCCAGCACGATTTTGTTGCTCAACTATGTTCCGCCGACGCTATTGTTGGCCTGGGCAGTTAATATCGGAGGGTTTGGCCTGTTGCCGGGGTCGCTGGCGAATCTGATTGCTTTACGCATGGCAAATGACCGACGCATCTGGTGGCGTTTTCATCTGTATTCGGTGCCGATGCTGATATGGGCGGCGTTGGTGGGATATGGCTTGCTGTTGATGATGTAATTGATGTGGTGTGCCGGATGGCGGCTGGCGCCTAATCCGGCCTACAGTGCTGGTAGGCCCGATAAGCGTAGCGCCATCGGGCATGTATAGCCGATTAGTTCAGACGAACCGGCATACCAGAACGGTTCTGTACCGCCTGCTCAACGACGGCCTGATCGACGTCAGACTGACCGGTGATGCTGGTAATGCTCTTATTCAGCGTAATTGGTACGATTTCCCCGCCTTCAAACTGTGCTTCAGTCGTAGACAGCGGGTTATGTACCTCGATGTAACGGCTGCCGTCTGGTTCGGTAGTGGCTTTTACCGGCTCATCGATAAACTGGACGCGAGTACCGACCGGCACATTTTCAAACAGGAACTTGATGTCATCGTTACGCAGACGCACGCAGCCGTGGCTGACGCGTAAGCCGACGCCGAAGTTAGCATTGGTGCCGTGGATGGCGTACAGGCGACCGATATACAGCGCGTACAGACCCATCGGGTTATCCGGACCTGCCGGAACAACTGCTGGCAGCGGTTCGCCCGCAGCGCGGTATTCCGCATGCATTTTCGCGGTTGGCGTCCAGGTTGGACCCGCTTTCTTACGTTCAACTTTGGTGGTCCAGTTGATAGGGGTGTCTTTACCTAACTGGCCGATACCGATAGGCAGAACGATGACGGTGTTAGTACCTTTCGGGTAGTAGTACAGACGCATTTCGGCGCTGTTAATCACAATACCTTCATGCACGGTATCCGGCAGGATCAGCTGCTGAGGAATGTTCAGCACGGTGCCGCCTTTCGGCAGGAAGGTATCCACGCCCGGGTTAGCTTCCAGCATGTTAGACAGACCCATCTGATACTCCGCCGCAAAATATTCCAGCGGTTGGGTGTTGCCTTCAGGAATCGTGATGACCTGGTTCTGGCCAATCAAACGGCTGCCATCGGTAGGCAGCGGGTACGTGACGGCAGAAGCGGTGTTACAAAAACCAACTATTGCGAGTGCCGCCGCGAAAAGCGTTGTTAATTTCATATTCATGTTCATGTATGCGAGATTCAGTGCCAGGCAGGCTAGTGGGTTGAGATTTATGTAGTGTTGGGCAGGCATTATATGTGCATTCTGAGCAACAAGGAATTCGGATGTGTACTAAATCACATTTTTTTCCTTTTGCTTTCACTTTATCTGTGCTGCATGAACGGCGCGATCTTATTGCAGAGTTATGGCATAATAAGCGGTTTGTCACATATTTCTTTCTCTTTCAGGATACGCCAGTGTTAGTTTCCAGCAACGTCACTATGCAGTTCGGCAGTAAGCCGCTGTTTGAAAATATTTCCGTCAAATTTGGCGGCGGCAATCGTTACGGCCTGATTGGCGCGAACGGTAGCGGTAAATCCACCTTTATGAAAATTCTCGGCGGCGACCTCGAACCGACGCTGGGCAACGTTTCCCTCGATCCGAATGAGCGCATCGGTAAGCTGCGTCAGGATCAATTCGCCTTTGAAGAGTTCACTGTTCTCGACACAGTAATTATGGGGCACGCTGAACTGTGGGAAGTGAAGCAGGAGCGCGACCGTATCTACGCTCTGGCCGAGATGAGCGAAGAAGACGGCTATAAAGTGGCTGACCTTGAAGTTCAGTACGGCGAAATGGACGGTTACTCTGCGGAAGCGCGTGCGGGTGAACTGCTGCTGGGCGTCGGTATTCCGGTAGAACAGCATTACGGCCCGATGAGCGAAGTCGCGCCCGGCTGGAAACTGCGTGTGCTTCTGGCACAGGCGCTGTTCTCTAACCCGGACATTCTGCTGCTCGACGAACCAACCAACAACCTGGATATCGACACCATTCGCTGGCTGGAGCAGACGCTGAACGAGCGTGACAGCACCATGATCATCATTTCGCACGACCGTCACTTCCTGAACATGGTCTGTACACACATGGCGGATCTGGACTATGGCGAACTGCGTGTTTATCCGGGTAACTACGACGAATACATGACGGCGGCAACCCAGGCGCGTGAACGTCTGCTGGCCGATAACGCCAAGAAGAAAGCACAGATTGCCGATCTGCAATCCTTCGTCAGCCGCTTTAGCGCCAACGCATCTAAATCTCGTCAGGCGACCTCTCGTGCGCGTCAGATTGATAAGATCAAGCTCGATGAAGTGAAAGCCTCCAGCCGTCAGAACCCGTTCATCCGTTTCGAGCAGGATAAGAAACTGTTCCGTAACGCGCTGGAAGTGGAAGCGCTGGCGAAAGGTTTTGATGAAGGCCCGCTGTTTAAAAACTTCAACCTGCTGCTGGAAGTGGGGGAGAAGGTTGCCATCATTGGTGCCAACGGCGTGGGTAAATCCACCATGCTGAAAACGTTGGTTGGCGATTTGCAGCCGGACAACGGTACCGTTAAGTGGTCTGAAAACGCCCAGGTTGGTTACTACGCGCAGGATCATGAATACGAGTTTGAAAACGATCTGACCGTTTTCGAATGGATGAGCCAGTGGAAACAAGAAGGCGACGATGAGCAGGTTGTGCGCAGCTTCCTCGGTCGTCTGCTGTTCAGCCAGGACGATATCAAGAAACCTGCAAAAGTGCTCTCCGGTGGTGAAAAAGGACGCATGCTGTTCGGTAAGCTGATGATGCAGAAACCGAATATTCTGGTGATGGATGAACCAACCAACCACCTGGATATGGAATCTATCGAGTCGCTGAACATGGCGCTGGAAATGTACCAGGGCACGCTGATCTTTGTTTCTCACGACCGTGAGTTCGTCAGTTCCCTGGCAACCCGCGTGATTGAAATTACGCCGGAACGCGTGATCGACTTCACCGGCAACTACGAAGATTACCTGCGGAGTAAAGGCGTCGAATAAGTCTCTCTCCCCGCACTTTTCTGAAAAAAAGTTCTACTGATTAATCTTAGCCACAATTGTGGCTAAGATACTTTCCATAACGACCTACGCAAGGAAAGAAAATGAGTCAGATGGAACCACTCTCTTTAGCCAATCTTAAATTAAACTTACTAAATTTAAACAACAGCAACGAACATCCTTTCATTTTACGTGAAGATGGTGATGATATTGTTGCATCCTGGAATATCGAAGATGCTGAGTGGATAGATTATTTCAGTCAATACGGATTGCAAAAACAATATGAGTTAAGACTGTTTTTCAATGAAAGCAAAAAGCAAATTACTTATCGTGAAAAAACGACCGATGTGGAGTGGGATGCAGATTTGGGTGGGTTCAGATTAAGCAAATCTGTCCAGATCGGGAAACGCCTTGAGTTTTCTGCTGGGGGATCCTGGGGTAAAAAAGAAGATGGTAGCTTCGGTAAAATTGATGGCTATAAATTTGTATCAACGGAAATTACCGATCCTATTTTTGATATTGTTCGTGATGCGGGATGGCAGGTTCGTGGTCTGTTAGCAGACAAGAAGAAAAGGAAAATTGTTATTGCGGGAGCGGTGATTGCCGCACTGATTATTTTTATCGGCCTTGGCACTTTCCTTTTTTCCACGATGGGTGATTTGAAGGATGCTGCGCGAACAGAGATAGATTTGCTCCGTGATGGAAAATATATTCAGGCTTATCAGGCAAGCTCTTCTTCTTTGCAAAGAAAAATGAACAGCGAGGATTTTAAGCTTGTAACCGAGTCTGTTCATTTTGATGATATTAGTGAATACAGTTTCGATAGTTTCAATGTGGTAAATGATGTTGGTTCTTTGTCTGGAAGCGTAGAGTTTAAAAACGGAGAGTCTGGCGAGATTAACGTTACTATGCTCAAAGAACAGGATAAATGGAAACTGGCAGCAATTTCAGTAGAATAAAAAAATACCCGGTTTTTATCATATAATGAAGAAAACCGGACTATTTTAAAAGCGATGAAAGGGGAAGGATTATTCCATCCCCAGCGCACGTTTACCGTGGATATTCAAATCCTCCAGCGTGAAGCGTCCTTCCCAGTTCGTTTCATAATCCTCGCGCGGGAAATCACCCGGCGACGCGCCTTTTTCCAGCGCGGCTTTCACTTTGTGAGCGTAGGCCAGATTCTTTTCGCACATCGGTGCGGCAGGGATGTACATCACGTTGCCCCAACCCTGTTGATTTTCTACCGACGCGACGGCGTGAATGACATCACAATGCCACCACACTGAGTCTCCGGCTTCCAGCTGTGGAATGCTGGTTAGCGCTTCAATCAGCAGCGGATGCCATTGCGCGGAAATTGGCAGGACTCTGCCGGGCGCGACGCCGCACAGTTCATCTTCCGGCACATCGTCAAGCAATGGGCGTAACAGCACATACGCCATCGCTTCAGGAATAGGGACCACGTGCAACAATCCCTGACCTGGCAGCATATCGGACAGCGCAGTCCAGCCCTGGAAGGTACGGAACACTGAGCATTTGGTGGTGTTATCCACCGTGTACTCTTCTACTTCGGTGCGATGCGCAGCCTGCCACGGATCGTAATCTTCCAGCTTGCCATTGAAAACATGAGCAAATACCCGCTGATACGCAGGCAGCAGCCAGCGTTCCAGCGCGCCGGAATCCGTATGCGCGCCCAACCCTTTGGATGTGGTTCCCGGCGGACGGCGGCGTATACGGTCAGGGTAGATAACGCTGACATCCGGGTTAAACCATTGTTTACCTTCGCTTGAAAATGTCCAAAGACGATTGAGGAACGACTGTGCATTGGCCATTTCTTCACTCTGGCGGGCCTGCATCTGCGCCTGGGACCAGTAAATGGGGTAGATTTCAGGTCGCGATGCGCTCAGGGTGCCGAAGAAGTTATCGCCCGGTCCTTTGTAGACGTCATCAAAATGGTTGCGATCCAGGTAATCGAGCATCGACTGATCCCATGCCAGCGCCTGTTCGCGGGGGAAATGCCCCTTAATGACTGCGCATCCGCGACGCTTAATTTCTTCACGCTGCTCTGCACTCACGCGACCCGCTTTAATATCCGCATAGGACAACACAGGCCATACCGGGGAGCCTTGCGCTTTGAGGGCGTTGATTTCCGCCACGCGGGTGGCAATGGCATCGCTCAGTTGATTGAAGATCAACTGAGCATCCCCAAGCTGTACCCGCAGTTGCTGTTTCATCTGACGGATTGCCGCTTTGTGATCGGCGGGCAATGTGTCGCTGGTAAAAGTAAAAGCCATAACCACCTCGCATAACTTTCATTTGAAACTTATATAACTTACAAGTGCAATATAAGTTAAAAATAAGTTAATGCAAGTTTAAAAACTTGATGGTGTGCACGGAATGCAAAAACGGTGAGAACCGGAGCAGGTACTCCGGTTGGCAGGATCAGGCGTTAAAAGGCGAAGTGTTATCCAGCACCGCCTGAATTACGTTCAGCGCGCCTTGATGGTTATTATCGTCGGTCTGATAGCGGGCAATAAATTTGATGTTCTCGGCTGCATTAGCCATGGCGAAAGAGTAGTGCGCCATTTTCAACATTTCCGCGTCGTTGCCGCTGTCGCCAATGGCGACCACGTTTTGTGGTGACAGGTTCCAGCGTTTTAACAGACGGCTGATCCCGTTGGCTTTATGTAAGCCGGGAATGATCAGGTCGATAAACCCAAAGCCGCTGGTGACGGGCTTCATAATGCCGTCGAGAGCAGAATGAAGGTGATCGATAACTAATGGGATCTGTTGGTCAGGTAAATTCAGCGAGAACTTGAACAGCACATCGTCGATATCCTGGTAATCCTTTACGGGTTTCAGGCGATGGTAGTGTTTTGCCATCAATGCGACAAAGGACTCTGGGGCATTTTCGCTCACGTAGGCGCTTTGCAGTCCACAGGCCACAAAGTTGAGCTGCTTATCTTTGAGCAGTTCGCCAATGACAATGCGGGATTCGTGGCGGGTCAGCTCGCCGTGAAACAGTTGCTTACCATGTTCGAATACCAATGCTCCATTTTCGGCAACAAAGGAGATCTCATTTTTCAGCTCGGGGAAGAAGGAGATAAGCTGGTAGTACTGATTGCCGCTGGCCACGACAAATTCAATGTCTCTTTTTTTCAGTTCCTGGTACTGCGCCATAAAGCGTTCGCGATCGTATTGCTTGGCGTCGTCGAGAAACGTTCCGTCCATATCGGTGACGATAACGTTGATGGTCATATATGCTCCTGGCTTATAACTGCAACCAGAAACATTCTAATAATAATGTGACCTGTAGCACAAATTTAATTTCGAATGAAAGTAAAAGGCCGGGTGGCAGCTTCGCCTTACCCGGCTAAAGGGAGAGTATGTAGGCCCGGTAAGCACAGTGCCACCGGGCGGGAGGGGGTTACAGCATATGTTCAGTGCGCGCGATGATATCGTCCTGCGCATCCGGAGACAGCGCGGTGAAGAAGGCGGAATAACCCGCGACACGCACCACCAGGTCACGGTACTGATCCGGGTGTTTTTTGGCTTCCAGCAGCGTTTCACGAGAAACGATGTTGTACTGAATATGCCAGCCTTTGTGCTCTTCAAAGAAGGTACGCAGCAGAATCATCAGCTTCTGTTTATCAGACTCATTTTCCAGCGTAGCCGGGTTCAGCTTCTGGTTTAACAGTACGCCGCCGAGGATTGAGCCGGTAGGCAGTTTACCTACAGAGCCAATTACCGCCGTTGGACCGAGATGGTCCGTACCGGAGGCCGGGCTGGCGCCTTCTGCCAGCGGAGTATGCGCTTTACGGCCATCCGGCGTTGCCATGGTTGCCGCGCCGAATGGTACGTTTGCGGAGATAGACGAGGTGCCGGCATAGTAGTTGCCGCCAACCGGACCACGGCCGTAACGCGGGTTGTGATACTGTTTCAGCTCGTTGATATAGGTCTGATAAGCGCGAGCCAGCAGCGTATCAACGCTATCGTCATCGTTGCCGTACTTTGGCGCGCCGTTGATCAGGCGTTGACGCAACTGCTCGTGGGTCAGACCATCAAAATCATCAGCCAGCGCGGCGGCCAGTTGTTGTTGGCCGATAGTCCCCTGTTCAAAGACCAGTTTCTTCACTGCTGCCAGGCTGTTGCCGAGGTTGGCGATACCCACCTGCAGACCGGATACCCAGTCATACTTCGCGCCGCCTTGCTTAATGCTCTTCGCGCGCTCAATACAATCATCTACCAGCGCAGAGCACAGAATATCGTGTACGTTTTCTTCCAGCATGGTGTCGACGACATACTCTATTTCGATGGATTTGCGCGTGTAGTAGCGGATCTGCGTATCCCAGGCCTCCATCACTTCATCGAAATTATTAAAGTTGCCGACTGAAAGCGCTTTTTCCTGCGGCAGGAATACTTTGCCGCTGGTGGCATCGCGTCCGCCTTCCAGCGCCGCCAGCATCACGCGGGCAAAGTTAATAAAGCTCATGCCGGTGCAACGGTAGCCCCATTTCCCGCCAACAGCGGTTTCGATGCAACCAATAGCTGCGTAGTCATAGGCGTCCTGCGGTTCAATGCCCAGCTTAATGAATTCCGGAATGACGATTTCATCGTTGTTAAAGGCTGGCATCCCGAAGCCGCAGCGGATCACCTGCACGCAGGCATCCAGGAAGTCATTACTCATCCCCGCATGATAACGCACGCTGAGGTTCGGCTGGGTAGAGCGCAGTCGGCCACAGGATTCCAGAATGGCATAGGAGAGCGGGTTGACGGCATCTATCGCCTGACCGTTGACCAGGTTCTGGCCACCGATGGTCACGTTCTGATACAGCGGGCTGCCTGCTGAGGCTTTCGAGTGGGAGCCAGAGCGAATTTTGTTTACTTCCAGCAATTTCAGCCAGCAGCTGTGCAACAGCTCAATGGCGTGCTCACGATCGAGACTCTGGTTTAGTTCTACGTCACGACGGTAGAACGGATAGAGGTACTGATCCATGCGGCCAAACGATACGGAGTGACCGTTCGATTCAATTTGCAGGATCAACTGGATGAAGTAGCACAACTGCAGCGCCTGCCAGAACGTTTTTGGCGGCTCATGGGCGATGACATCGCAGTTTTCCGCCATGGTCAGCAGTTCATCACGGCGGCTGGCGCGCGTTTCTGTGGACGCCATTTTACGCGCCAGCGCGGCAAAGCGCTCAATGTGCAGGCTGACGGCCTCCAGCACGATATCAATCGCTTTCAGGAACTGATCGCCATGGAGGTCTTCCAGACAAGTCAGATTAATGCGGGAACGACGTTCATCGACTTTGTGGCGCAGGCCGTCGAGACCTTTTTCCAGCAGCAGCGGGAAGTTCACCGCCAGGTGTGCGTCGCCGGAGGTCATATTACCTTCAGCTTTGATAATGCCGGTTTCCAGCAGCCCTTTTTGTTCGTCGGTAAACATGCCGTAGCAGCGGTCCTGTACGGTCTGACCGCGCCACCATGGGCACACCTCATGCAATACGCGCTTGTTCTCTTCGCTAACCGCGAAGCCTGCACCGGGCCTGTCGGCGAGATCATCGATCTCTTTTTCAATCCAGGAGACGGTGTATTCCGGGAAGATTGGCGCGGCGCGTACTTCGCTTGCCTGGTTACCGATGATCAACTCGTCATGCTTGATCCAGATAGTGCGTTCCGCCAGGTGATGAGCCAGTGCCAGCGCACGGCGTACCGGGATGGGTTTATCCAGATGCTGTTGGTACATCTCGGTATAGTGCTGCGCGCGCTCGGTACAAACCGGCGGTTTCACGATGTGGATCAGGGCCGTTTTATGCGCTTTGATACGATCGCTGAGTGTGTCCAGTTTCAGAGTAGTCATGGCGATTATCCTCGTAGGGTCGCGGTTAAACCTTTAAGGCTGGCGTACTGCTGGGCAAATTCGAGCAGCGCAGGCGCATCAAGCGGTTTATCCGGGGCGTTGTAGGGTTGATTGAGTAAGTTGTACTTGTTGATGCCCAGCGTGTGGTAGGGCAAAAAATGGATCTCTCCGACGTGGAGTTCGTCGGCGGCAAAATCGGTAATGGCCTGAATAGCTGCTTCGTCAGCGTTGAATCCCTGAATCAGCGGGACGCGGATAATTATTTTTTTACCGGCGGCGGCCAGTTTTTTCAGGTTTTCCAGCACGCGAGAGGCGCTGCCATCGGTCCACTGTTTAAACGGCGCGTCGGCGACATGCTTTAAATCGGCCAGGAACAGATCAACGTAGGGTAATGACGGCTCAATATACTTCCAGGGAACATGCAAACAGGTTTCTACTGCCGTATGAATTCCTGCTTCGTGGCTGGCCTGGAACAATTCAGCCGCCAGCTCTGGCTGCATAAACGGTTCGCCGCCGGAAAGCGTGAGTCCCCCTCCGCTGCGGTCGTAAAACGGTTTATCCCGCAATACGGTCGCCATGATTTCGTCCACGCTTTTTACCTCTCCACAGACGGTCAGCGCCTGGGTAGGGCAGCAGTGGGTCAGCGCCGTCAGAGCATCATCGGTCAGTTTTTCGCGATGAATCAGCAACCCGCTCAGTGCCCGCTCAATCACCTCCGGTGCCGCCTGAGCACAAAGATCGCAACCATCAAGGCACAGACGTGCGTCATAGAGCAGATCCCGCGTCCGGGCGCGGCTTTCCGGATTCTGGCACCACCGACAACCCAGTGAGCATCCCTTAAGGAACACCACGGTGCGGATACCTGGACCATCATGCGTGGAATAGCGCTGGATATTGAAAATCATAAGCGGCCTCTTTTCTTTCGTATAAAGATTAAATTACTTTCGAATGAAAGTTATATTGACGTGCGTCAACTAACCGCGAGGTTTCGCCGTGCTACCTTTTATTCATGCTAATTATTCGTTTGAGGAAAGGTGATGGAACTCTATTTAGATACGTCTGATGTTGCCGCGGTAAAAGCGCTGGCGCGTGTTTTTCCGTTGGCAGGGGTGACCACTAACCCAAGCATTGTGGCGGCAGGTAAGCAGACGCTGGACGTGTTACTGCCGCAATTGCAGGACGCGATGGGTGGGCAAGGCCGCCTGTTTGCACAGGTAATGGCGACCACCGCCGAAGGGATGGTCAGCGATGCGCGTAAACTGCGGGCAATCATCGCGGATATCGTCGTGAAAGTGCCGGTCACGGCAGAGGGTCTGGCAGCAATTAAATTGCTGAAAGAAGAGGGCATCCCGACGCTGGGGACCGCGGTTTACGGTGCTGCTCAGGGGCTTTTAGCTGCGCTGGCTGGCGCCGAATATGTTGCGCCATACGTTAACCGCGTGGACGCTCAGGGGGGCGACGGCATTCAGACGGTGACCGATCTGCAGGCCTTATTGAAAATGCATGCCCCGCACGCCAAAGTGCTGGCAGCCAGTTTCAAAACGCCGCGTCAGGCGCTGGATTGCCTGCTGGTCGGCTGTGAGTCCATCACGCTGCCGCTGGATGTCGCTCAGCAGATGATTAGCTCTCCAGCCGTTGATGCTGCCGTGGCGAAGTTTGAGCACGACTGGCAGAGCGCATTTGGTCGCACGTCGATCTGATGCTGTTGCCGGGTGGCGCTAACGCTTACCCGGCCTACGTTCGAGCCGTTGTAGGTCGGGTAAGCGTTAGCGCCACCCGACTTTTTTACCGACTACAAACCTCGCACCCCGGATTACGCATCAGCTTCATTTCGCGAAACTGGCAGGTCATGGCGTCGTACATGACGATTTTTCCAGACGCCGGTTTACCGTAGCTTGCCAGCAGCTTAATGGCTTCCATCGCCTGTAACGATCCGATCACGCCGATTAGCGGGGCCATCACGCCTGCCTCGACGCAGGTCAGGGCGTTTTCACCGAACAGACGGCTCAGGCAACGGTAGCAGGGCTCGCCTTCCTGATACGTAAAGACGGTAATTTGCCCTTCCATGCGAATTGCCGCACCGGAAACCAGCGGAACCCCGGCGGCAAAGCATCCTGCATTCAGCTGATTGCGGATGCTGACGTTATCCGTACAGTCCAGCACCAAATCGTGTTCGGCGATAAGCGAGTGAATCTCGCTCTCGTCCAGCAGCGCATTCACTGGCGTAATGGCAATGTAGGGATTAATCCGCGCCAGGGCGTCGCGGGCGGAGAGCACTTTCGGCTGTCCAACGGTCGCATCGCTGTGCAGCGTCTGGCGCTGGAGGTTCGACACGGAGACCGTGTCAAAGTCGAGCAGGGTTAAATGTCCGATGCCCGCGCCCGCCAGATACTGAGTTGCCGCGCATCCCAGCCCTCCCAGACCAACGACCAGTACCCGCGCCTCCTTGAGCGCTTCCTGACCTTCGAAATCGAAGCCGCGCAGAATGATTTGCCGGTTATAGCGCATCATCTCCTGGTCGCTGAGTTCTGCCATTACAGGCCTCCAAACAGTGCGTTAAACGGCTCGACCTCAACCCATTCTCCGGCTTCGACGTTACCACGGTCGCGTTCCAGCACGATAAAACAGTTGCCCAGGCTAAAGGAGCTAAAAATATGCGAGCCCTGATGTCCGGTAGTGGTGACTTCCAGTTCGCCTTCTGCGGTACGCTGTAATACACCGCGCTGAAAATCCAGACGGCCAGGCGTTTTCTTCAGACGTGATGCGCTGCGCACGCGCTGGCGTGGCGGCAGTCCGCAGGCGGTGTTACCGCTGAGTTTCGCCAGTAGTGGTTGGACCAGTTGATAAAAGGTGAGGGCCGCTGACACCGGGTTACCCGGCAGGCCGCAAAACCAGCTGTTGCTCAGTTTGCCAAAGGCGAACGGTTTACCGGGTTTGATGGCCAATTTCCAGAAGGCAATTTCTCCCAGTTCTTCCAGAATGGTTTTGGTGTAATCCGCTTCGCCAACAGAAACACCACCGGAACTGATAACGACATCGGCCTGGCTGTCGGCTTCGATAAACGCGGCGCGCAGCGCGTTGGGATCGTCACGAATAATCCCTAAGTTGATCACCTCGCAGCCCAACTGCTGCAGCATCAGATGTACGGTCAGACGGTTAGTATCATAAATCTGTCCGTCGCCCAGCGGCTGACCCGGCAGTTGCAGTTCATCACCGGTGGAGAACAACGCCACGCGGACTTTGCGCACGACGGGGACATCGGCAATACCGAGCGAAGCCAGCACGGGAAGCTCGGCGGTGGTCAGGCGAGTCCCGGCGGGAAATACCACCGCGCCGTTGGCAATATCTTCACCGCGCAGACGAATATTTTGTCCGCTGCGGACGTCGGCGGTAAAACGCACACCGTCGTCAGTTTGTTCCGTTTGCTCCTGCATCACTACCGCTTCGCAACCGACAGGAACCGGGGCACCGGTCATAATACGGATGCAGGTTCCCGCAGGCCACTCGCCATGGAAAGGCTGACCGGCAAAGGCTTTACCTGCAACGGAGAGCGGCTGGCCGGATTGCAGATCGGCCAAACGCACCGCATAACCATCCATTGCAGAGTTATCGAATCCAGGGACATCAATCGGGGAGACGATGTCGGTCGCCAGAATACGACCAAAGCATTGAACCAGGGGCAGCGTTTCGACGGCGGTGAGTGGGGTAATACGCGAAAGCATCTGAGAGAGAGCCGTTTCAAGCGGCATCAGTCCGGCGGTAAATTCCATGTGAAGACTCCTGCGGGGCAAAATCGAATCCGGTTATTATGTCAGAAAATGGACGCGGACAGTATGCCACCTCAGGCTTAGGATCGGATCTGATAACGGTTTTCTGCCAGAGGATAGCGCGACAGGAAAAATGCCGTATAAACTCAATGTTTCTGCTTTTTCCCCTGGGGGCTAAATGACTCATAATATCCCGGACGCCATTCGACGCCAGGTGGATGCCGCCAGTGCGCTCATCCGCCAGATTTTTGAGGGGAATCTCGTTGCCATTCATTTGTATGGATCTGCTGTTGAAGGGGGATTAAAACCCCAAAGCGACATCGATTTACTGGTTACCATCAGGCAACCGCTGGATATGCAGCAAAGAAAAAAATTGATGCAGGATTTGCTGGCTATTTCTGCGCCTCCCGGCGTCTGCGTGCGGTATCGTGCGCTGGAAGTGACCGTTGTACTGTTCTCGCAGATTGTACCGTGGCGATTTCCACCGGCGAGAGAGATGCAGTTTGGTGAATGGTTGCGTGAAGATATCTGCGCTGGTGTGTATGAACCGGCGCAGGTGGATCCCGACCTTTCCATTCTGCTGACCCAGGCCCGGCGTGCCAGCGTACCGTTGTTCGGTGAACCCGCTGAGAGATTATTCAACGTCATCCCTTTTAGCGATATCGTACAAACATTTCGACATATCCTTGATATGTGGCAGAAACCGGCCGATTTAGAAGGGGACGAGCGGAATATTATCCTTGCTCTGGCACGCATCTGGTATAGCGTGGTTACGGGCAATATTGTCGCTAAAGATGAGGCTGCGTCCTGGCTGATACCGCAATTGCCCACTGAACATGCCGCCACGTTGCAGGCTGCGCGTGCGGAATATCTGGGGTTAACCAAAGAGAACTGGGCCGCATGTATGCCGTCTGTTGAACGCTTTGTGTTTTATGCAAAAAAACAGATTACCGATCGGTTGAATTAATTTATTCAATAACGTCGAGGAATCTCCTGTTTGTTGAACACTGCTGCATGACCTGATGCGAAGAAGTGTGAGGGGCGGGCCTTTACCTTTACATGACGTCTGCATCTTTCTATATTCAAAAATCGAATCAATAACTCACAGAAATTCTGATATTTATAACCCCGTTACCTGCCACCTTAATGGATGAAAAAAATGGGCAAAGCAGTCATTGCAATTCACGGCGGCGCTGGGGCAATAACCCGCGCAGAGCTAAGCCAGGAGCAGGAGTTGCGTTATATACAGGCGCTGTCAGATATCGTTGAAACCGGTCAACGTATGCTAGAAGCGGGCCGAAGCGCACTGGATGTTGTCACTGAGGCTGTGCGCCTACTGGAAGAGTGCCCTCTGTTTAACGCCGGAATTGGTGCTGTGTATACCCGTGATGAAACCCATGAACTGGATGCCTGCGTCATGGATGGTAATACCCTGCAAGCGGGTGCTGTCGCCGGAGTCAGTCATCTGCGCAACCCGATCCTCGCGGCGCGCCTGGTGATGGAACACAGCCCCCACGTCATGATGATTGGTGAAGGGGCAGAAAATTTTGCCATTGCCCAGGGTATGGAGCGCGTTTCGGCGGATATTTTCTCGACGCCAGAACGCTATGCACAGCTGCTGGCGGCGCAAGCAGCGGGTGAAACGGTGCTGGATCACAGTGCGACCCCGCTGGATGAAAACAATAAAATGGGTACCGTGGGTGCGGTTGCGCTGGATATGTTTGGCAATCTGGCGGCAGCAACATCGACTGGCGGGATGACCAACAAATTACCGGGTCGGGTGGGGGATAGTCCGCTGGTCGGCGCAGGCTGTTATGCCAATAACGCAAGTGTGGCCGTCTCCTGCACCGGAACAGGTGAAGTTTTTATTCGCGCGCTGGCGGCCTATGACATTGCGGCATTGATGGATTATGGCGGCCTGAGTTTATCAGAGGCGTGTGAACGCGTGGTGATGGAAAAATTACCGGCGCTGGGCGGCAGCGGTGGATTAATTGCTATCGATCATGAAGGGAATGTGGCTTTGCCGTTTAACAGCGAAGGCATGTACCGCGCCTGGGGATACGCAGGCGACACGCCCACCACTGGTATTTATCGGGAAAAAGGAGATACCGTTGCCACACAGTGATGAGCTTGATGCCCGTGATGTGCTGTCCGTCAGCAACCTGAATATTGCCTTTGAACAGGAGCAGCAACGCGTTAGCGCTGTGCGCAATCTGTCATTTCGCCTGAAGCGTGGCGAAACGCTGGCGATTGTTGGCGAGTCCGGTTCCGGAAAATCGGTAACGGCCTTGTCGCTGATGCGTCTGATTGAACAGGCGGGCGGCGAGGTAAGCTGTGATGCGATGCTGCTACGGCGGCGTAATCGGCAGGTGATTGAACTCGGCGAGCAGAGCGCGGCCCAGATGCGCCATGTGCGTGGCGCGGATATCGCGATGATCTTCCAGGAGCCTATGACATCGCTTAACCCGGTGTTTACCGTCGGCGAGCAAATTGCCGAGTCTATCCGCTTGCACCAGGGTGCCAGTCACGAAGAGGCGATGGTAGAAGCGAAGCGAATGCTCGACCAGGTGCGTATCCCCGAGGCGAAGGCGATTTTATCGCGTTATCCACACCAGCTTTCCGGCGGTATGCGCCAGCGGGTGATGATCGCCATGGCGCTGTCGTGTCGCCCTGCGGTGTTGATTGCCGATGAGCCGACCACCGCGCTGGACGTCACGATTCAGGCACAGATCCTGCAACTGATAAAAGTGCTGCAGCAAGAGATGTCGATGGGCGTTATTTTTATCACCCACGATATGGGCGTGGTGGCAGATATCGCTGACCGGGTGCTGGTGATGTACCAGGGTGAGGCGGTCGAAACGGGCAGCGTTGAGCAGATTTTTCATGCTCCGCAGCATCCTTACACTCAAGCGCTGTTGGCAGCAGTGCCGCAACTTGGGGAGATGCGCGGGCATGACCTTCCGCGACGCTTCCCGCTTATTTCTCTGCACGATCCTCATCATGTTGAACCTCAAACCGAGCAGGACACGGTAGTTGAGGGAGAGCCGATTCTGCGGGTTCGCAACCTGGTGACACGTTTTCCCCTGCGTAGCGGCATCCTTAATCGCGTGACCCGCGAGGTGCATGCGGTGGAAAACGTCAGTTTTGATCTCTGGCCCGGCGAAACGCTTTCACTGGTAGGCGAGTCGGGGTGTGGTAAATCAACGACCGGGCGGGCATTGTTGCGTCTGGTGGAGTCCCAGCGCGGGGAGATTTTCTTCAAGGGACAACGCATTGATACCCTGGCCGCCAGCAAGTTGCAGCCGCTGCGTCGGGATATCCAGCTTATCTTCCAGGACCCTTATGCGTCGCTCGACCCCCGACAGACGGTGGGATATTCCATCTTAGAGCCACTGCGGGTGCACGGTTTGTTGCAAGGCGATGCGGCGACAAAACGGGTCGCATGGTTGCTCGAGCGTGTCGGGTTGCTACCTGAGCACGCCTGGCGCTATCCGCACGAATTTTCCGGTGGTCAGCGTCAGCGTATCTGTATAGCCCGGGCGTTGGCGCTCAATCCTAAAGTGATTATTGCCGATGAGTCCGTCTCGGCACTGGATGTCTCGATTCGCGGGCAAATTATTAATCTGTTGCTCGACCTACAGCGGGAAATGGGTATTGCGTACCTGTTTATTTCCCACGATATGGCGGTGGTGGAGCGTATTAGTCACCGCGTGGCGGTGATGTACCTGGGGCAGATTGTTGAGATCGGCACCCGACGGGCGGTGTTTGAAAATCCACAGCATCCCTACACGCGAAAACTTATGGCGGCAGTCCCGGTTGCCGATCCATCGCATCAAAGACCACAGCGCGTGCTGTTGTCGGATGATATCCCCAGTAATATCCGCAAACGCGGTGAAGAGATCCCCCCGGTTTCACTACAGTTAGTGGAACCGGGGCATTACGTTGCGCGCGTGCCAGCGGAAAGTGCGCTTTCGCGTTTATGACAGGCAGGCAGGGTTTAAGGAGAATAACATGACAAAAATTGTTGCTCGGAAATGGCTGGTTGCTGTGGGAGTGGCCTCTGCGCTGGCCGCATCGCCTGGCTGGGCCGCCAAAGATGTGGTGGTTGCTGTAGGGTCTAATTTCACCACGCTCGACCCCTATGACGCGAACGACACGTTGTCGCAGGCGGTAGCGAAGTCGTTTTATCAGGGGCTGTTCGGCCTTGATAAAGAGATGAAGCTGAAAAATGTGTTGGCGGAAAGCTATACCGTTTCTGATGATGGCCTGACGTACACCGTTAAACTGCGACAGGGCGTGAAGTTTCAGGATGGGACTGACTTCAATGCGGCTGCGGTAAAAGCCAACCTTGATCGCGCCAGTAATCCGGAAAATCACCTTAAACGCTATAACCTGTATAAGAATATCGATAAAACCGAGGTGGTTGATCCTGCTACAGTGAAGATTACGCTGAAGCAGCCATTCTCTGCCTTTATCAATATTCTGGCGCATCCGGCTACGGCGATGATTTCTCCCGCCGCGCTGGAGAAATATGGCAAGGAGATTGGTTTCCATCCTGTCGGCACCGGGCCATATCAGCTTGATACCTGGAATCAGACGGATTTTGTGAAGGTTAAGAAGTTCGCGGGTTACTGGCAGCAAGGGTTGCCAAAGCTGGATACGATTACCTGGCGTCCGGTAACGGACAACAACACGCGTGCGGCAATGCTGCAAACCGGGGAAGCGCAGTTTGCTTTCCCTATTCCGTACGAGCAGGCGGCGTTACTGGCGAAGAATAAAAACCTGGAACTGGTCGCCAGCCCGTCTATTATGCAGCGTTATATCAGCATGAACGTCACGCAAAAACCGTTCGATAATCCGAAGGTGCGCGAGGCGTTGAATTATGCCATCAACCGTCAGGCGCTGGTGAAAGTGGCTTTTGCCGGTTACGCCACGCCGGCAACAGGCGTTCTTCCGCCATCAATAGCCTATGCGCAAAGCTACACGCCGTGGCCTTACGATCCGGCAAAAGCACGCCAATTGCTGAAAGAAGCGGGTTATCCCAACGGCTTTACCACCACGCTGTGGTCATCCCATAACCACAGCACCGCGCAGAAAGTGCTGCAATTTACCCAGCAGCAACTGGCGCAGGTGGGCGTGAAGGCTCAGGTGACGGCGATGGATGCCGGGCAGCGGGCGGCGGAAGTCGAGGGTAAGGCGCAGAAAGAAAGCGGGGTACGGATGTTCTACACCGGCTGGTCGGCGTCTACAGGCGAAGCGGACTGGGCGTTGTCGCCGCTGTTTGCGTCACAGAACTGGCCGCCAACCTTGTTTAATACCGCGTTCTACAGCAATAAGCAGGTGGACAGTGATTTAGCGGCGGCCTTGCAAACCAACGATCCGGCGCAGAAAGCGAAGCTGTACAAGGACGCGCAGGATATCATCTGGAAAGAGTCGCCGTGGATCCCGCTGGTGGTGGAGAAACTGATCTCGGCGCACAGTACGAATTTGACCGGATTCTGGATCATGCCCGACACCGGGTTTAGTTTTGATGACGCGGATTTGAAATAAGCTATTCATTCGGCCCTGCATGGACGGGGCCGGCGAAGGGAGTCTGATGCTCAACTATGTTTTCAAACGCCTGCTGGGGTTGATTCCGACGCTGTTAATTGTGGCGGTGCTGGTATTTTTATTTGTTCACCTGCTACCCGGCGATCCGGCGCGGCTGATTGCCGGACCGGAAGCCGACGCCGAGGTGATTGAACTGGTGCGTACGCAGTTGGGTCTGGACCAGCCGCTGCATATTCAGTTCTGGCATTACATGACCAACGTGTTGCAAGGTGACTTCGGGACCTCGATGGTTTCTCGTCGTCCGGTTTCAGAAGAGATAGCCAGTCGTTTTATGCCGTCGCTATGGCTGACGATCGCCAGTATGGCGTGGGCGGTTTTGTTTGGTATGACGGCGGGGATCATTGCCGCCGTTTGGCGCAACCGCTGGCCTGACAGGTTGAGTATGACGCTGGCAGTAACCGGGATCTCTTTCCCGGCCTTTGCGCTTGGCATGCTGCTCATGCAGATATTCTCCGTTGAGCTTGGCTGGTTGCCCACCGTTGGCGCTGACACCTGGCTGCACTATATCCTTCCGTCAATTACGCTGGGTGCGGCGGTGGCCGCGGTGTTAGCCCGGTTTACTCGCGCATCGTTCGTCGATGTGCTCAGTGAAGACTATATGCGTACCGCGCGGGCCAAAGGGGTGAGTGAAACCTGGGTGGTATTAAAACATGGCTTGCGTAATGCGATGATCCCGGTGGTCACCATGATGGGGTTGCAGTTTGGCTTTTTGTTGGGCGGTTCTATTGTGGTTGAGAAGGTGTTCAACTGGCCTGGTCTTGGGCGATTGTTGGTCGACTCAGTTGAAATGCGCGACTACCCGGTGATCCAGGCCGAGGTGCTGTTGTTTTCTCTGGAGTTTATTCTTATCAACTTAGTGGTGGATGTGCTTTACGCCGCCATTAACCCGGCTATCAGGTACAAGTAAGGATGCGATTTTTTAACTGGCGCCGACAGGCGATTTTGAATGCAATGCCCCTTGTTAAGCCAGAGCAGATACGCACGCCGTGGCATGAGTTCTGGCGTCGTTTTCGCCGCCAGCGCATGGCGATGATTGCGGGTGTATTTGTCCTGGTCCTGATCGCGGTGGCGATTTTTGCTCGCTGGTTGACGCCATTTGATGCCGAGAACTACTTCGATTATGAC
The DNA here is from genome assembly GCF_005280975.1 of Citrobacter sp. wls716. NCBI lineage: Bacteria > Pseudomonadati > Pseudomonadota > Gammaproteobacteria > Enterobacterales > Enterobacteriaceae > Citrobacter > Citrobacter sp. wls716. The sequence goes on from NZ_SZWX01000018.1 coordinate 40,947, forward strand.
CGACTGAATGATGGTCCCTCGATGCTGCACTGGTTTGGCGTTGACTCGCTTGGGCGGGATATTTTTAGCCGCGTACTGGTTGGCGCACAAATTTCTCTGGCGGCCGGGGTCTTTGCCGTCTTTATTGGCGCGGCGATTGGCACGGTACTGGGTCTGCTGGCTGGATATTACGAAGGCTGGTGGGATCGGCTGATTATGCGTATCTGTGATGTGCTGTTTGCCTTTCCAGGGATTTTGCTGGCAATAGCAGTGGTCGCCGTGCTGGGCAGCGGCATTGCGAACGTGATTATTGCGGTTGCGGTGTTTTCCATTCCGGCTTTTGCGCGACTGGTTCGTGGCAATACGTTGGTTCTCAAGCAACAAACATTTATTGAGTCAGCACGCAGCATTGGTGCCAGTGACGCGACCATCATTTTTAACCATATCCTGCCGGGGACGGTTTCATCGATCGTGGTCTTTTTTACCATGCGAATCGGCACGTCGATTATCTCTGCCGCGAGCCTGTCCTTCCTCGGTTTAGGGGCACAGCCGCCGACGCCAGAATGGGGGGCCATGCTCAATGAAGCGCGGGCTGATATGGTGATCGCGCCGCACGTGGCGATTTTCCCGGCGGTGGCGATATTCCTGACCGTGCTGGCGTTTAACCTGCTGGGGGATGGGTTGCGCGACGCGCTGGATCCGAAGATCAAAGGATAATACAAGGCCTGATAAGACGCGCTGGCGTCGTCATCAGGCGTTGCCGGATGCGGCGTAACGCCTTATCCGGCCTACGGTTGAGTTACGCTTATTAAACGCGAGTGCCCCACAGATCGTATTCATCTGCGTTTTCGACTTTCACGCGGAGGATATCGCCAGGCTTCACGTTGGTTTCGCCATTCAGGTACACCGCACCGTCGATTTCAGGGGCATCAGCCATACTTCGACCAATCGCGCCTTCTTCGTCAACTTCGTCCACGATGACCAGAATTTCGCGGCCCACTTTCTCCTGCAAACGTTCAGCAGAGATCTGCTGCTGCAGCTGCATAAAGCGGTTCCAGCGTTCTTCTTTTACCTCTTCCGGGATTTGATCTGGCAGATCGTTGGCTCCTGCACCTTCTACCGGGCTGTATTTAAAGCAGCCGACGCGGTCCAGACGCGCTTCTTTCAGGAAATCGAGCAGCATCTGGAAGTCTTCTTCGGTTTCGCCCGGGAAGCCAACAATAAACGTTGAACGCAGGGTCAGTTCAGGGCAGATTTCACGCCACTGTTTAATACGTGCCAGCTGTCGGTCCACAGAGCCTGGGCGTTTCATCAGTTTAAGAATTCGCGGGCTTGCATGCTGTAACGGGATGTCCAGATAAGGCAGGACTTTCCCTTCCGCCATCAGCGGGATCACATCATCAACGTGCGGGTACGGGTAGACGTAATGCAGACGGGTCCAGATCCCCAGTTTTGACAACTGTTCGCACAGGTCAACCATGCTGGTTTTAACGGGCTCGCCGTTATGGAAACCGGTACGATGCTTCACATCCACACCGTAAGCAGAAGTATCCTGGGAGATCACCAGAATCTCTTTCACGCCCGCATCGACCAGACGTTTAGCCTCGCTGAGAACATCGCCAATCGGACGGCTCACCAGATCGCCACGCATCGACGGAATAATGCAGAACGTACAGCGGTGGTTACAGCCTTCAGAAATCTTCAGATAGGCATAATGGCGCGGCGTTAGCTTGACGCCCTGTTCAGGAACCAGGCTCAGGAAAGGATTATGCTTTGGTTTGGGAACATAGTGGTGAACGTGCTCCAGAACCTGTTCGTAGCTGTGCGGTCCGGTAATTTCCAGTACCTTCGGGTGGACCTCACGGATCTGATCGACTTTCGCGCCCAGACAGCCAGTGACGATCACCTTGCCGTTTTCGTTCAGCGCTTCACCAATGGCTTCCAGTGACTCCTGAACTGCGCTGTCGATAAAGCCGCAGGTGTTAACGATGACCATATCCGCGTCGTCGTAGCTTGGTACGACATCATAGCCTTCGGTACGAAGTTCGGTCAGGATGCGCTCAGAATCGACAAGGTTTTTCGGGCAGCCGAGGGAGACAAAGCCGATTTTCGGCTGGTGGGTTACATTGCTCATAGCGTAAAAAGTGTTCAGTTATTGGAATATTCAGGGCAGGGATTCTACAGAGTTCTGAACAAAAATTGTATCGCAATCTCAAATCATCAGCGGCCTGCCGGGCGCGGAATTAAAGATTATTTGTAAATTATGTTAATTTTAAGTGATGGATTGATCCTGGACACGACTTTGTTCAAAAAATAACCATACTATTAAGTTGCACCATAGTTGGAAAGAGGAGGAACAAGGTATGGTTGTTGACAGACTGAGAACCGATCTTCTCAACAAATTGATAAACGCCCGTATCGAACTTGCCGCTTATCTGCAGTTGAGAAAAGCGAAAGGCTATATGTCAGTCAGCGAGAGCGATCGTCTGCGTGATAACTTTTTTGAACTGAATCGCGAATTGCACGATCAATCACAGCTCCACGGTATGCATCTTGATCAGGAAGAGTGGAATGCCCTTCGTCGTGCTGAAGGGGCGTTAGCCGCCACCGCTGTTTGTCTGATGAGTGGACATCATGATTGTCCGAACTTTATTGCCGTTAATGCAGAGAAACTGGAAAACTGCCTGACAACGCTGACGCTGAGTATCCAGAGTTTGCAAGCTTATTCAACGCTGGAACACATCTGAACCAGGGGGAGGGCGCTCCCCCTTTTCGTTAAGATTATGTAAAAGTGGCGGGATAATTCCCCTTGCTGGCTACGCTTTAAGCAGAGCCATTAAGGAGGTGCTATGCGTCGACTCTTTCTCTGTGTTGCCTCACTGGCGTTGCTTTCCCCCTATGCCGCTGCCGTCAAGGTGGAGATCCTGCAAACCAAACTCGACCACCCGTGGTCGCTGGCCTTTTTACCCGATAATCGCAGTATGCTGATTACGCTCAGAGGAGGGCAACTTAGGCTCTGGCAACCCGATAAGGGGCTTTCCGACCCGCTGACCGGCGTACCCAAAGTCTGGGCGAATGGTCAGGGGGGACTGCTTGATGTGGCGTTGGCACCGGATTTTGCCCAATCCCGGCGGGTGTGGCTAAGCTTCGCGGAAGCTGACAGTGAAGGGAAAGCCGGAACAGCAGTAGGCTACGGGCTGTTAAGTGACGATCGTAAACACCTGCAGGGCTTCCGGACGGTGTTCCGCCAAATGCCTAAGTTATCAACCGGGAATCATTTTGGCGGGCGTATGGTATTTGATGGCAAAGGTTATTTGTTTATAGGCCTTGGCGAGAATAACCAGCGCATAACCGCTCAGGAACTGGACAAATTACAGGGCAAAGTGGTTCGACTAACAGACGAGGGCAAAATTCCACCGGATAACCCGTTTGTGAACCAGACTGGCGCGCGGGCTGAAATATGGTCGTATGGCATCCGCAATCCGCAGGGGATGGCGATGAATCCCTGGAGCGATGCGTTGTGGCTCAATGAGCATGGCCCGCGTGGCGGAGATGAGATCAATATCCCCGGGAAAGGTAAAAACTATGGATGGCCAATCGCGACATGGGGTGTTAACTACAGTGGTTTCAACATCCCCGAAGCAAAAGGCTCAATTGTGGCGGGCACCGAGCAGCCTATCTTTTACTGGGAAAAATCACCTGCTGTCAGTGGGATGGCCTTTTATAATCACGATACGTTCCCACAGTGGAGACACAAACTGTTTATTGGTGCGCTGAAAGAACAGGGGGTGATTGTGTTAAGCGTGAAAGGTAATACAGTGACGGAAGACGGACGTATTTTGCATGACAGAGGGCAGCGAATCCGCGATGTGCGCGTCGGACCAGACGGTTATTTGTATGTATTAACCGACGAGTCCGACGGGGAATTGCTGAAAGTGAGTCCCTGACAGGATTAGCTGACCGGGATCATCACGACTTTCTGGAATGCCGGGCGCTCGGTGAGCTGTTGATACCAACGTTCCAGGTGAGGGCGCGGCGTCCAGCTCAGGCCGACATTAAACAGGTTATAGATGAACGGTGCGACGGCGATGTCCGCAGTGCCAAATTCAGCGCCAGAAAACCACGCCCGGTCGGCCAGCGCGTTGTCGAGAGTGGCAAACAGGTTATCGCAGACCTTCGCACCGGCCTCGATGGCTGCCTGATCGCGTTGATCGGCAGGGGTTCTGACCAGACCAAATAAGATAACCCGATGTGCAGGGCTCAGCGTCTGGTTAGCCCAGTCCATCCATTTTTCACCCTCGGCACGTTTCGCCGGAGCGTCAACCCACAGTCGTTTTTGCCCGTACTGGGCCGCCAGGTAGCGGACAATGGTATTGGATTCCCACAGCAATACGTCTGTTTCGTCATCGCGTAGCAGTGGAACCAGTCCGTTAGGGTTCATCGCCAGATAGTCTGCGTCATGATTTACGCCATGCTGTCCCCCAGCCAGAATTTGGCTATACGGCAGTTCCAGTTCTTCGAGTGTCCACAATACTTTTTTTACGTTGGTCGAATTATTGCGACCCCACAGTGTAATCATAGTAACCCCGCAAATTAATTGAGCAGCTTTATAGCTGCATTCTCTATCTGACTCGCTCACATGGTGGGGTAAACCTAATATTTACGCAACAAGGCGCAAAAAAATCGTGATGAGAGCAGCGCAGCGCGGCGTTATTGCATAAACTTTAAAAACTTTACCAACTTACGGTTTCTTTAAGCTCGTTAGTGCGTTATTACTCACCGCACTTATTTTACACGTCATCCATCAGAACTTTTCTGTATGGTTGGCTGAGGCAACTTGGCCGGTTTTGTGTAAACACGGTGTGGTATGACGTGGTTTTTTGGAATGGATACTCGGGTGGCATTTATGACGCAATACTTCTCTTCCCTACGCAGCCTTGCTGCAGGTTCAGCACTCTTAATCCTTTTGGCGCCGACCGTACAGGCGGCGGAACAACCAACGGCCCCGCCGAGCGTTGACGCACGTGCGTGGATCTTAATGGATTACGCCAGCGGCAAAGTGCTGGCGGAAGGTAATGCCGATGAGAAACTGGATCCCGCCAGTCTGACCAAGATTATGACCAGCTATGTGGTCGGTCAGGCGCTAAAAGCCGGGAAAATTAATCTGAATGACATGGTTACCGTCGGGAAAGATGCCTGGGCGACCGGGAATCCGGCCCTGCGCGGCTCTTCGGTGATGTTCCTCAAGCCTGGCGATCAGGTTGCGGTGTCCGATCTGAACAAAGGCGTGATCATTCAGTCTGGTAATGACGCCTGTATTGCGCTCGCTGATTATGTTGCCGGCAGCCAGGAATCGTTTATCGGTTTGATGAACGGCTATGCGCAAAAACTGGGATTGACCAACACGACTTTCCAGACAGTACATGGTCTGGATGCAGCAGGGCAGTTCAGTACCGCGCGTGATATGGCATTGTTGGGTAAAGCGTTAATCCACGATGTGCCGGAAGAGTACGCCATCCATAAAGAGAAAGAGTTTACCTTTAATAAAATTCGCCAGCCTAACCGTAACCGCCTGCTGTGGAGTACCAACCTGAATGTGGATGGTATGAAAACGGGCACCACGGCGGGAGCCGGTTATAACCTGGTTGCATCCGCGACACAGGGCGATATGCGTTTGATCTCCGTGGTGCTGGGGGCAAAAACCGATCGTATTCGCTTTAATGAATCCGAAAAGTTGCTGACATGGGGTTTCCGCTTCTTTGAAACCGTTACGCCGATTAAACCGGACGCCACCTTTGTTACCCAACGAGTCTGGTTTGGAGATAAGAGTGAAGTCAATCTGGGCGCTGGGGAAGGTGGGTCTGTGACCATTCCGCGCGGTCAGCTGAAAAACCTGAAGGCGAGCTTTACCCTGACAGAGCCACAACTGACCGCGCCACTGAAGAAGGGCCAGGTTGTGGGGACAATCGACTTCCAGTTGAACGGAAAATCTATTGAACAGCGTCCGTTGATGGTGATGGAAGCGGTGGACGAGGGGGGATTCTTTAGCCGGATGTGGGACTTCGTTATGATGAAATTCCACCAGTGGTTTGGTGGCTGGTTCTCTTAATCGCTGATGCCGGATGACGATATGAAAGCACCGTCATCCGGCACAAATTTAGTACATCAATTTGATATGCTGCGCTTTGGCATACTCGACAAACGCATCATCCGGGCGGTTATCGCTGATGATGGTATCAAAGCGTTTTAATTCGCCCATCCTCGCGGGACGCACTTTCCCAAACTTGCTGTGATCGACCACCAGAACATGGTACTGCGCCATCGACATCGCCCAGTGTTTAACCGGTAATTCCTCAAGGTTAAAACAGGTTGCGCCTTTATCGATATGCACGCCGGCTGCGGAATAAAAAGCGATATCCGGGCAGACGTTATTCAGGGTTTCCTGGAAATCGAGTGGCTTGAAAATAGCATTACTGGCATGGAATTCGCCGCCACATAAAATGACGCGGCACTGTGGTTTCTCCTGTAACACCAGAAACGTATTCAGTGAATAGCAGATTGCGGTGAACGGTAATTCATTATCGATCGCTTCAATGATCCACGGCGTTGTTGTTCCGCAGTCGAAGAAAACGGTCTGATGCGCCTGGACGAGGCTGGCTGCCTGTTGCGCAGCCCGGCGTTTTTCATCAACCAGGCGGGATTTTTGATCGCTGATTAAATAGTGGCTGGCGCTACGGGGTTCCAGAACAATATAGCCCCCAAGCAGTACGACCGGGGCCGTGTTATTATTCAGATCGCGACGAATGGTCATTTCTGATACACCCAGCAGTGTCGCGGCTTCTTTAAGGTGTAATTTATCGCTGCGTTTTAGCGCCTGCAGTAATTGACCAATACGCTCGTCGCGTCGAGTTTCCATAGTTCCCCTGGAGAGTAGAATACGTGCTCAGTTTCGCGCTTAATACTACTCTCTTTACCGTGGGTTAGTCACGTACCCAGCCTTTACGAATAGGCAGGGCAAAACAGGTGCGATAGCAGGTCTGCAAACCGTGGTACAGGGTTGTGCCGAATCGTTGCCAGATCATCTGGGCGCTCAGGCAGCCGATCAGACCTGCCAGTAACCCCCCCAGCATATCCAGCGGCCAGTGTACGCCGAGGTAAACACGCGACCAGGCAATCGCCACGGCGACGACCATCAACAGTGCTCCGGACCACAGGCGGTGCCAGAACAGGAAGGCCAACGCGAAGGTAAAGATAACCGTACCGTGGTCGCTCGGGAAGGAGTCATCTGCAGCATGGTGCAGGAAGTTGTAGCCGATATGATTGACGAATGGCCGGTCGTGAGGGAATAAATGTCCCATGATCCATGAAATGGTCAAGCCGACTGCCAGCGCAATCGCCATTTTTATGACCAACTGGCGCTGGATGGTCACGCGGTTTTGCGGCCCCCAAAGCCAGAGAATGATCGCCAGTAGCGGTACGATGCTAATCAGATCTTTGGCAATAAAAATGGCGAGCGAGATCGTCCATTGCGCAGAGTCCGGCGTGGCGTTGATCAGGTAAAAAAGCGAGTTGTTCAGATTTTCCAGCATAACATCCAGACTCAATGTAATCGTTAAAAAGGCCCATATTGGGGATCATAAAATTGCTTTCAGGCGATAAAAAGCGGTCTTGTCCTATTTGTCTGTTAACTGACTCTTTTTAAGACAATTAATGAGGCTTATTGAGCATGATAGCGGTCTCAACTTAAATTAACCTTAAAACAAAAAGCTATCGTGTAATTGAGTGTAAAAATGTGCGCATTTTGCTTTCAAATCACATAATTCACTATCACCAGTAAGGCGCATTTATTACACTTTGCGCGTTTTTTCATTTGTTAAGAGATTGCATGCAGAACCGTTTATCTTCAGGCGCCCGCTTGGGGCGTCAGGCATTACTTTTCCCTCTCTGTCTGGTGCTTTACGAATTCTCTACATATATCGGTAACGATATGATCCAACCCGGAATGTTGGCGGTGGTGGAGCAATATCAGGCCGGTTTAGATTGGGTTCCAACGTCCATGACCGCTTATCTGGCAGGCGGCATGTTTTTACAGTGGTTGTTAGGGCCGCTGTCGGACCGTGTTGGTCGTCGTCCGGTGATGTTAACCGGGGTGGTTTGGTTCATTGTGACCTGCCTCGCAACGCTGTTTGCACAAAATATTGAGCAATTTACTTTCCTGCGTTTTTTACAGGGGATTAGCCTGTGCTTTATTGGCGCGGTAGGTTACGCCGCAATTCAGGAGTCCTTTGAAGAAGCGGTGTGCATTAAAATCACTGCGCTAATGGCAAACGTAGCATTGATTGCACCGCTTTTGGGGCCGTTGGTTGGGGCCGCCTGGGTACATGTCCTTCCGTGGGAAGGCATGTTTGTCCTGTTTGCCGCGCTGGCTGCAATTGCCTTTTTTGGCCTGCAGCGCGCGATGCCGGAAACGGCTACCCGTCTGGGCGAGAAGCTTTCTATCAAAGAGTTGGGCAAAGATTATAAGCTGGTGCTAAAGAATGTGCGTTTTGTCGCAGGCGCACTGGCATTGGGCTTTGTCAGTCTGCCATTGCTGGCGTGGATTGCGCAGTCCCCGATCATTATTATCAGTGGCGAACATCTCAGCAGCTACGAATATGGCCTGCTGCAGGTGCCGATTTTTGGTGCACTGATTGCAGGTAACCTGGTGCTGGCGCGTCTGACATCCCGCCGCACGGTGCGCTCGCTGATCATCATGGGGGGCTGGCCAATCTCCGTGGGATTGATCATTGCCGCCGCGGCCACGGTTGTTTCTTCTCATGCGTATCTGTGGATGACGGCAGGTTTAAGTCTTTATGCATTTGGCATTGGCGTGGCGAATGCCGGGTTGGTGCGCCTGACGCTGTTTGCCAGTGAAATGAGCAAAGGGACAGTTTCAGCAGCAATGGGTATGCTGCAAATGCTGATATTTACCGTTGGTATTGAGCTGAGTAAACATGCTTATCTGCTGGGAGGCAACGGCTTGTTCAGTCTGTTTAATCTGGCCAGCGGTGTGCTGTGGCTGATTCTGATGGTTATCTTTCTGAAAGATAAGCGGGTAGGGAATTCCCGGGAAGGTTAAAGCCCGGTTTCCGGGCTTTGCAATCATTAGTGATGGTCATCAATCTGATGCTCAATGACCATCCCTTCACCTACGCTGGCAACATGACGCGCATACGGATGTGCGCGGTAAACAGGGGCTGGAGTGGCTGCCGGAGCAACATAAACCGTTTGCGGGGCAGTAGCGACACTGACCGCCTGCGGAACATTGACGGAAGAAGGAACAACCACTACTTTGTATCCGCTTGGCACATCAACGGTAACATTCTGTGCAAATGCTGTTCCTGCAAATCCCAGCAACACTGTTGCCATCAGTACACTTTTCTTCATAATCTGCTCACCTGAAATATTCACTGGAAGTAATAATCCAGTGGGTTAATTTGAGGCGGATTATGAATAGATCATGCCATCATTTTGTTGCCGTCTGTGCTGAGGCGTTAATGTGTAAACGGTGCTTCATTGTTTAACACGCGGTCGATAATATCCAGCACGCCCTCTTCGTTATTCGAACCCGCGCGATATTTCGCCGCCTGGATAACCGGCTCATGGGCGTTGGCCATTGCAAAACTAAATCCTGCCTGGCGCAGCATCTCGATATCATTTCCGCCATCGCCAAACACGACAACCTCATCGTTGGTAATATTCCAGCGTTGTTGCAGCAGGCGTAGGCCGTTGGCTTTATGAACACCCGGAATAATTAAATCGATACTGCCGTATCCGGTATGCACCGGTACCATAATGTCGCCAATCGCCTCATGAAGATCGGCCTGCACCTGGGGAATGCGATCGTCGGAGATATTCAGGCCAAATTTGAAGAATACATCGTTGATATTGTCGAAGTTATCGACAAATTCAAGACGGTGATAATACATGGCAGAGATGGATTTATGCTCATCGCTGTACTGCTTCAGGGTGTAGGCGCTGTTTTTACCACAGGCGATAATATCAACGTCTGCACGGGTCAGCAGATATTCTACGATGGTCTGGAAATCGTCTTTTGCCAGTTCACCGTTAAAAATATCTTCCCCTTCGCTGACCACCCAGCCACCGTTTTCCGCCACAAATGAGATTTCATTGGCCAGTTCGGGAAAAAAAGAGATCAACTGGTAATACTGATTGCCGCTGGCGACTACAAAGCGGATCCCTTGTGCTTTCATTTGACGGTACTGCGCCATAAACCGCTCGCGGTTATAGGTCTTTTGGTCACTTAAAAACGTACCGTCCATGTCTACTGCAATTAACTTGATACCCATTAGCCGTTCTCCATCACAGTGGTATTTTTGACATCCGGTTTAGCCACAGCCTTCGCTACGATGGCTGCGACAAGCACCAGCGCCAGCACAACCAACATGGCGCTGCGCAGGCCATAGTGTTCACCCAAATAGCCCAGCAGCGGCGGACCGACCAGGAATGCCAGATAGCCAGTAGTCGCAACAACGCTCACGCGGGTTGGCGCATCAGGGCCGGTATCGCTGGCGGCTGAAATGGTCAGCGGGAAGCCGAGAGAAGCCCCTAGCCCCCAAAGGATCACCGAGACACCTGCCACCCATGAGCTGTCGACAAAAATGATCAGGCTGATACCGAGCGCGCCCATCAGTGCACTGGCGCGTACTACTGCCACACGGCTGTAGCGGTCGATGAACCAGCCACCGGTGAAGCGCCCGACGGTCATACCGAGCGTAAAGCCGGCATAAATCAGCGATCCGGATGTCGGGCTAAATCCATGTCCATCAACCATCAGTAATGGAAGCCAGTCGTTGGCGGAACCTTCGGCAAATGCCATTGCGAGCACCACGACGCCAATCAGCAGCAACTGCATATCGCGATAGAATGGCAACCCTTTTTCAACGGCGTGCGAACCGTCAGTAGCATTCTTACCTGTGCCGTCGGGGATAGCCTTAATAGCGATAAAAATAGGGGTAATAGCCACCATCGCCGCCAGCAGAATATGTGCTGTCGCGGGGACGCTGACGGCGGTAAGTACCATGCCAACACCTGCGCCAGCCAGCGTTCCAAGGCTGTAGAAACCATGCATCATCGGCAGAACAGTTTTGTTCATTTCACGCTCAACCGCTGCACCTTCGACGTTGATAGCCACTTCTGCCGCGCCAAAACTGGCGCCAAACACGCACAGACCAAACGCAAACAGCCAGGCGGAATGCAACCATAATGCGAGGCTGAGAATTGTCATTCCCAGAACCGCGCATGACATGGTGGCGCGGATGACGTTGCGTGTGCCAAATCGTTTCACCAGCCAGGCCGAACAAAGAATGCCACTCATCGAACCAATTGAGAGTCCAAACAGCACCGCACCCATTTCGGCGGTAGAGATGGAGAGAATATCTCTGATGGCAGGGGTACGCGTTGCCCAGGAGGCCATTAATAATCCTGGTAAAAAGAAGAACGTGAACAGCGCCCAGGTGCGACGTCTTAAGGCTTTGCGTGATGAGATGCCAGTCATGAATTCGAGCCAAAGAAAAGAGGGAAGAAGACAACATTAGCAAGGTTGTGTACATTTGTACACAAATGCAAGAAGAGGTAAGGCAGTGCGACGCGCGAACGACCCACAACGACGGGATAAAATAGTCCAGTCCACGCTGGATGCGGTTATAATCCATGGTATTCATGGGGTTACACACCGGAAAATCGCCATGATTGCCGAGGTGCCGCTGGGCTCAATGACCTATTACTTTTCGGGAATAGATGAGCTTTTAATGGAGGCATTCGAGCGTTTTGCTGACACCATGTCTGTGCAATATCAGGCATTTTTTGCCGGTGTTGAAAATGCGCCACAGGCCTGCCATGCGATTACCGATATGATCTATAGCTCTCAGGTCACAACGCCTGACAACATGGAGCTTATGTATCAGTTATATGCCTTCGCCAGCCGTAAACCGGCGCTAAAAACAGTGATGCAAAACTGGATGCTACGCAGCCAACAAACGCTGGAGCAGTGGTTCGAGCCGGTAACCGCACGAGCGCTGGATGCATTTATTGAAGGGATGACGCTGCATTTTGTCACAGACAAAAAACCGCTCTCGCGGGAAGATATTCTGGTGATGGTGGAGCGCATTGCCGGATTACATCAGAGATGAAATCATCAAAATGGTTTGTCGAGGCGGGTAACGGCCTGACGTAAAAAATCAATGACTTTCATCGCCTCTGGCGTCAACGGCCGGGCGGTTTTTTTTACCGTCCCGACATCCATATAAGTAATAAAATCATCAATCGTTCTGTGCATGACGCGCAGACCATCCAGTGACCACGGGCGATACACCAGGTCGGATAAAATGGTTATTCCTCTGCCTTTTGCAACCAGGCTTCTTATTGCTTCAAAAGAGTTGCTGCGAAAACTGATATTGGGCGTATAGCCACGCTGCTGCCAGTAATTGATGATTACGTCAGGGTACTTATCGGTTTCCAGCAGTAAAAATGGTAGCTTTTCGACGTCTATTAAACGGATCGATGCCCGGCTCTGTAGCGGATGCCCAATAGACGTCCACAGGCGGCGCTGTGAACGAATGAATGTTTCGATCTCAAGGTCGTTATCATGGCTGATATTTGAGGTCAGAAGCAGGCAAAAATCGACCTTTTGTTCCCGTAGCGCCTGTACCAGTTCCGGTGCAGTAGCTTCATAAAATACGATCTCCAGCAAAGGGAAACGTCGTTCAAGATCGTTGAGTATATCCGGGATGAGATAGGCTGAGAGCGTTTCGGCAATGCCTATGCGCACCGTGCCGGTGAGAATTTCACTCCTGTCATGCAGGGCGTCAACAGCCGAGTGGCTACTGTTGATGATGTTGCAGGCATGTGCCAGAAAGCGCTCGCCCTCGGCGGTGAGCTTCACGCCTTTGGGGTAACGTACAAATAGCTGCACGTCTAATGATTCTTCCAGATTCCGCATGGCAATGGTCATTGATGACTGAGAAATATGGCAGCGCGCAGCAGCTTTGGAAATTTGTAATGTTTCTGCAAGTGCGATGTAAAACTCAAGTTGCCTTAGCGTGAATTTCATAGTTTTAATCTATGCACATGGATGAAAACGTTATATTAGCATTCATTCTCACGCCGCCGTAGCCTTGTGGTCATACCGTACAACTGACAATAAGGCGCAAATATGCCCTATCTTTTACTCAGTCTGGCTGCCTGTTTTTGGGGCGGGAACTATGTGGTCGGCCATATCTTGGTTGCCGAAGTTAATCCCATCGTTTTATCAGCAGCACGCTGGGTATTTACCGCATTGCTATTGATGGCGCTTTATTTCCGACAGATCGCCATGCAGTGGCCAGCGATGAGAAAATCCTTTGGTACTATCGTCTTCCTCGCGCTTTGTGGTCAGGTTCTTTTCCCCTTAACGTTATATATCGGCCTGCAATATACAACCTCGCTCAATGCCGCGATTTATATGTCCACCACACCGGCACTCGTTCTGTTAATCAATAAGTTCTTTTTTAAAGAGCGGATCTCTGCGCGAAATATAGCAGGTGTGCTCCTGAGTACCGTTGGTGTTATCTGGCTGGTGTCGCAAGGCGGGTTGATGCACGCACAGGTATTGGAACATCTCAATCGGGGCGATGTCTGGACCATGGGGTCAGCGCTGAGTTGGGCTGTTTATTGTGCCTTTCTACGCGTTAAACCGTGTGAGGTGAAGGGAAACGCATTTGTTGCCGTGAGCGCGTTGTTAGGTGCGATTGTACTTATTCCGGTACTGGCTCTGGCGTTGATACGCAATGGTATGCCGGGCTGGAATAGCTATGCAAATACAGGCGTTATTACTGGGCTGGCATACCTTGTTATTTTTCCTTCCTGGCTGTCATATCTGTTATGGAACAAAGGGATTAGCGCCATTGGCGCAACGCGCGGAGAGATCTATTCACACTTGATTCCACTGAGTGGCGGATTATTTAGCGTGATGTTTATGCACGTCACTCTGCATTCATATCATCTGGTGAGCGCGTTGGTTATTATGTGCGGCATAGTATTGTGTTCCCGCACGAGTGCAAAAAAAGGCTCGCAGCAGCGCACGGCGTGAAAGAGCGGGTAAATTAGCTTACGGTTGCGCCCCCGGTAATATTTACCACCGTAGCGGTCATTGCTCCGGCATGGTCTGAAGCCAGAAAGGCTGTAACCTCAGCGATTTGTGCAAGCGTAGGCAGGCGTCCGAGCATGGTGCCTTGCGCCGCGCCCGCTAACCATTGATCGACGGTTAAACCCATTGATTGCGCTTTAGCGGTGAAAATCTCCCCGGTATAGGAACCGGTCGCTACCGCGTCCACAATCGCATGTGAGCGCACGCCGACGACTCGAACATTTGCCGGCCCCAGTTCGCTGGCTAGCGCTTTAATAAAAGCCTCTGTTCCCGCACAGCCGACGATGTGCCCCAAATGCCCAGGCATTGCCATCGGGGCCGCGGGCGCGACAACGGTGAGAATGACGCCCGCTCGATTGCCGCCCATGTGCGGCGTTACGGATTTTGCGATATTGAACTGTGCCGAGAGGAAAGGAGTGATACCGCTCATAAACTCAGAGAGGGCTAATGCCTCGATGCGCTTGCCCTGTTCATGCATAAAGCCGGTCGCGTTAACCACCACATCAATTCCACCGATTCGCTGTACCAGGCGGGTAACTTGTGTTGAGGTGTCGTGCTCGTCGAGCACATCGGTGATAAACGTATCGACAGTGCCACCCGCCATTCGCAGGCGACTGGCTGCCCAATCAAGCTTTTCCTGACGGCGTGCGCCCAGGTACACATGGGCACCTTCGCGCGCCATGGTCTGCGCAACCGCACTACCAATAGCCCCGCTGCCGCCGAAGATCACCGCGACTTTGCCTGCGAGTAACATAGCAACCCCCATCACCATTTAGCACCGAGTAAAAGTATGTGCCATAACCGGCATGCTGCAAATTTGGGGAGGAATTTCGGGGGAGGAGGGAGGGAGTTAAAATCCAGGCAACAAAAAACCCATCAACCTTGAACCAAAACGGCGGGGTTGATGGGCTCCACAAATTGGGGACATCAAAGAAAAGCAGTGGCAATAGTTATGACTGACGCCTTTAAGAAAAGTTCTGCTTACCTGCAAAAAATTTTCATTAAAAGCAAAAAACAGCTCTAACCGATGCCAGGCCAGATGATGACGATGAGTGTCCCCGCCAGCGTCAACAGAACGTTAGCAATCGCATATGTGCCCGCATAGCCTAAAGCAGGAATGTTGCTGCGCGCGGTATCGCTGATGATTTCCATTGCTGGCGCACAGGTACGCGCCCCCATCATCGCCCCAAACAGCAGGGCCCGGTTCATGCGCAATACATAAGCTCCAAACAAGAAACAGATGATCACTGGAACCAGGCTGACAATCAGACCCGAAATCAGCATCTGGCCACCCACTGCGCCGAGGCCATTACCAATGCCGCTACCTGCGCTTAAACCGACACCAGCCATAAAGACCATCAGGCCAAACTCTTTGACCATGTTCAGCGCACCTTGAGGAATGTAGCCAAACGTTGGATGGTTAGCACGCAGGAAGCCCAGCATGATCCCGGCGAACAACAGTCCAGCCGCATTTCCAATGCCAAAGCTGAAATTACTGAACTGGAAAGTGATCATCCCGATCATCAGGCCGATGATAAAGAATGCGCAGAAAGCAAGCAGATCGGTGACCTGGCTGTGAATGGAAATAAAGCCGATACGATCGGCAATGGTTTTCACACGGCGCGCATCGCCACTGACCTGTAATACATCGCCTTTATTAAGTACGACGTTGTCGTCAATGGGCATTTCGATCTGGCTGCGGATCACGCGGTTCAGGAAGCAGCCATGGTCAGTCAGCTTCAACTGGGCCAGACGACGACCTACGGCATTGTGGTTTTTCACCACAATCTCTTCGGTGACGATACGCATATCGAGCAGATCGCGATCGAACACCTCTTTACCGTTACGGAAGCTGGGGTCGAGGCGAGCATGTGCATCCGGATAGCCCACTAAGGCAATTTCATCGCCCATTTGCAGCACTGCATCACCGTCCGGGTTGGCCAGAATACCGTTGCGGCGGATACGTTCAATATAACAACCGGTCTGGCGGTAGATGCCCAGCTCGCGCAGATTTTTCCCGTCAGCCCATGCAACCAGCTCTGGACCGACACGGTAGGCGCGGATCACCGGTAGATAAACCTTACGGTTGGCGTCAGTGTCCAGCCCGCGCTCACGCGCAATTTGTTGGGCGCTGGTTTGCAGATCCTGATGCTGCAGTTTTGGCAGATAGCGCGCACCCACAATCAGACTGACCAACCCAATTAAATAGGTGAGGGCGTAACCCAGACTCAGGTTATCAAGGGCGGTGGATAGCTGTGTACCTTCCATCCCTGAATGGCGCAACGTATCGCCCGCGCCGACCAGAACGGGCGTAGACGTCATTGAACCAGCCAACATGCCTGCCGTCAGGCCAATATCCCAGCCAAATAGCTTACCCAGTCCCAGGGCGATCAGCAGCGCGCTACCGACCATCACCAGTGCAAGCATCAGGTAATTTTTCCCATCCCGAAAAAAAATCGAAAAAAAGTTGGGACCGGCTTCCACCCCGACACAAAAAATAAACAGCATAAAGCCAAGATTTAATGCGTCAGTGTTAATACTAAAGTGCTGCTGACCTAATAATAGGGAGACCACTAAAACGCCAATGGAATTACCGAGTTGGACTGAACCCAGGCGTAATTTACCCAGACACAGGCCCAGAGCCAGGACCACAAATAATAACAGGATGTAATTCCCATTTAACAAATCTGCGACGTTTATATTCACGGAGGCTAACTTCTTGTTTACTAGTAAGCTATTGAAAGAAATGGCAATTTACGCTAATGTTTTTGCCAGAAATTAAGGGGCGACAGCATCGTACACAGCCCCAAATAATGCAGCATGACAATATATGCGGCTAGTTTAATCTCATTACGTATCAACGGCTATAAGAATCGTGTGGGTGTGTTTTTGGCATGGAATGCCGAGTAACTTTATCTGACTGGACGCCTGCGGGCGAAAAGAGTGTTCGATAGAGAAGATGTCAGGAGGAACGATTGAAACATAAGCAAAGTTGGGCGGGTGCGATCTGCTGCTTTGTGCTCTTTATTGTAGTGTGTCTTTCATTAACGCTGAATATGAAAGGCGCATTTAGAGCGGCTGGGCATCCTGAGGTCGGGTTATTGTTTTTTATACTGCCTGGCGCTGTGGCAAGCTTTTTCTCCCACCGTCGCGAGGTTCTCAAACCCCTTCTTGGTGCAATACTGGCAGCGCCGTGCTGCTTGTTACTGATGCGGTTCGTTTTTATGCCGACGCGTTCGCTGTGGCAAGAGCTGGCATGGCTGTTCAGTGCAGTGTTTTGGTGTGCGCTTGGGGCATTGTGTTTTTTATTTATCAGTAGCTTATTCAACCAGCGTCAGCGGCGGAAAAAAAACTGATTACGCCCTCCAGCGGAGGGCGTAGAAACAGCTATCAGGCGAACAGATTCATATTCTCTTTTGCCCACGCTTCAAAATCCGTGCAGCCGCCGATGTGTTGTTGATCAACGAAAATCTGCGGAACGGTCTCAACTGGCTTTCCTACCGTTTTTTCCAGATCTGCTTTAGTAATACCTTCGGCATGGATATCAATGTAGCGGAAGTTAAAATCGTCATGCTCATTGCTTAATTTTTCTGCTAATTCTTTTGCGCGCACGCAATACGGGCACCCTGGGCGACCAAAAATAACGGCAAACATCTCTATCTCCTCGAACTTATCAGGCCGGATGGCGAATGTTGTTATGATGCCGCGATTTGTGACGGATGGAAAGCAGGTTCAGCCTGTTGCTTTGATATCCTTAGTCTATGCCTTCGTTTTTCAATCCGCATTTTTGTTAAACATGGGCTGTCGGAACGTTTTACACTAAGCGCCATTTATCGGGAGGCACCTATGCGCACAGTGGGCGTGTTACCCAAAAGCGTATTGATTCTGGAAATCATCGGGATGGTTTTGTTATCGCTGGCGCTGCTGTCGCTTAACGATTATCTCACCTTACCCGCACCGCTGAACGGGCCATTGGCCTGTGTGGTAATGATATTTCTGGGTGTACTGTTAATGCTTCCCGCCGCGGTGGTGTTGATGTTGCGCATTGCGCAACTGTTGGCACCGCAGCTGATGTCGCGTGCTCCCGACGCTTCTTCCCATTCAGCCAGAGAAAAAAAAGATGACGCCAACCATTGATTTACTTCGCAGCCACCGTTCCATTCGCCATTTCACCGATGAAAGTATTTCGGACGCACAGCGTGAGGCGATCATTGCTGCCGCTCAAGGGACATCAAGTTCAAGTTTTTTGCAGTGCACGACGATAATTCGTATTACCGATCAAAGTCTGCGGGAGTCCCTGGTGACCTTATCCGGCGGACAAAAACATGTCGCACAGGCCGCCGAGTTCTGGGTTTTTTGCGCCGATTTTAATCGCCATTTGCAGATTTGCCCCGATGCGCAACTGGGGCTGGCTGAGCAACTGTTGCTTGGCGTGGTTGATACGGCGATGATGGCGCAAAATGCGCTGACAGCGGCTGAATCGCTGGGACTTGGCGGTGTGTTCATTGGCGGTCTGCGCAACAATATTGAGCCGGTAACGGAATTACTGACGCTGCCGAAGCATGTTTTGCCACTGTTTGGTCTGTGTCTCGGCTGGCCTGCGGATAACCCGGACATCAAGCCCCGGCTGCCTGCGTCGCTTGTTGTGCACGAAAACCAGTATCAGCCGCTCGATACAGACGTTTTGTCGCAGTATGACGAACAGCTTGCGCAATACTATCTGACCCGTGGCAGCAACACGCGTCGCGATACCTGGAGCGATCACATTCGCCGCACCATCATTAAAGAAAGCCGTCCCTTTATCCTGGAATATTTACATAAACAGGGGTGGGCGACGCGCTAAAGCGTTTAACCCGGTGTATGATACGCCAGCTTTTACCAGGTCTTTTAGAGAGGTGCAGGGTGAAAATTGCCATTTTGTCCCGGGATGGAACGCTCTATTCTTGCAAACGCCTGCGTGAAGCAGCGATGCAACGCGGTCACCTGGTAGAAATTATCGATCCCCTTTCTTGCTATATGAACATTAGCCCGGCAGCGTCTTCTATCCATTATAAAGGCCGCCAGCTTCCCCATTTTGACGCGGTCATTCCAAGAATTGGCTCAGCCATTACCTTCTACGGTACGGCGGCATTACGTCAGTTTGAGATGCTGGGTAGCTATCCGCTGAATGAGTCAGTAGCGATTACCCGCGCACGCGATAAGCTGCGCTCGTTACAACTGTTGGCGCGACAGGGAATTGACCTGCCCATTACCGGAATAGCCCACTCGCCGGATGATACCAGCGATATGATTGATATGGTCGGCGGTACGCCGCTGGTGGTGAAACTGGTGGAGGGGACTCAAGGGATCGGTGTGGTATTGGCCGAAACGCGGCAGGCCGCAGAGAGCGTAGTGGATGCATTTCGTGGTCTGAATGCCCATATTCTGGTCCAGGAATATATCGAAGAGGCGAAGGGGCGAGATATTCGCTGTTTCGTTGTGGGTGATGAGGTGGTCGCGGCTATTGAGCGGCGGGCCAAAGAGGGCGATTTTCGTTCTAATTTGCATCGCGGCGGAGTTGCCACGATTGCCAATATCACGCTGCAGGAAAGGGACATTGCGCTTAAAGCTGCCCGCACGATGGGGCTTGATGTTGCTGGCGTCGATATCCTGCGTGCAGAACGCGGACCGCTGGTTATGGAGGTCAACGCCTCTCCAGGGCTGGAAGGCGTGGAGAAAACCACAGGGATAGATATTGCTGCGCGGATGATCCAGTGGATCGAGCGCCATGCTACTCCTGAATTTTGTCTTAAAATCGGCGGCTAAACGCAATATCGATAGCGATCGTGGTATGACACGGTCTTTTTGCGTAAGCTGTGCCGGTAATTTTTTCATCAATAGAGGTCGCACATTATTATGACATCACTGGTCGTTCCCACTCTGGATACGTTGCGTCAATGGCTCGACGACCTGGGCATGAGTTTTTTTGAATGTGATACCTGTCAGGCGCTGCATCTACCGCACATGCAGAACTTCGATGGCATTTTTGATGCAAAAATTGATCTGGTGGATAACGTCATTCTATTTTCCGCGATGGCGGAAGTCAGACCTTCAGCGCTGCTGCCGCTGGCCGCCGATCTATCCGCTATCAATGCCAGCTCACTGACGGTAAAAGCCTTTCTGGATATGCAGGATGATAATCTGCCAAAACTGGTGGTTTGCCAGTCTTTATCCGTGATGCCGGGTGTGACGTTTGAACAGTTTGAATGTTTTGTGCGTCAGAGCGAAGAACAGATATCGATGGTGATCCTTGAAGCCGGGGCACATCAATTGTTGTTTAATGCCGAAGAAGACGGGCAAAACTGCAATGCAGAGGTTCATTTCCTCCATTAATCGTTCCTGATTTTGGGTATTTATAGCGCAGCCGCTGCCAGAGCGGTTGCGTATTTCACGTTTTTATTCTGCATTTAACCTTTTCTTAAAGAATTATTCACTTCGGTTCCGCCCCTTCCGCTTTACGTCATAGACAAAAACTGCATAAAAAATTGATAAAAGACGTTTTTTTATCTGGGCTATATCCTCGAATCCTGGCTAAAGTTATTCTTGCAAGGCTTGTAAACGCCACCGTTCAATTTGCCTATTATGAGCTATCTGTAGCTGTATGCATGTTGAATAAGTCAGCGGATATCAGCGAGCAATAGCGGCGGGGAGAGAGACCTCTCTTTCATTGATGCCGCATGAAATAATATGCACGTTTCTTGCATATCATTGGAGTGTGACTTTTTTGTTCGTTTGTTAACGAACTTTCAGAAGGAAAGAGATTATGACCGCCTTAAATAAAAAATGGTTATCAGGCCTGGTTGCAGGTGCTCTGATGGCCATCTCTGCCGGCACGCTCGCTGCTGAACAAAAAACACTGCATATTTATAACTGGTCTGACTATATTGCTCCGGACACGGTGGCTAATTTTGAGAAAGAGACCGGTATTAAAGTCATTTATGATGTATTTGACTCCAATGAGGTGTTGGAAGGTAAGCTCATGGCTGGCAGCACCGGTTTTGACCTCGTTGTCCCGTCAGCCAGTTTCCTCGAACGGCAACTGACCGCGGGCGTTTTCCAGCCCCTGGACAAGAGCAAACTGCCAGGCTGGAAAAACCTTGATCCTGAACTGCTGAAACTGGTGGGTAAACACGATCCAGACAATAAGTTTGCTATGCCGTATATGTGGGCAACCACCGGTATTGGCTACAACGTAGATAAAGTTAAAGCGGTGCTGGGTGCGGATGCGCCGATTAACAGCTGGGATTTGATCCTCAAACCGGAGAATCTGGAAAAACTCAAAAGCTGCGGTGTCTCTTTCCTCGATGCGCCTGAAGAAGTGTTTGCTACTGTGCTGAACTATTTGGGTAAAGATCCAAACAGTACCAAAGCGGATGATTACACCGGGCCGGCAACCGATTTGTTGTTGAAACTGCGTCCGAATATCCGTTATTTCCACTCCTCGCAATACATTAACGATCTGGCAAATGGAGATACCTGTGTAGCGATTGGCTGGGCAGGGGATGTATGGCAGGCGGCAAACCGTGCGAAAGAAGCGAAAAATGGCGTCAATATCTCCTTCTCGATTCCCAAAGAGGGGGCGATGGCGTTCTTTGATGTGTTCGCGATGCCTGCAGATGCGAAAAACAAAGACGAAGCCTACCAGTTCCTTAATTACCTGCTGCGCCCTGATGTGATTGCGCATATTTCCGACCACGTGTTCTACGCCAATGCGAACAAAGAAGCGACGGCTCTGGTTAGCCCGGAAGTTCGTGATAACCCGGGTATCTATCCGCCAGCGGACGTGCGCGCCAAACTGTTCACACTGAAAGTACAGGATCCGAAGATCGATCGTGTACGCACCCGTGCCTGGACGAAGGTGAAAAGCGGGAAATAACCCGATGTTCGGGACATGACCCGGCGGTGCTTGTGCCTGCCGGGGATGTCGCGATCCCGAACACACAAAACCCGGCAATACGCACCAATAAGGTGCGTTATTTGCACTGTTTCTTTATTTATGCCGGAGAGCACTTGAGTGAATGATGCAACCCCACGCCCACAAGCGAAAATCCGCAAGGCGCTGACCCCGCTGCT
This sequence comes from Citrobacter sp. wls716, assembly GCF_005280975.1. NCBI lineage: Bacteria > Pseudomonadati > Pseudomonadota > Gammaproteobacteria > Enterobacterales > Enterobacteriaceae > Citrobacter > Citrobacter sp. wls716. The sequence goes on from NZ_SZWX01000018.1 coordinate 63,223, forward strand.
TGAAATTCGCAACCTGACGAAGTCATTTGACGGTCAGCACGCCGTCGATGACGTCAATCTCACTATCTACAAAGGCGAAATATTTGCCCTGCTGGGTGCGTCCGGTTGTGGTAAATCAACCCTGTTGCGCATGCTGGCGGGGTTTGAGCTGCCGACTACCGGGCAAATCATGCTGGACGGTGTCGATCTGGCGCATGTCCCACCTTATCTGCGCCCAATTAATATGATGTTTCAGTCCTACGCTCTGTTTCCACATATGACGGTGGAACAGAATATTGCCTTTGGACTCAAGCAGGACAAGCTGCCGAAAGCGGAAATCGCCAGCCGGGTGAATGAGATGCTCGGGCTGGTGCACATGCAGGAGTTCGCCAAACGTAAGCCACATCAGCTTTCAGGCGGTCAGCGTCAACGCGTGGCACTGGCGCGTAGCCTGGCGAAACGCCCGAAGCTGCTGCTGCTGGATGAACCGATGGGCGCTTTGGATAAAAAACTGCGCGACCGCATGCAGCTGGAGGTAGTGGATATCCTGGAACGCGTCGGTGTGACCTGCGTGATGGTGACGCACGATCAGGAAGAAGCCATGACGATGGCGGGTCGCATTGCAATCATGAACCGCGGCAAATTTGTGCAGATCGGCGAGCCGGAAGAGATCTACGAGCATCCGACCACCCGCTACAGCGCAGAGTTTATCGGTTCGGTAAACGTTTTTGAGGGGCTACTGAAAGAACGTCAGGAAGATGGTTTGATTATAGAGTCTCCAGGTCTGGTGCATCCGCTGAAAGTGGACGCCGATGCTTCTGTTGTCGATAACGTCCCGGTGTATGTCGCGCTTCGTCCGGAAAAAATCATGCTCTGTGATGCCCCTCCGCCGGATGGCTATAACTTTGCGGTGGGTGAGGTGGTGCACATTGCCTACCTGGGCGATTTGTCGGTGTACCACGTGCGTTTAAAAAGCGGCCAGATGTTGAGTGCCCAGCTGCAAAACGAACATCGCTATCGCAAGGGGCTACCGACCTGGGGTGACGAGGTACGTTTGTGTTGGGATGCGGACAGCTGTGTGGTGTTGACGGTTTAAGGAGCGAAGATGAGTACACTTGAACCTCCGGCACGTGCCGAAAAAGCGAGCCGTTTCACGCTGTATATGTCGCAGTTGCAAATGAAACATGGTCGCAAGCTGGTGATCGCGTTGCCGTATGTGTGGCTGGTTCTCCTGTTTTTATTGCCGTTTCTGATTGTCTTCAAGATAAGCCTGTCAGAAATGGCACGGGCGATACCGCCGTACACTGACCTTGTGGCATGGGCCGATGGTCAGCTATCTATTACGCTCAATTTAGGTAACTTCCTGCAGTTGACGGACGACCCGCTCTATTTCGATGCTTACCTGCAGTCTTTGCAGGTAGCGGGGATTTCGACGATCTGCTGTCTGTTGTTGGGGTATCCACTAGCGTGGGCGGTGGCGCACAGCAAACCCTCGACGCGCAATATTTTGCTGTTGCTGGTGATTCTGCCTTCCTGGACCTCTTTCTTGATTCGCGTGTACGCCTGGATGGGGATCCTGAAAAATAACGGGGTGCTGAACAACTTTCTGATGTGGCTGGGCGTTATCGATCAGCCATTGACGATCCTGCATACCAACCTGGCGGTTTATATTGGCATTGTTTATGCCTATTTGCCCTTTATGGTGCTGCCGATTTATACCGCACTGACGCGCATTGACTATTCGCTGGTGGAAGCTGCGCTGGATTTAGGTGCCCGACCATTAAAAACCTTCTTTAGCGTGATCGTGCCGTTGACCAAAGGCGGGATTATCGCTGGCTCAATGCTGGTGTTTATCCCGGCGGTAGGGGAATTTGTTATTCCGGAACTGCTTGGGGGGCCGGACAGCATTATGATCGGCCGCGTACTATGGCAGGAGTTTTTCAATAACCGTGACTGGCCGGTGGCGTCTGCGGTTGCCATCATCATGTTGCTGTTACTGATTGTGCCAATCATGTGGTTCCATAAGTATCAGCAGAAAAGCGTGGGGGAACACGGATGAATAACTTACCGGTTGTCCGCTCGCCGTGGCGGATCTTTATCCTGGTCGTGGGGTTTACGTTTCTGTACGCCCCCATGCTGATGTTAGTTATCTATTCGTTTAACAGCTCCAAGCTGGTGACGGTGTGGGCGGGGTGGTCAACACGCTGGTACGGTGAACTTTTCCACGATACTGCAATGATGAGTGCCGTCGGCATGAGTTTAACGATTGCTGCCTGTGCTGCGACGATGGCGGCGATCCTCGGCACCATAGCTGCCGTGGTGATGGTGCGCTTTGGCCGTTTTCGTGGTTCGAATGGTTTTGCCTTTATGATCACCGCACCGCTGGTTATGCCGGATGTCATTACCGGTTTGTCGCTGCTGCTCCTGTTTGTGGCGCTGGCGCACGCCATTGGCTGGCCAGCGGATCGCGGTATGTTGACCATCTGGCTGGCGCACGTCACCTTCTGTACGGCGTATGTAGCGGTGGTGATTTCCTCGCGTTTGCGCGAACTGGATCACTCCATTGAGGAAGCGGCGATGGATCTCGGCGCGACGCCGCTGAAAGTCTTTTTCGTCATTACGCTGCCGATGATTATGCCGGCGGTCATTTCCGGTTGGTTACTGGCCTTTACGCTATCGCTGGATGATTTGGTTATCGCCAGCTTTGTCTCTGGTCCTGGGGCCACAACGTTACCGATGTTGGTGTTCTCCAGCGTACGTATGGGGGTTAATCCGGAGATCAACGCGCTGGCGACGCTGATCCTTGGCGTGGTAGGAATTATCGGATTTATCGCGTGGTATCTGATGGCGCGAACAGAAAAACAACGGATACGCGATATCCAACGTGCAAGACGCGGCTGAAAAAACTAAAATCTGCCAATCTGTCTATACGGCGCAGCTGTGGTGGTTGCGCCGTTTTCATGGAAGACGACGCGTTGGGATTTTTTAAGAAATCATCCACATCACATGCCCGCTTAAACGTCCCTGCTTTGGTGCAGGTGGCGGCGCTGGCTATCATTATGATCCGCTGTCTCGATCTGTTGATGATTTTTAATACGCTTGGGTTTCGTGGAACCAGTGAGTTTATTCATCGCAGTGTGCAGACCTGGAATTTGACGCTGGTATTTCTGGGCAGTCTGGTGCTGCTGTTTATCGAAATTTTCTGCGCATTTTCGCTGGTCAAAGGACGGAGCTGGGCCCGCTGGATCTATCTGCTGACCCAGATTATCGCCAGCGTCTATCTGTGGGCAGCTTCGCTGGGCTACGGATATCCGGAACTGTTCAGTATTGCGGGGGAGTCCAGACGCGAAATCCTGCATACGCTGGTGATGCAAAAATTGCCGGATATGCTGGTGTTGCTACTGCTTTTTGTTCCTGCGTCCAGCAGGCGGTTCTTCCGCTTGCAATAACGTGTATAATTTTGGCCCCCGGTTAATTTGTAGGTTTTTGTATGCAGTGCGCACTTTATGACGCCGAACGCTGTCGCTCCTGTCAGTGGATAGCACAGCCTGTCGCCGATCAACTCTTCGCCAAAACAGCCGATTTGCAAAATCTGCTGGCCGATTATCCGGTCGGAGAATGGTGCGCGCCGGTCAGCGGCCCGGAAAGCGCTTTTCGTAATAAAGCTAAAATGGTGGTTAGCGGCAGCGTGGAGAAACCGCTGTTGGGCATGCTGCATCGTGACGGTACGCCGGAGGATTTGTGCGACTGCCCGCTTTATCCTGAGTCTTTTGCGCCCGTGTTTGCCACACTCAAACCGTTTATCGCCCGCGCGGGGCTGACGCCCTATAACGTGGCGCGTAAACGCGGGGAGCTGAAGTATCTGCTGTTAACGGAAAGCCAGTTTGATGGCAGTATAATGCTGCGTTTTGTCCTGCGTTCCGACGCGAAACTGGCACAACTGCGCGCGGCGCTACCGTGGCTGCAGGCACAGTTACCGCAGTTAAAAGTCATTAGCGTCAATATCCAGCCTGTGCATATGGCGATTATGGAAGGGGAGACAGAAATCTTCCTGACCGAACAGCAGGCACTGGCCGAACGTTTTAACGACGTACCGTTGTGGATACGCCCGCAGAGTTTCTTCCAGACCAACCCGGTAGTGGCGGGGCAGCTATATGCCACGGCGCGCGACTGGGTACGCCAGCTTCCGGTTAATCACATGTGGGATCTGTTTTGCGGCGTCGGGGGTTTTGGTCTGCATTGCGCCACGCCGCAGATGAAACTGACAGGGATTGAAATTGCGCCAGAGGCGATTACCTGCGCGAAACAGTCTGCGCAGGAGCTTGGGTTACAGAACCTGCATTTTCAGGCGCTGGACTCAACTCAGTTTGCTACCGCTCAGGGCGAAGTACCGGACCTGGTGTTGGTGAATCCACCGCGTCGGGGAATTGGCAAACCGCTGTGTGATTTTCTTTCCCACATGGCACCGCGTTTTATCATTTATTCCAGCTGTAATGCGCAAACCATGGCGAAGGATATTCGTGAGTTGCCAGGGTATCGCATTGAACGCGTCCAGCTTTTCGATATGTTTCCGCACACAGCACACTACGAAGTGTTGACGCTGCTTACTCGGCGATAAATGGCATGCCTGATGGCGCTTTGCTTATCAGGCCTACAGGTTGTTCGTCATTCGTAGGCCGGATAAGGTGCTTGCACCGCATCCGGCAAATGCAATATGCGAAAAAAAAGCCCGTACTTGCGTACGAGCTCTTTCTCGAATATGGCGGTGAGGCGGGGATTCGAACCCCGGATACGTTGCCGTATACACACTTTCCAGGCGTGCTCCTTCAGCCACTCGGACACCTCACCATATTGTATTGCTGCCTGACCACATGGGGGGCAACGGGGCGCTACTATAGGGAGTTGCGCTAAAACGGTCAAGCAGAATTTACATGTTCATATTCGTTTGGTCACGCAATGTACATATTCCCCACCCGGACAGGCGTGGGGGAGAGGATTAGCGCTGAGAGTCCAGTTTTTCACCGTTGGTGACGACTTCCTGGGCTTTGCTGTAGCTCTCAATCAGCAACTGATATGCCGGGAATACTTTCGTGTACACTTCTGCCCACTCTGCTGCATCTTCACGGTTCCATGTTCCCTGCAGTTCAGAAGCAACGGCGGCGGTATCCATCGGAACTACGCCAGCCTGAACGACACGTGCCAGGGTAATTTCCTGCGCCATTTTGCTGTAAGTACCGGAAGCGTCGATCACTGCGAAAACTTTGTAGCCTTCCGCAACCGCGCTGATGGCTGGGAAAGCCATGCAAACACTGGTGATGGTACCGGCGATAATCAGCGTCTTACGACCTGTTGCTTTGACCGCTTTCACGAAGTCTTCGTTATCCCAGGCGTTGATTTCGCCTTTACGCGCCACGTATTGAGCATGAGGCGCATTGGCGTGGATCTCAGGGATCAACGGGCCGTTCGGTCCCTGCGGTACTGATGCGGTGGTAATCACCGGCATCTTCGCCAGGGAGGCCATTTTAGCCAGCGCGGCAGCACGTGCTCGCAGTTCTGGCATTGGCATATCGCCTACGGTTTGGAAAAGTCCGCTCTGGTGATCGATAAGCAGCATAACGGAATCATTTACATCAATGACCGGGCGTGAACCATTAAAGTTTGCAGGGCTGGACATAGTATTCTCCTTTGATTCAGATTTGGCCAAAGCGGCCGGAGTTAAAATCGCGTACGGCTTCTGCGATCTCTTGTTTCGTGTTCATGACAAACGGACCGTAACCCACAATCGGCTCATTCAACGGTTCGCCTGACAACAGCAATACGCTGGCATCGCTACTGGCTTCAATATGCAATGTTTTACCCTGCTGGCTTAACACCACCAGCTGTGCCTCGCTGACGGGCGTGGTGCCGTTTACGGTAATGTTGCCTTTCAGTACGACCAGCGCGGTGCTCCATCCTTCCGGCTGAGACAGTGTGAACTGATGATTACGCTGCAGACGCATATCCCAGACATTCAGCGGCGAAAAGGTATGTGCCGGACCTTTTGTTTCCTGATAGCTGCCCGCAATGACACGGAGAGTGCCGGCGTCATCTGGCAGCGCGACAGTAGGGATAACATCACTACTAATGCCCTGATATCCGGGTACGGCCATTTTGTCTTTCGCTGGTAGGTTGACCCAAAGTTGCACCATTTCCAGCTCGCCACCCTTCCGGGTAAATTCCGGAGAATGGAATTCTTCGTGTAAAATACCTGCACCTGCAGTCATCCATTGCACGTCGCCAGGGCCGATAATCCCACCGCGACCGGTTGAGTCACGATGTTCAACTTCACCGCTGTAAACGATGGTCACCGTTTCGAAACCACGGTGAGGGTGTTCGCCCACGCCACGTTTTTCATTACCTGGGGTGAAGGTATGTGGCCCGGCGTAATCCAGCAGCAGGAACGGACTTAATTGTTCAGCATGAGACTGGTAAGAGAACATCGAGCGAACCGGGAATCCATCGCCAACCCAGTGTGGGCGAGGTGCGGTGTAGACGCCTGTTACTTGTTTCATATGTGTCTCCTCAGTGGCGTTATCTTGATGTGAATAAGCTTATATTCATGACAGAGAACTGAGTAGTAGCTAAAATAGCCTTCACAGTCTCATAAATAGGACAATAAGATGACTAAGCCGGATCTCAATGATTTCGCGTGGTTTGTTCACGTAGTTGAAGAAGGAGGATTCGCTGCGGCCGGTCGGGCACTCGATGAACCGAAATCAAAGCTGAGCCGCCGAATTGCACAACTGGAGGAGAGGCTGGGGGTGCGATTGATTCAGCGAACCACCCGGCAGTTTAATGTTACTGAAGTTGGGCAAACGTTCTACGAACACTGTAAGGCAATGCTGGTGGAAGCGCAGGCAGCGCAGGATGCCATTGCTGCGCTACAGGTTGAACCGCGTGGAATTGTGAAGCTGACGTGCCCGGTTACGTTGCTGCACGTGCATATCGGACCCATGCTTGCCCGTTTTATGGCGCGTTACCCTGATGTATCTGTGCAACTCGAGGCCACGAACCGCCGTGTTGACGTCGTTGGAGAAGGTCTGGACGTGGCGATTCGTGTCAGGCCTCGACCATTTGAAGATAGCGACCTGGTGATGCGGGTGCTGGCGGACAGGGGGCATCGTTTGTATGCCAGTCCGCAGCTAATCGAGAAAATGGGCGCGCTACATTCTCCGGCTGAATTGACTCGCTGGCCGGGGCTGAGCCTGGCCTCGGGTAAACATGTGCATCGTTGGGAGCTATTTGGCCCGCAGGAAGCTCGTGCGGAGGTACATTTCACGCCACGAATGATCACCACCGATATGCTGGCGCTACGTGAAGCTGCCGTTGCCGGTGTGGGAGTTGTGCAACTTCCGCAGTTGATGGTAAAAGATCAATTAGCCGCAGGCGAGCTGGTGGCATTACTCGACGGTTGGGAACCAAAGCGAGAGATCATTCACGCGGTTTTTCCATCGCGCAGGGGGTTATTGCCGTCGGTTCGTGCATTGGTGGATTTCCTCACGGAAGAATATGCACGAATGATCGAGGATTAAATACGTAATATCAGTCCACAAAAAAGGCCGGTTAAACCGACCTTTTATTATCTGGACGCCATTCGGGCGTTAAAACAATCAGCGACTACGGAAGACAATGCGGCCTTTGCTCAGGTCGTACGGGGTTAGTTCAACAGTCACTTTGTCGCCCGTCAGGATGCGGATATAGTTTTTACGCATTTTACCGGAGATGTGTGCAGTAACCACGTGACCGTTTTCTAACTCTACGCGGAACATGGTATTAGGTAACGTATCGAGAACGGTACCCTGCATTTCAATATTGTCTTCTTTGGCCATCTAATCCTCTGGGGTATCACTACCGTAATTTGAACCGGCAAGATAATGCCGAAGTTCTTTTAATAAGTAAAGATTTGTGCGTTTAAAACGCAGCAAATCGGGTTTGGCGCATTACTCTAACCGCACACAACAAAGCCGCACTAAAAGCGCAACGTGTAAGGGAACGATGAGATAAACGATAGGCGTTGCCTGACGCGAACTGTTCCTTAACGGCGGCGGGGTAATGGGCTAAACCGACTCTGCGGCACCAATTATAACACCCCGACAAAAAATGTGCCGAAAACATTCACTCCTGAGGCGAAAATAACGTCCTGGGCACCCAGAAGTGGCTCGGTAGGCGCTGCTGGCGTAGCCTGCTTAAATGTTCAAGGTAGTCCCTGCGCGGAGTCTCAATGGCTCCCAGCGACGCGGTATGGGTATTTAACACCTGACAATCAATTAATTTTCCGCCCTGACGGATAAATTCAGCGCAAAAAACAAGCAGTGCGGTTTTGGAGGCATTTTCCTGGCGACTGAACATCGATTCACCGCAAAAAAGGGTACCTTGCGCAACGCCGTACATCCCGCCGACTAATTCATTTTGCCGCCATACTTCAATAGAGTGCGCATGTCCAAGTTCATGCAGCCGATGATAGGCATCCACGACATCATGCGTTATCCAGGTGCCTTCTTCCCGGTCGTTTGCACATCCTTCAATGACCTGACCAAACGCGTAATTGAGCGTCACGCGATAAGGCGAATTTTTATGAAAGCGCTTCATGCTGCGACTTATGTGAAATTTATCAGGCCAGAGAATGGCGCGTGGGTCGGGCGACCACCAGAGGATAGGGTCGCCAGGAGAAAACCACGGGAAAATACCGCGCTGGTAGGCCATTAGCAGGCGGGCAGGGCTGAGATCGCCCCCCAGCGCCAACAAACCGTTAGGCTCGCGTAAAGCGCCTTCCGGTGAGGGGAAGGCGATAGAATGGCGGGACAGTTGCACCAGGCGCATGACAGCAAAACTCCACTACGCGAGTTGGATCGTTCAATAATAGCTTACAGACGTTGCTTAAACTGGTAATAACGCCCCTGCCTGGCTAACAGATCTGCGTGATTACCTTGCTCAATTATGCGTCCGTTGTCCATCACTATTATTTGATTAAATCGCGACAGTCCGCGCAGGCGATGTGCGACCATGAGTACGGTTTTATTGCGCATCACATCGTTAATCAATTCAAGCATTTGGCTTTCCGTTGTCGCATCCAGACCTTCAGTAGGTTCATCCAGAAGCATCAGCGGCGCATCGTGCAGCAAAGCTCGCGCGATAGCCAAACGGCGTAGCTCTCCGCCTGAAAGCTGACGACCGCCTTCACCCAGCCAGGCATTGAGACCATCACCTTCAAGCAGTTTTTCCAGACCGACACGACACAGCATCCCGGATAGCGCTTCATCGCTGGCGTGTGGCGCAGCCAGCAGCAGGTTATCGCGCAATGTCGCACTGAACAGATGCACTCGCTGTGGTACGACGCTGATGCATTGGCGCAATGCGGCTTCGTTCAGCGTTGAAATCGGACGATCGTTAATCAGGATTTCGCCGTGTTGTGGATCCCATGCACGGGTCAATAATTGCAGTAACGTTGATTTCCCACAGCCTGTCCGACCCAGAATCGCAATGTGTTCACCAGGTTTAGCGAGCAAAGAAAGGGTGTCCAGAGCTTTTTGTGTTTGCCCTGGATAGCTGAAAGACACCTCACGCAATGTCAGAGTAATCTGTTGCGAAACGGTAGCTTCCGTATCCGGGAAGGTGACTTCTGGTTGTTGTTCTGTCAGTTCGGTAATACGTAGTGCTGAAGCAATTACCTGGCCGAGATGCTGAAATGCGCCGGTAACAGGGGCCAGCGCTTCGAAAGCAGCCAGCGCGCAGAACACAAACAACGCTATCAGTGCGCCTGGTTGAGTGTTTCCGCCTACGCCACCTGAAGCCATCCATAACATCATCACCACAGCCAGAGCGCCAATCAGCAGCATGACAGCCTGAGATAAGGCCGTTAATTCGGACTGACGACGCTGGGCTTCATGCCATTGCAGCTCGGTGGCTTCCATTTGAGCGCGGTAGCGTTCACTGGCGCCAAAAATGGTCAGCTCAGCCTGACCCTGTAACCAGGAGGTCAACTGCTGGCGATATTGCCCGCGCAGATGCGTCAGGTTCTGCCCGGTGCTTTTACCCGCCTGGTAAAACAACGGAGGCAAGATAAACAGAGTCAGCAGCATAATACCGCCAAGGGTGATGGCGAGCGTGAGATCGAGAACGCTCAACCCTAGCGTGACTACTACAATAACGACAAACGCGCCAACCAGCGGGGAGAGCACGCGTAAATAGAGATGATCGAGCGTGTCGACATCCGCCACAACGCGGTTGAGCAGTTCGCCCTGGCCGTATCGGGCGAGCCCGGCAGGGGAGAGCGGCAGCAATTTGCTGAAGGTGTAAATACGCAGATGCTGCAATACACGAAACGTCGCGTCGTGACTGACCAGTCGTTCGAAATAACGACCTGCGGTTCGGGTAATTGCCGCCCCGCGAACGCCAGCCGCCGGAAGCATGTAGTTAAAACTGTAAATCCCGGTGACACCGACAACGGCCGAAGCAGACAGGAACCAGCCTGAAAGCGTCAGTAAACCAATGCTTGCCAATAATGTAACGATCGCCAGAACGATCCCCAGTGTTAACATCCATTTATGACGTTTATATAGCGTCAGATAGGGTAGCAAAGCGCGCATTTAGATGTCCTCCTGACGGTGAGCCAGTAATGTCGCAAAAGCCCCGTTGGCTGCGCTAAGTTGCGCGTAGGTACCTTGTTCGACAATCTGACCGTCTTGCATGACCCAGATAGCGTCCCAGTCGGCAAGATCTTCCAACTGGTGCGTAACCATCAGCGTGGTCTGGCGGCGCGATGCCGCATTCAACGCCTGCATCACACGTTGTTCGCTGTGAGCATCAAGACTGGCTGCGGGTTCGTCGAGCAGCAGTAACTGACACGGGTTGAGTAAGGCACGCGCAACGGCAACACGCTGCGCTTGCCCGACAGAAAGTCGGCCTGCCTGGTCGCCCACAGGGGTATCCACACCCTGAGGAAGCAGCGGTAAAAACTCACTGACCCAGGCGCTATCAAGCGCGGCCTGTAGCTGTTCTTCGCTGGCATCAGGGCATGCCAGTAGCACATTTTCGCGCAATGTAGCAGCCGGAAGCTGCGGGTTTTGCCCGACCCATGAGAGTTGTTTACGCCAGGCATCAGGCGACAAGTCACGAAGTTCAAAGCCATTAATACGCAATGAGCCCTGATACGAGAGAAAACCGGACAGGACATTCAGCAACGAGCTCTTACCGGAACCACTACGCCCAACCAGCACCGCGCGCTGGCCTGCGGGTAGGGAGAAGTTAAGCGGACCAGCCAGGACTTTGCCTTCGGGTGAGGTGATGATCAGATCTTCGGCTTCAATTGAAACCGCGTCTTTGGTTGCCAGCTCAATATCGCCACGCTCAGGATGCGCGAGCGGGGTTTCCATGAATGTTTTCAGGCTGTCGGCAGCGCCTACCGCTTGCGCCTTGGCATGGTAAAACGTCCCCAGATCGCGCAGCGGCTGGAAAAATTCCGGTGCCAGAATCAGCGCCAGGAAACCTGCCGCCAGCGTGACGCCGGTTCCGTAGTGGCCGAAATCAAGCTCGCCGAGATAAGAAAAACCGAAGTACACGGCTACCAGGGCAATAGAGAGCGAAGTGAAAAACTCCAGCACGCCCGAAGACAGGAATGCAAGGCGAAGCACTTCCATCGTGCGCTGACGGAAATCCTGCGATGCAGCCCGGATGCTTTCCGTCTCCGCTTCGCCGCGACCAAAAATTCTCAGTGTTTCCATGCCGCGCAAGCGATCGAGGAAATGACCGCTGAGTCGGGCAAGTGCCTGAAAGTTACGCCGGTTGGCATCGGCAGCGCCCATACCGACCATTGCCATAAACAGAGGGATCAGTGGTGCGGTTCCCAGCAGGATAAGGGCTGCAACCCAGTTTGACGGGAAAACGGCAGCCACAATCAATAGCGGGACGCATACCGCAAGCGCCATTTGCGGCAAATAACGCGCATAGTAGTCATGCATATCGTCAATCTGTTCCAGAATCAGCGTGGCCCAGCTTCCGGCAGGCTTCCCCTGTATCCATGCTGGCCCCGCCTGTTGCAGACGGTCCAGAACCTGGCGACGAATCTCAAAACGAATATGTTGACCCGCGTGAAACCCTATTCGCTCACGTAACCAGACAACCCACGCCCGCAGGATAAAAATCAAGACCAGCACGACGAAAGGGAACAGCAGCGCTTCACGGGGAATATTTTCCATGATCATGTGCTGCAGAATCCGAGCCATGAGCCAGGCCTGAGCGACAATTAACAGGCCACTCACGAACCCCAACAGGCGTGAAATATTCAGCCAGCGTTGAGAAATGACACTTTGCTGTTTTAACCAGCGGGTAAGCTCTTTTTGACGGGTTTTATTCATTGCACGCTTAGCAGGTGAGTTATTGGAATTTTTGGGCAGGACAATGTTACAACGGGGCAAAAATAAAGGCGACTTATAGTCGCCTTTTTTACTTTTGTTACTGATTTGTAAAAACTATTTGCAGGCGTCCGCCAGACCGTCGAGATAACGTTCAGCGTCAAGGGCGGCCATACAACCTGTGCCAGCTGAGGTAATCGCCTGACGATAAATATGGTCCATCACGTCACCGGCAGCGAACACACCAGGAATGCTGGTTTGTGTCGCATTGCCGTGAATACCGGACTGAACTTTGATATAGCCGTTTTCCAGTTCAAGTTGACCATCGAAAATAGCCGTGTTCGGGCTGTGGCCGATGGCGACAAACAATCCGGCGACGTCGAGAGATTCAACGTTGTCAGTATTTTGCGTATCGCGCAGACGCAATCCGGTTACACCCATTTGATCGCCAGTCACTTCTTCCAGTGTGCGATGCGTGTGCAGCACGATGTTGCCGTTTTCAACTTTATCCATCAAACGTTTGATGAGGATTTTCTCAGCACGGAAACTGTCGCGGCGGTGAATCAAGTGAACTTCGGAGGCGATATTCGCCAGGTACAACGCTTCTTCCACAGCGGTGTTGCCGCCGCCGATCACCGCAACTTTTTGGTTACGATAGAAGAAACCGTCGCAGGTTGCGCAGGCGGAGACGCCGCGGCCTTTAAAGGCTTCTTCTGAAGGTAAGCCCAGATAGCGTGCTGAAGCACCAGTGGCGATGATCAGTGCGTCACAGGTGTACTCGCCACTGTCTCCGGTGAGACGGAAAGGGCGGTTTTGCAGATCTACCTTGCTGATGTGATCGAAGATGATCTCCGTTTCAAATTTCGTTGCGTGCTCGTGCATGCGCTCCATCAGCAGCGGGCCAGTGAGATCGTTTGGATCGCCAGGCCAGTTCTCCACTTCTGTTGTCGTGGTCAACTGACCACCTTTTTCCATACCGGTAATCAGCACCGGCTGCAGGTTTGCACGCGCAGCGTAGACGGCGGCGGTATAGCCCGCAGGGCCTGAACCCAGAATAAGAAGTTTACTGTGTTTGGTCGTGCCCATGAGATCCCCATAGTTGTTGGTAGGCAATGGGCAGGATTGTAGGGAATTTGCAGTCGTAAAAAAAGAGTATGGCGATTTTGTTAACAATATGTGTAATAGCGGAAACCGATGATGGGCAAAATTGAGGGTAATGCGCCTCTCTAATTTATTCGAGTTGGGGGCCCGCGTGAAGCCAACGCACAGGCGACGTGAACTATGACGGAGATATAATGATTTCTACTTAAAATCGGTCAGTTATAAGGTGATAAAATGACGATTTTCCATCACTCCCAATGAATAACTGGCATGTTGTACTAAAAATCGATGTTTTGCTTTGACAATCACCTGCTGTTTTGCGAAAACATTCAAGGAAGAAAAAAACTGTGTCATGTATATGCTGCATAATCATGCATGTAGATACCATGTTTACCGGGTTAGTGAAATCTACGCATGGCGTGGACAGATGCCATTCGTGATGTCGATAGCCGCCGACAGGCAACGGTCTTCTCACCATAAACCCAGGCATTGCGCACCGTAAATCCCTCTGGGTTGCGGTTTATTGTGATGGGTAGCGACTCTGAACAGTGATGTTAATAGAGTCAGGCAGGAGTAGGGAAGGAATACAGAGAGACAATAATAATGGTAGATAGTAAGAAGCGCCCTGGCAAAGATCTCGACCGTATCGATCGTAACATTCTTAATGAGCTGCAAAAGGATGGGCGTATTTCTAACGTCGAGCTTTCAAAACGAGTGGGACTTTCTCCAACGCCCTGCCTTGAGCGTGTGCGTCGGTTGGAAAGACAGGGTTTTATTCAGGGCTATACAGCGCTGTTGAACCCGCATTATCTGGATGCATCACTTCTGGTTTTTGTTGAGATTACTCTGAATCGTGGCGCCCCGGATGTGTTTGAGCAATTTAACTCTGCAGTACAAAAACTTGAAGAAATTCAAGAGTGTCATTTGGTTTCCGGTGATTTCGACTATCTGCTGAAAACACGCGTACCGGATATGTCGGCATACCGTAAGCTGCTGGGGGAAACCCTGCTGCGTCTGCCTGGCGTGAATGACACACGTACTTACGTGGTAATGGAAGAAGTCAAACAGAGCAATCGTCTGGTAATTAAGACGCGCTAACACGGAACAGGTGCAAAATCGACGCAGTTTGATTACACTCCTGTTAATCCATACAGCAACAGTGCCGGGGTAACCCGGTGCTGTTGTCCGTTTTAGCATCGGGCAGGAAAAGCCTGAAACCTGGAGAGCCGTTTTTGAGCCAGGAATACACTGAAGACAAAGACGTCACATTGACGAAGTTAAGCAGCGGGCGCCGACTTCTGGAAGCGTTGCTGATTCTTATTGCCCTTTTTGCCGTCTGGTTGATGGCAGCATTACTCAGCTTTAACCCTTCGGACCCCAGTTGGTCGCAAACCGCATGGCACGAGCCTATCCATAATCTGGGCGGAATACCCGGAGCATGGCTGGCGGATACGCTGTTCTTCATTTTTGGTGTCATGGCTTACACTATCCCCGTGATAATCGTCGGTGGCTGCTGGTTTGCCTGGCGACATCAGGCCAGCGACGAATACGTCGATTACTTCGCCGTATCGCTGCGTATTATTGGCGTTCTGGCGCTGATCCTCACCTCTTGCGGGCTTGCCGCAATCAATGCCGATGACATCTGGTATTTTGCCTCTGGCGGCGTTATTGGCAGCCTGCTCAGTACTACGCTGCAACCCCTGCTGCACAGCAGTGGCGGTACGCTTGCGCTGTTATGTATCTGGGCCGCGGGTTTAACGCTGTTTACTGGCTGGTCATGGGTGAGCATTGCCGAAAAACTGGGTGGCTGGTTACTGAATATTCTGACATTTGCCAGCAATCGTACTCGTCGCGATGATACCTGGGTCGATGACGAAGAATATGAAGATGATGAAGAGTCGGTCGACGCCGTTGATGGCACCCCACATGAATCTCGACGGGCACGTATTCTGCGCGGAGCGTTAGCGCGCCGTAAACGGCTGGCAGAGAAGTTCACCAATCCACTTGGGCGTCACACTGATGCCGCGCTGTTCTCCGGCAAGCGCATGGATGATGAAGACGAAATTGAATACAGCGCGCGTGGCGTTGTAGCCGATCCTGACGATGTGTTGTTCTCAGGCAATCGTGCCACATTGCCTGAATACGATGAATTCGACCCGCTATTAAACGGCCATTCAGTGACTGAGCCGGTCACCGCGGCGGCGGCCGCCACTGCCACTGCGACAACTCAGGCCTGGAGTGCGCCAGTCGACCCGCTGTTGCAACCTGCGTCAGTACCGGGAACCGTTTTAGAGCAACCCACTCCTGCTGTGGCATGGCAATCCGCACCGGCTCCGCAAACCGGTGAAGCGGTTATCGCGCCAGCGCCGGAAGGTTACCCACAGCCCGTTCAGTACGCGCAGCCGCCGGTTCAGCCTTATGAACCCTGGCAGCAACCTGCCCCGGTTGAACCGCAGATGCCATATTCTGTACCGCCAGTTGCCGAAGCTGGCTATGAACAGCCGACGATGCCGCAACCGGCAATGCCGTGGCAAGCACCTGAGCCAGTGGTGGAGCCCGCCTGGCAACCAGAACCGGTTTACCAGCAGAGTACGCCGCTTGAACCGCAGCCTGTCTATCAGCAAGACACCGTGCAGCAACAACCCGTGGTTCATCAGCAGCCCGTGGTGGAACAGCCGTCGGTCGCCGAGCCTGAGCCTGTCGTTGAAGAGGTGAAGCCAGCACGTCCACCGCTCTACTATTTTGAAGAAGTGGAAGAAAAACGCGCGCGTGAGC
The DNA here is from genome assembly GCF_005280975.1 of Citrobacter sp. wls716. Classification (NCBI taxonomy): domain Bacteria; kingdom Pseudomonadati; phylum Pseudomonadota; class Gammaproteobacteria; order Enterobacterales; family Enterobacteriaceae; genus Citrobacter; species Citrobacter sp. wls716. The sequence goes on from NZ_SZWX01000018.1 coordinate 79,467, forward strand.
GTGAGCAGCTAGCTGCCTGGTATCAGCCGATTCCAGAACCCGTGCAAGAGCCTGAGCGGGTGAAACCCGCTGCACCGTCTATGCCAACAGCATCCATACCTCCCGTTGAGTCTGTTGCTGCCGTTGCGCCGCTGGCCGCAGGTGTAAAAAGTGCCGCTTTGGGAGCGGGAGCCGCTGCCGCAGCGCCTGTCTTTAGCCTTGCGGGTGGCGGTGCGCCGCGTCCGCAGGTGAAAGAGGGAATTGGCCCTCAACTGCCGCGCCCTAATCGTGTGCGTGTCCCGACACGCCGTGAGTTGGCTTCATATGGCATTAAGTTGCCATCACAACGTATGGCGGAAGAGAAAGCGCGCGAAGAGCAGCTTGATTCGGACGCGCAATACAGTGACGATGAAATTGATGCAATGCAGCAGGATGAGCTGGCGCGTCAGTTTGCCCAGTCGCAGCAGCACCGCTATGGCGAAGAGTATCAGGATGATACCAATCACACTGATGACGAAGATTCAGCCGCAGAAGCGGAACTGGCGCGTCAGTTCGCTTCTTCCCAACAGCAACGTTATTCCGGCGCACAGCCTGCCGGGGCGAATCCATTCTCGCTTGATGATTTTGAATTCTCACCAATGAAAGCGTTAGTGGATGAGGGGCCGCATGAGCCGCTGTTTACCCCCAGCGTGATGCCGGAACCTACGCCACAGTATCAACAGCCTGTCGCACCGCAGCAGCATTACCAGCAGCCGCCGCAGCCTGTTGCACCGCAGCAGCATTATCAGCAGCCACCGCAGCCTGTCGCACCGCAGCAGCACTATCAGCAGCCGCCACAGCCTGTCACACCGCCGCCGCAGGAAAGCCTGATCCATCCGTTATTGATGCGTAATGGCGACAGCCGCCCTGTACAGCGTCCGACGACATTGCTGCCATCGCTGGATCTGCTCACCCCACCACCGGCGGAAGTTGAGCCAATAGATACATTCGCGCTGGAGCAAATGGCGCGTCTGGTGGAAGCGCGTCTGGCTGATTTCCGTATTAAAGCCGATGTGGTGAACTACTCGCCCGGACCGGTGATTACCCGTTTTGAGCTAAATCTGGCACCGGGTGTTAAAGCTGCGCGTATTTCTAACCTTTCCCGAGATCTGGCGCGCTCGCTATCAACCGCAGCAGTTCGTGTCGTGGAGGTTATTCCAGGTAAACCGTATGTCGGACTGGAGTTACCGAACAAAAAACGCCAGACCGTCTATCTGCGTGAAGTACTGGATAACGCGAAATTCCGTGATAATCCGTCACCGCTTACTGTCGTTCTCGGCAAGGACATTGCTGGTGAACCTGTGACTGCCGATTTGGCCAAGATGCCGCATCTGTTGGTGGCAGGTACCACGGGGTCGGGTAAATCTGTTGGGGTCAACGCCATGATCCTCAGCATGCTCTACAAGGCGCAGCCGGAAGATGTTCGCTTTATCATGATCGACCCGAAAATGCTCGAGCTGTCGGTTTATGAAGGTATCCCGCATCTGCTGACTGAAGTCGTTACGGATATGAAAGACGCAGCCAATGCCTTGCGCTGGAGCGTTAATGAAATGGAACGCCGCTATAAGCTGATGTCAGCGCTGGGAGTGCGTAACCTTGCGGGCTACAACGAGAAGATTGCGGAAGCAGATCGTATGGGACGTCCAATCCCGGATCCGTACTGGAAACCAGGCGATAGCATGGATGTCACCCATCCGGTGCTGAAAAAAGAGCCGTATATTGTGGTTCTGGTCGATGAATTTGCTGACCTGATGATGACTGTCGGTAAAAAAGTGGAAGAACTGATTGCCCGTCTGGCGCAAAAAGCGCGTGCGGCAGGTATCCACCTGGTGCTGGCAACCCAGCGTCCGTCGGTTGACGTTATCACTGGGCTTATCAAAGCAAATATCCCGACGCGTATAGCGTTTACTGTGTCGAGTAAGATTGACTCTCGTACCATTCTTGATCAGGGGGGGGCTGAATCCCTGCTAGGCATGGGTGATATGCTCTATTCTGCGCCAAACTCAACGATTCCAGTGCGTGTACATGGTGCTTTTGTGCGCGATGAGGAAGTTCACGCGGTCGTGCAGGACTGGAAAGCGCGTGGTCGTCCACAGTACGTGGAAGGCATCACCTCAGACACCGAGAGTGAAGGTGGTGGTGGTGGTTTTGACGGTGGGGAAGAGCTGGATCCGCTGTTCGATCAGGCGGTGAATTTTGTTACCCAGAAGCGCAAAGCCTCCATCTCAGGCGTCCAGCGCCAGTTCCGCATTGGCTATAACCGTGCGGCGCGCATCATTGAACAGATGGAAGCGCAGGGAATTGTCAGTGAGCAGGGACATAATGGCAATCGTGAAGTGCTGGCTCCACCGCCCTTTGATTGATTGCAAAGTTAAGTAATTCAGTATTTTCTACTTTCCTCATGCTGATTTTTGGCCTGAAATGGATAGCAGAAGGAGCTCCCCGTTGGGAGTGACGTATTTTGAGGAATAACGATGAAAAGAATCGCAATCACCTGTGCATTACTGTCGAGCTTTGTGGTGAGCAGCGTTTGGGCTGACGCCGCCAGCGACCTGAAAAGCCGTCTGGATAAAGTCAGCAGCTTCCACGCCAGTTTTACCCAGAAGGTAACGGATGGTAGCGGCGCAGCGGTGCAGGAAGGCCAGGGTGATTTATGGGTTAAACGTCCGAATCTGTTTAACTGGCATATGACACAGCCTGACGAAAGCATCCTGGTTTCCGATGGGAAAACGCTGTGGTTCTTTAACCCGTTTGTTGAACAGGCGACGGCGACCTGGCTGAAAGACGCCACGGGCAATACGCCGTTCATGCTGATCGCGCGTAACCAGGCCAGCGACTGGCAGCAGTACAACATTAAGCAAAACGGCGATGATTTCGTGCTGACACCTAAAACCAGCAGCGGTAACCTGAAGCAGTTTACGATCAATGTTGGGCGTGACGGGACGATCCACCAGTTTAGCGCCGTTGAACAAGACGATCAGCGCAGCAGCTATCAGCTGAAATCTCAGCAGAATGGTGCGATCGAACCTTCCAAATTCACCTTTACCCCGCCGCAAGGTGTAACGGTTGACGATCAACGTAAGTAGAGGCGTGTGAGTGAGCAATCTGTCGCTCGACTTTTCTGATAATACTTTTCAGCCACTGGCCGCGCGTATGCGGCCAGAAAATTTAGCGCAGTATATCGGCCAGCAGCATCTGCTGGCTGCGGGCAAACCTTTGCCACGTGCTATTGAGGCCGGGCACCTGCACTCCATGATTTTATGGGGGCCGCCGGGGACGGGCAAAACCACGCTTGCCGAAGTGATTGCCCGTTACGCCAACGCCGATGTTGAACGTATTTCGGCGGTTACGTCTGGTGTAAAAGAAATTCGTGAAGCGATTGAGCGTGCGCGTCAGAACCGTAACGCTGGCCGGCGTACGATCCTGTTTGTGGACGAAGTTCACCGTTTTAATAAAAGCCAACAGGATGCGTTTTTACCGCATATTGAAGACGGTACCATCACGTTTATTGGCGCGACCACTGAAAACCCCTCGTTTGAGCTGAACTCGGCGCTGCTGTCACGCGCACGCGTTTACTTACTGAAATCATTAACCACCGACGATGTTGAACAGGTGCTGGACCAGGCGATGTCAGACAAAGCGCGGGGTTACGGCGGCCAGGATATCGTACTGCCGCCGGAGACGCGTCGGGCGATTGCCGAACTGGTTAATGGTGATGCGCGCCGGGCGCTGAATACGCTGGAAATGATGGCCGATATGGCCGAAGTTGATGATTCCGGCAAGCGCGTATTGAAAGCAGAGTTGCTCACTGAAATTGCTGGTGAACGCAGCGCGCGTTTCGATAATAAAGGCGATCGTTTTTACGATCTCATCTCCGCATTACACAAGTCAGTTCGCGGAAGCGCTCCGGATGCGGCGCTTTATTGGTATGCGCGTATCATCACCGCTGGCGGCGATCCGCTGTACGTTGCCCGTCGTTGTCTGGCGATTGCCTCTGAAGATGTAGGCAATGCCGATCCTCGCGCCATGCAGGTGGCGATTTCCGCATGGGATTGCTTTACCCGCGTGGGGCCAGCGGAAGGTGAACGCGCGATTGCTCAGGCGATTGTTTATCTGGCCTGTGCGCCGAAGAGTAATGCGGTTTACACCGCCTTTAAAGCCGCGCTGGCTGATGCCCGGGAACGTCCGGATTACGACGTGCCTGTCCACCTGCGTAATGCGCCGACGAAGCTGATGAAAGAGATGGGCTACGGTCAGGAATATCGTTACGCTCATGATGAGCCAAATGCCTATGCTGCCGGAGAAGAGTACTTCCCGCAGGAAATGGCGCAAACGCGCTATTATCACCCGACAAACAGAGGTCTTGAAGGCAAGATTGGCGAAAAGCTCGCCTGGCTAGCCGGACAGGATCAAAATAGCCCTATAAAACGCTACCGTTAGTGTTATCGTTGCGGTAATGTTGTCGATGTATCCCTGTGACCGCAGGCTGTGGTCACTTTCTCCTATTTTAATTCGATAAGCACAGGATAAGCATGCTCGATCCCAATCTGCTGCGTAATGAGCCAGACGCAGTCGCAGAAAAACTGGCAAGCCGGGGCTTTAAGCTGGATGTAGATAAGCTGCGCGCTCTTGAAGAGCGTCGTAAAGTTCTGCAGGTACAAACTGAAAACCTGCAGGCAGAGCGTAACTCTCGATCGAAATCCATCGGCCAGGCAAAAGCGCGCGGGGAAGATATCGAGTCTTTACGTCTGGAAGTGAACAAACTGGGCGAAGAGCTGGATGCCGCGAAAGCTGAACTTGATACCTTACAGGCCGAGATCCGCGATATTGCGCTGACCATTCCTAACCTGCCAGCGGACGAAGTTCCGGTGGGTAAAGATGAAAATGACAACGTTGAAGTCAGCCGCTGGGGTACACCGCGCGAGTTCGATTTCGAAGTGCGCGATCACGTTACCTTGGGTGAAATGCACACGGGTCTTGATTTCGCCGCTGCGGTTAAACTGACCGGCTCTCGTTTTGTTGTCATGAAAGGGCAGATCGCGCGTATGCACCGTGCGCTGTCTCAGTTTATGCTGGATCTGCACACTGAGCAGCATGGTTACAGCGAAAACTACGTCCCGTATCTGGTTAACCATGACACGCTGTACGGCACTGGCCAACTGCCGAAATTTGCTGGTGACTTGTTCCATACGCGTCCGCTGGATGAAGAAGCTGACAGCAGCAACTATGCGCTGATCCCAACGGCGGAAGTGCCGCTGACCAACCTGGTACGCGACGAAATCATCGACGAAGATGCGCTGCCGATCAAAATGACTGCGCATACGCCGTGCTTCCGTTCCGAAGCGGGTTCTTACGGTCGTGACACTCGTGGTCTGATCCGTATGCACCAGTTCGATAAAGTCGAGATGGTGCAGATTGTTCGTCCGGAAGATTCGATGGACGCGCTGGAAGAGATGACCGGCCATGCTGAGAAGGTCCTGCAACTGCTGGGGCTGCCGTATCGCAAGATCATCCTGTGCACAGGCGACATGGGTTTCGGCGCATGCAAAACCTACGATCTGGAAGTGTGGATCCCTGCACAGAATACCTATCGTGAAATTTCCTCCTGCTCCAATGTGTGGGATTTCCAGGCTCGTCGCATGCAGGCGCGTTGTCGTAGCAAATCTGACAAGAAAACACGTTTAGTGCATACACTGAACGGCTCTGGTCTGGCAGTGGGACGTACGCTGGTTGCCGTTATGGAAAACTACCAGCAAGCTGATGGCCGTATTCAGGTACCGGAAGTATTACGTCCGTACATGAATGGCCTGGAATTCATCGGTTAAGTCATTTTTCCTTGCTAAAAAAGCGCCTCAGGGCGCTTTTTTTACGCCCGTTTGATGCCGGACAATAACCCTTACTCCATTAGTGGTAATACTGCCTTCGAATGAAAGTCAGTATTTATCTCTGTCTTTGCATAAATTCGATATATAACGGTCTGTATAACGATAGTATCGATATATAAACGACTATACAACGAACATTCCCTTTTTGTTTATTGTGAGCAGCAGAGTGAGCCACTATGAAAACTAAGATCCCCGATGCCGTACTGGCAGCTGAGGTTAGTCGCCGCGGTCTGGTGAAAACGACGGCGATAGGCGGACTGGCGGTGGCCAGTAGCGCGTTTACCCTGCCATTTACCCGTATCGCAAATGCCGCAGAAGCCCTCAATCCAACACAGATTAATGAGAAAGTGATCTGGAGCGCGTGTACGGTGAACTGTGGTAGCCGCTGTCCGCTGCGTATGCATGTGGTAGACGGTGAAATAAAGTATGTCGAAACCGACAACACCGGTGATGACAACTATGACGGTCTGCACCAGGTACGCGCCTGTCTGCGTGGGCGCTCTATGCGCCGTCGCGTCTATAATCCCGATCGTCTGAAATACCCAATGAAGCGTGTCGGCAAACGCGGCGAAGGTAAATTTGAGCGCATCAGTTGGGATGAAGCCTACGATATCATCGCCAGCAATATGCAGCGTCTGATTAAAGACTACGGTAACGAGTCTATCTATCTGAACTACGGTACCGGCACGCTGGGCGGCACGATGACGCGCTCATGGCCGCCGGGTAAAACGCTGGTGGCACGTTTAATGAACTGTTGCGGCGGTTACCTGAACCACTATGGGGATTATTCTTCTGCGCAAATCGCGGCAGGACTGAACTATACCTATGGCGGATGGGCTGACGGTAACAGCCCGTCTGACATTGAAAACAGTAAGCTCGTTGTCCTGTTTGGTAATAACCCAGGCGAAACTCGTATGAGCGGTGGTGGGGTGACCTACTACCTTGAACAGGCGCGGCAGAAATCTAATGCCCGCATGATCATAATCGATCCCCGCTACACGGATACCGGTGCGGGTCGTGAAGATGAATGGATTCCCATTCGACCGGGTACAGATGCAGCGCTGGTTAACGGTATTGCCTATGTACTGATCAGCGAGAATATGGTTGATCAACCGTTCCTCGATAAGTACTGCGTGGGCTATGACGAAAAAACTCTCCCGGCGGGAGCGCCGAAGAACGGTCATTATAAGGCGTATATTCTCGGTCAGGGTAAAGACGGTATCGCGAAGACCCCGGAATGGGCTGCGCAGATAACCGGTATTCCTGCTGATCGAATTGTTAAGTTGGCGCGTGAAATTGGTAGCGCGAAACCCGCCTACATTAGCCAGGGTTGGGGGCCGCAGCGTCACGCCAACGGTGAGATTGCGACCCGTGCCATTTCGATGTTGGCCATTCTGACCGGCAACGTTGGTATTAACGGCGGCAACAGCGGTGCACGTGAGGGATCATACGATTTACCGTTTGAGCGTATGCCAACGCTGGAAAACCCCGTCGAAACCAGTATCTCAATGTTTATGTGGACGGATGCGATTGAGCGTGGTCCGGAAATGACGGCGCTGCGCGACGGTGTTCGTGGTAAGGATAAGCTCGATGTTCCGATTAAGATGATCTGGAACTATGCCGGTAACTGCCTGATTAACCAGCACTCTGATATCAACCGCACGCATGAAATCCTGCAGGATGATAAGAAGTGTGAAATGATCGTCGTTATCGATTGTCATATGACCTCCTCGGCGAAATATGCCGATATTCTGCTGCCGGACTGTACGGCCTCTGAGCAGATGGACTTCGCGCTGGATGCATCTTGCGGGAATATGTCCTACGTGATTTTCACCGATCAGGCGATCAAACCACGCTTTGAATGCAAGACTATCTACCAAATGACCAGCGAGCTGGCGAAACGCCTTGGCGTCGAGCAACAGTTCACGGAAGGCCGTACTCAGGAAGAGTGGATGCGTCATCTGTATGAACAGTCGCGCAAGGCTATACCGGAACTGCCGACATTTGAAGAGTTCCGTAAGCAGGGCATCTTTAAGCAGCGTGATCCTGAAGGACATCACGTGGCGTATAAAGCATTTCGTGAGGACCCCAAAGCCAATCCGCTTACCACGCCGTCAGGTAAGATTGAAATTTATTCTCAAGCGCTGGCAGAAATCGCTGCAACCTGGGAACTGCCGGAAGGCGATGTGATCGATCCATTACCGATTTATACACCGGGCTTTGAAAGCTTAAACGATCCACTGGTGGAAAAATTCCCTCTGCAATTAACGGGCTTCCATTATAAATCTCGCGTCCACTCGACCTATGGCAACGTTGACGTTCTGAAAGCGTCCTGTCGCCAGGAAATGTGGATTAACCCGATGGATGCACAACGACGTGGTATTAACAACGGTGACAAGGTACGTATCTTTAACGACCGTGGCGAAGTGCATATTGAGGCTAAAGTTACCCCACGTATGATGCCTGGCGTAGTAGCGCTGGGTGAGGGCGCCTGGTATGACCCGGATGTGAAACGCGTGGATCAGGGCGGTTGTATTAACGTGCTGACGACCCAGCGACCTTCTCCTCTCGCTAAGGGGAACCCATCACATACGAACCTTGTTCAGGTTGAAAAGGTGTAAGGAGTAACCGATGACAACCCAGTATGGATTTTTTATTGATTCCAGCCGTTGCACCGGTTGCAAAACTTGCGAACTG
>NZ_SZWX01000011.1:0-59604 GCF_005280975.1 Citrobacter sp. wls716
AGTGGAGGCGCATTATAGGGAGTTATTTCAGACTGACAAGTTAAAAATACAAAAAACTTATCAAGCGATTACTTTTTAATCAACAGCTCTATTCTTGCCTGGTTATTAAACAAAAACGAGCCCCGCAGGGCCCGTTTATTGAGGTTTTGTGACTTACTGCACTGCCACAATGCGATCGTCATTCACTTCCAGACGAATCGTTTTGCCTGGAATCAGCTCACCAGACAGGATTTGCTGCGCCAGCGGGTTTTCGATCTGCTGCTGGATAGCACGTTTCAATGGACGTGCACCATATACCGGATCGTAACCATTCGCGCTCAGCAGTTTAAGCGCCTCGTCAGAGATGTGAATTTCATAGCCACGCTCTTCCAGACGTTTATACAGACGCTGCAGTTGGATCTGAGCAATAGAAGCAATGTGTTTCTCACCCAATGGATGGAATACAACAACCTCATCTATACGGTTGATGAATTCCGGGCGGAAGTTCTGGCTCACGACGCCCAGCACCATATCCTTCATGTGACCATAATCCAGCTCACCGAAGCGTTCCTGAATCAGATCAGAGCCAAGGTTCGAGGTCATGATGACAACCGTATTACGGAAATCGACCGTTCTCCCCTGCCCGTCAGTCAAACGACCATCGTCAAGCACCTGCAACAGAATGTTAAATACATCCGGATGCGCTTTTTCCACTTCATCCAGCAGAATGACAGAGTAAGGACGACGGCGTACCGCTTCCGTCAGATACCCACCTTCTTCATAACCGACATATCCCGGAGGCGCCCCGACCAGACGAGAGACAGAATGTTTCTCCATAAACTCGGACATATCGATACGCACCATCGCGTCGTCGCTGTCGAACATAAAATTAGCCAGCGCCTTACACAGTTCGGTTTTACCGACACCGGTTGGGCCAAGGAACAGGAATGAACCAATCGGACGATTCGGATCGGACAAACCCGCACGGCTACGGCGGATGGCATTAGATACCGCTTCTACCGCTTCGTTCTGGCCAATCACGCGGCTGTGCAGATCCTGTTCCATCCGCAATAATTTTTCCCGCTCGCCTTCCAACATACGAGCCACCGGGATCCCGGTCCAGCGCGCCAACACTTCTGCAATTTCTGCATCCGTCACTTTATTACGCAGCAGACGCATGGTTTTGCCTTCAGACTGGGTGGCTGCTTCCAGCTGTTTTTCCAGTTCCGGAATTTTGCCGTACTGCAGCTCGGACATGCGCGCCAGGTCGCCGACACGACGCGCCTGTTCGATAGCGATTTTTGCCTGTTCCAGCTCTGCCTTGATGGTTTGCGTGCCGGAGAGGGACGCTTTTTCAGCTTTCCACTCTTCTTCTAACTCAGAGTACTGGCGCTCTTTGTCGTCCAGCTCTTCATTAAGCATATCAAGACGTTTTTTGCTCGCCTCATCAGACTCTTTCATTAACGCCTGCTGTTCCAGTTTGAGCTGGATAATACGACGGTCGAGTCTGTCGAGTTCCTCCGGTTTGGAGTCAATCTGCATACGAATGCTGGATGCCGCTTCGTCAATGAGGTCGATAGCTTTATCCGGCAACTGACGATCGGCAATATAGCGGTGAGACAGCGTAGCTGCCGCAACAATTGCCGGGTCAGTAATCTGTACATGGTGGTGCAGCTCGTAACGTTCTTTCAGTCCACGCAAAATGGCGATGGTGTCTTCTACTGATGGCTCAGCCACAAACACTTTCTGGAAACGACGTTCCAGCGCCGCATCTTTTTCGATATACTGGCGGTATTCATCAAGCGTGGTGGCCCCTACGCAGTGCAGCTCCCCGCGCGCCAGCGCTGGTTTCAACATGTTGCCGGCGTCCATCGCGCCATCGGCTTTACCTGCACCGACCATTGTATGCAACTCATCGATGAACAGAATGACGTTGCCTTCCTGTTTCGAGAGATCGTTGAGCACACCTTTTAAACGTTCTTCAAATTCACCGCGATACTTCGCCCCGGCCACCAGCGCGCCCATATCCAGCGCCAGCACGCGACGACCTTTTAACCCTTCAGGTACTTCACCGTTAATGATTCGCTGTGCCAGCCCTTCGACGATAGCGGTTTTACCAACACCTGGCTCACCGATCAAAACCGGGTTATTTTTAGTACGACGTTGCAGCACCTGAATAGTGCGGCGAATTTCTTCATCACGACCAATAACCGGATCGAGTTTGCCTTGTTCGGCGCGTTCGGTCAGGTCGACGGTATATTTTTTCAAGGCCTGACGTTGGTCTTCAGCCCCCTGGTCATTCACGCTTTCACCTCCACGCATTTGTTCAATTGCCTGAGTGATATTGGCGGTTGTCGCTCCAGCTGATTTTAATAAATCTGTCAGCGTACCGCGTGACTCAAGCGCCGCCAGAACGAACAGTTCTGACGAAATAAAGTTGTCCCCACGTTTTTGCGCCAGCTTGTCGCAAAGATTCAGTACGCGCACCAGATCCTGAGAAGGCTGCACATCACCACCGGTACCTTCTACCTGCGGCAAGCGGCTCAACGCCTGGTCAATCGCTGTGCGTAACTGGCCAGCATTAATGCCAGCGGACGTTAACAAAGGACGAACCGATCCCCCTTCCTGATTCAGCAAGGCGCTCATTAGATGAAGTGGTTCGATGAATTGATTGTCGTGCCCCAATGCGAGTGACTGGGCATCGGCAAGAGCAAGCTGGAATTTATTGGTAAGACGATCCAGACGCATAACTCCTCCCATAACAGGCCAAAATTGCTACTGGAGATTAAATGAGGTCATCCCTCAATTATTCAAGGTGAATGACCTGAATTATGTGAAAAGAAAATTACACGTACCGGATCGTCTTGATTCTTTAGGTTATATCAGCCAAATAAAACTTGCCATACGACCCGTGGTATTGTCGCGACGATAAGAGAAGAACGTCTCACTTTCGCTGAAGGTGCAATGGTCACCACCGTAGACGTTCTCAACCCCCACATTTGCCAGACGTTGACGTGCAAGCTGATAGATATCCGCCAGATATTTTTCACCACGCGGTACAAATGCGATGTCCGCTTGCAGATCTTTCGCCATGAACGCTTCGCGGACTTCTGCTCCCACTTCAAACGCGTCCGGGCCAATCGCCGGGCCTAGCCAGGCGATAATGTTTTCCGGTTTATCGGCAAAGCACGCCACCGTTTCTTCCAGCACACCTTCACATAACCCGCGCCAGCCCGCATGGGCCGCCGCCACCTCTGTTCCAGCACGATTACAAAACAGCACCGGCAGACAGTCCGCCGTCATCACCGCACATACGGTGCCCGGCGTATTACTGTAGGACGCATCTGCACGTTTAGATAAGTATGGCCCGCCGCTCAATTTCAGGACGTCTTTACCGTGTACCTGTTCAAGCCAGACGGGTTTCGAAGGCAGATTGCCCGCAGCAAACAGCCGCTTGCGGTTCTCTTCCACATGCTCCGGGTTATCACCACAATGGGCACCCAGGTTAAGCGAATCATAAGGCGACAGACTGACGCCGCCAATGCGGGTAGAACTACAGGCCGCGACACCCTGAGGTATCGGCCACTGCGGGACAATTAGCTTACTCATAGCCAGGCAACATCATCCTTATGCTCTTCGAAATCAGCGCGCATCACTTCGATAAGCTCCACCATATCTTGCGGAATCGGCGCATGCCATTCCATCTCAATACCGGAAATCGGGTGATACAAACGCAACATGGTCGCGTGCAGCGCCTGACGGTCAAACTTACGCAGCACGGAGATAAACTCGTCAGAAGCGCCTTTCGGTGGACGCGGACGACCACCGTAGACCTGGTCGCCCACCAGCGGATGGGTGATATGCGCCATGTGCACGCGGATCTGGTGCGTACGTCCGGTTTCCAGACGCAACCGCAGACGCGTGTGCACACGGAAATGCTCCATAATGCGATAGTGCGTTACCGCAGGTTTCCCCATTGGATGCACTGACATATGCGTACGTTTGGTTGGATGACGGCTGATCGGTTCTTCGACTGTACCGCCCGCTGTCATATGGCCAATCGCCACGGCTTCATACTCACGAGTGATTTCGCGCAGCTGCAATGACTCGACCAGGCGCGTTTGCGCCGGGACAGTTTTTGCCACAACCATAAGTCCGGTTGTGTCTTTATCCAGACGGTGTACGATACCGGCACGAGGAACATCCGCGATTGGCGGGTAGTAATGCAACAACGCATTCAATACCGTACCATCAGGATTCCCGGCGCCCGGATGTACCACCAGGTCACGAGGTTTGTTGATGACAAGAATGTCGTCATCTTCATAAACGATATCCAGCGGGATATCCTGAGCTTCAAAACGAACCTCTTCATCAATTTCAGCATTGATGGAGACACGCTCTCCACCTAACACTTTTTCTTTCGGCTTATCGCAAAGATTGCCATTTACCAGTACGCGCTGGTCGAGGATCCATTCTTTTATGCGCGATCGCGAATAATCAGGGAACAATTCGGCCAAAGCCTGATCTAAGCGTTGACCAAGCTGATTTTCGGAGACTGTTGCGGTGAGTTCTACTCGTTGTGCCATAAACTGCTTCTTCGTTTAACGTTGGGTTTTACGGCTTTGCCGTTTAATATAGTGTGCTATTGTAGCTGGTCTTAACCGGGAGCAGGAACAGAGAATCTCCCGTATTACATTTTGAGGAAAGTCAAAACGTCATGACGCGCATGAAATATCTGGTGGCAGCAGCCACGTTGAGCCTGTTTTTGGCGGGTTGCTCTGGTTCAAAGGAAGAGGTGCCCGATAATCCGCCAAATGAAATCTACGCGACTGCTCAGCAAAAGCTGCAGGACGGTAACTGGAAACAGGCAATAACGCAATTGGAAGCGTTGGATAACCGCTATCCATTTGGACCGTATTCTCAGCAGGTGCAATTAGATCTCATCTACGCCTACTACAAAAACGCCGATCTGCCACTTGCTCAGGCTGCCATCGATCGTTTTATTCGTCTGAACCCGACTCACCCGAACATTGATTATGTCATGTACATGCGTGGCCTGACCAATATGGCGCTGGACGATAGCGCGCTGCAAGGATTCTTTGGCGTCGATCGTAGCGATCGCGATCCACAGCACGCCCGAGCTGCGTTTAATGACTTTTCCAAACTGGTACGTGGTTATCCGAACAGCCAGTACACAACCGATGCCACGAAGCGTCTGGTGTTCCTGAAAGATCGTCTGGCGAAGTATGAATACTCTGTTGCTGAGTACTATACCGCCCGTGGCGCATGGGTTGCAGTCGTGAACCGTGTGGAAGGTATGCTGCGTGACTATCCGGATACCCAGGCAACGCGTGATGCCCTGCCGTTGATGGAAAACGCTTATCGCCAAATGCAGATGAATGCCCAGGCAGAAAAAGTAGCGAAAATCATTGCCGCTAACAGCAGCAACACCTGATTGACCTCAGAATGCAAAACGGCAGCCCAAGGGCACAACTGAAGCGGTTTAGCTGCGACGCATCCTATCAAATATGGCCTGCTTTCAGGTATTCCTCAAGTAAAAAATCGCCTGTTCCTGCGGTGCCTCACAAAAAGGTTTTCTTGACAAAAAGCGACAAAAATATGTGATTTAGATCACATATTTTGACATTAGGAACGGTATGCTGGAATCACCAAGACGGGAAAGACAAGAGGTAAAATTTATGACAATGAACATTACCAGTAAACAAATGGAAATTACTCCGGCAATTCGCCAGCATGTCGCAGACCGTCTCGCCAAACTTGAAAAATGGCAAACTCATCTGATTAATCCACATATCATTCTGTCTAAGGAGCCACAGGGTTTCATTGCTGATGCCACCATCAATACACCGAACGGACATCTGGTCGCCAGCGCAAAACACGAGGATATGTACACCGCCATTAACGATTTGATCAACAAGCTGGAACGGCAGCTCAATAAAGTGCAGCACAAAGGCGAAGCCCGTCGTGCAACAACTTCAGTAAAAGACGCCAACTTCGTCGAAGCAGAAGAAGAGTAGTCCCTTACATTGAGTGTATCGCCAACGCGCCTTCGGGCGCGTTTTTTGTTGACATGGTGAAAACAGTACGGGTACTTTACTGATGTAGCCAAAGGAAAATTACATGAAACTTGTCCCGTTCTTCTTCGCATTCTTTTTTACCTTCCCCTGAATGGGAGGCGTTTCGTCGTGTGATAAAGAATGCGAAGACGAACAATAAGGCCTCCCACAACGGGAGGCCTTTTTTTTGATAACAAGAAAGGCAACACTATGACATCGGAAAACCCATTGCTGGCGCTGCGCGATAAGATCAGCACGCTGGATGAAAAATTACTGGCCCTGCTGGCTGAGCGACGTGGACTGGCCGTAGAAGTTGGCAAAGCTAAACTGCTTTCACATCGTCCGGTTCGTGATATCGACCGTGAGCGCGACCTGTTAGACCGCCTGATTCAGCTTGGCAAAGCACATCATCTTGATGCTCATTACATTACTCGCCTGTTCCAGCTGATTATCGAAGACTCCGTCCTGACCCAGCAGGCGCTCCTTCAGCAGCATCTGAATAAGAGCAACCCGCATTCCGCTCGTGTTGCCTTCCTGGGACCAAAAGGGTCTTACTCACACCTCGCCGCCCGTCAGTATGCCGCACGTCATTTTGAGCAGTTTATTGAAAGCGGCTGCGCGAAATTTGCCGATATCTTTAATCAGGTTGAGACCGGACAGGCAGACTACGCGGTAGTGCCTATTGAAAACACCAGTTCCGGTGCGATTAATGACGTTTACGATCTGCTGCAGCACACCAGCCTGTCTATCGTTGGCGAGATGACGATTACTATCGATCATTGCGTACTGGTGTCGGGAACAACCGATCTGGAGAGCATCGACACGGTATACAGCCACCCACAACCGTTCCAGCAGTGCAGCAAGTTCCTGAACCGCTACCCGCACTGGAAGATTGAATACACTGAAAGCACTTCAGCTGCGATGGAAAAGGTCGCCCAGGCTAATTCGCCACGCGTGGCAGCCCTGGGAAGCGAAGCCGGTGGTGTACTGCATGGTCTGCAGGTACTTGAGCATATTGAAGCTAATCAGACACAAAACATTACCCGCTTCGTGGTACTGGCACGTAAAGCAATCAATGTTTCTGACCAGGTTCCAGCGAAAACAACGTTGCTGATGGCGACAGGACAACAGGCAGGTGCGCTGGTAGAAGCATTGCTGGTGCTGCGTAACCATAATCTGATTATGACCAAGCTGGAATCACGCCCGATTCACGGCAATCCGTGGGAAGAGATGTTTTATCTCGATATTCAGGCCAACCTGGAATCACCCCAGATGCAAAAAGCATTGAAGGAGTTGGGTGAGATTACGCGTTCGATGAAAGTATTGGGATGTTATCCGAGTGAAAACGTGGTGCCGGTCGACCCGAGCTAACATGACAATGCCGGATGGCACTACGCTTATCCGGCATCTTAATTAAGGACGGCTGTCATTCGCCTGGCGTAACAAAGTACGGCTTTCACTCTGGAAGCGCTGCGCATAGTCGCCAAACCAGTGTTCCACCTTACGGAAACTGTCGATAAAAGCCTGCTTATCGCCCTGCTCCAGTAAACCGATCGCCTCACCAAAACGTTGGTAGTAGCGCTTGATCAGCGCAAGGTTGCTCTCCGACGACATAATAATATCGGCATAGAGCTGCGGATCCTGGGCAAACAGACGGCCAACCATTGCCAGTTCAAGACGGTAAATAGGTGAAGAAAGAGCCAGTAACTGCTCCAGTTGCACATTCTCCTCCGCTAAATGCAGCCCATACGCAAATGTCGCAAAGTGGCGTAACGCCTGAATGAACGCCATATTCTGGTCGTGCTCAACGGCGCTAATCCGATGCAATCTCGCGCCCCAAACCTGAATCTGCTCAAGGAACCACTGATAGGATTCTGGCTGTCGCCCATCACACCAAACCACGACCTGCTTGGCCAGACTGCCGCTGTCCGGGCCAAACATCGGATGCAATCCCACCACCGGGCCATCGTGCGCCGCCAGCATCGCCTGCAGAGGACCATTTTTCACTGAGGCCAGATCCACCAGAATACAGTCAGACGGCAGGCGCGGTAATTTGGCGATTACCAGTTCGGTGACGTGGATCGGCACACTGACGATCACCATGCCTGCATCGGCGACGATCTCCGTGGCGCGATCCCAGTCCTGCTGTTCCAGGATCCGCACCTGATAACCAGACAGCGTCAGCATCTTCTCGAACAGCCGCCCCATCTGTCCGCCACCACCGACGATCACCACCGGACGCAAAGAAGGACAAAGCGTCTTAAAGCCTTTGTCATTCTCACTGGAATAAGACTCGCGCATAACCCGACGCAATACATCTTCGATCAGATCTGGCGGCACCCCCAGCGCTTCAGCTTCTGCACGGCGGGAAGCCAACATCGAGGCTTCCCGCTCGGGTACGTAGATCGGCAGCCCAAAGCGGCTTTTGACTTCACCGACTTCGGCAACCAGCTCCAGACGCCGTGCCAGTAAATCCAGCAACGCCTTATCAACTTCATCAATTTGATCGCGTAGTGCGGTCAATTCAGCAACCATACCAACCTCTTATGCTACACGCGCCGTCAGTTGGCCGTTTAAATCCTGGCTAATTTCACGCAGTAGCGCATCCGTCATTTCCCAGCTAATGCAGGCATCAGTTACGGAGACGCCGTATTTCATTTCGCTACGCGGCTGTTCGGAGGACTGGTTGCCTTCGTGAATATTACTTTCAATCATCAAGCCGATGATTGAGCGATTGCCATCTTTGATTTGGGCGATCACAGATTCAGCCACGGCTGGCTGGCGACGGTAATCTTTATTTGAATTACCATGACTGCAATCTACCATCAGAGAAGGTCGTAGTCCTGCCTGCTCCATCTCTTTTTCACACTGGGCGACATCCGCTGGGCTGTAGTTCGGCGCTTTACCGCCACGCAGGATCACGTGACCATCTGGATTACCCTGAGTTTGCAGTAGTGCAACCTGCCCCGCCTGGTTAATACCAACAAAGCGGTGTGATTGTGCTGCGGCGCGCATGGCGTTAATTGCCGTCGCCAGGCTCCCATCTGTACCATTCTTAAAACCAACCGGCATGGAAAGACCAGAAGCCATTTCACGATGCGTCTGTGATTCAGTGGTACGCGCACCGATAGCAGACCAGCTAAACAGATCGCCCAGGTATTGCGGGCTGTTTGGATCTAACGCTTCTGTTGCCAGCGGTAGCCCCATATTCACCAGTTCAAGCAGCAGTTGACGCGCAATTTTCAAGCCTGCTTCAACATCAAAAGAGCCATCCATATGAGGATCATTAATTAACCCTTTCCAACCGACGGTGGTACGGGGCTTTTCAAAGTAGACGCGCATCACCAGGTAGAGGCTATCGCTGACCTCTGCGGCAAGGGCTTTAAATCGACGAGCGTACTCAATAGCCGCTTCAGGATCGTGAATCGAGCATGGACCACACACCACCAGCAGTCGCGGGTCGCGCCCAGAGATAATGTCTGAAATGGTTTTACGCGACTGAGCGATTTGCGCCTCCTGTGCAAGGCTCAGCGGAAATTCCGCTTTAAGCTGCTCTGGGGTCATCAGAACCTGTTCGTCGGTAATGTGTACGTTGTTCAGCGCGTCTTTTTGCATGATGGTGATCCTGTTTAGCTCGTTTGCGATAGTTTTCCTCAGCGAGGAGATAATCACGATAACACAACAGGTAAAGATTTCAATCCACATTCCGTAAATTTTTATTTACAGAAGACCTTTTTACAGCAAAAACACTGCAAAATTCCGTACAATTAAATTTACAACCTTCTATATATGAATCCGCTATGCTTTAAAAAACGGGGAGAACAGGCAATGAAGCAACTCATCTGTACCTTATTTGTATTATTTCTCAGCGGATGTCAGAAAGATCCCTATACTTTTTCCCCTACCTGGACAGGTACCGACTGGTTTGATGCCGGAATACAGGATGCCATTTCAGGCCATGTCGTTAAAGATAACGAGACACTTGCCGACAACTACAATGACCCGGAGGTCGATCGTGCCCAATATCTTAAGGGGTACGCCGAAGGACAAAGGAAAACCTGTCAGCAGGACTTTGTTTACGCGAGAGGATTGACCGGCAAAACCTTCCCCGCCAGTTGCGACACGGTAGACAATGTCAGCCGATTACATGAAGCATGGCAAAAAGGAGCAAACGAAGGAGCAGCCTCAACAAGGTTAAATTAAACAAGAGCTTAAATTTTATAAATTAATGAGATTTAGCTTAAATACTCAATGCACTCATTCCAGGAAGAATGACGCCCTGGGAAAATAATGTTATTTTGTTGCAAACAATCTTGAATGTATATCGACGCAATACGGCAAACGCTGGTAGGTACCTATTCATGAGCTTTTCTTACCGACTCATACTTCTACTGGCACTGCTTCTGACCGGATTACCTCTGTACGCTCACAGCGTCACGGAAGAGGCAAAATCTGTGCGCTCTATGGTTTCCGGTATCGTCAGTTATACACGCTGGCCAGCACTTTCAGGGCCACCAAAACTGTGTATATTCTCTTCTTCGCGCTTTTCCAGCGTGCTGGAAGATACCCGAGCAGGAGCACTACCCTATCTTCCTGTCATCATTCATACGGAACAAGAAGTCTTAGTTGCGCAGTGTGATGGTTTTTATTTTGGAAAAGAAAGTCCTACATATCAGGCGGAACTAAAGAATAAATATCCTACTAAAGCATTGTTATTAATTGCCGAACAGAATCCCGAATGCGTTATTGGCAGCGCTTTTTGCCTCATAATTAAAGATGAAGACGTGAGATTTTCCGTAAATATGGATTCCCTGTCACGCAGCGGTGTAAGGGTAAGTCCAGACGTATTGATGCTTGCGCGGAATAAAAAGCATGAATAAGGGTCCTTCTCCCATAAAACGCCCAACGTTTAAGCGGACGCTGCGGCGTATCAGCATCGTCAGCGTACTGGTAACCATGACGCTGATTTGGCTGCTGCTTAGCATTTCGTCTGTGCTGGCTCTGAAGCAATACGCACAAAAGAATCTGGATCTCACGGCAGCAACCATGACCCGCACGCTCGAAGCAGCATTAGTCTTTTCGGATAGCGTCGCAGCGTCGGAAACGCTGGCGGCACTGGGACAGCAAGGGCAATTTTCAGTTGCAGAAGTCCGCAATCAAAAGCAGAAAGTGATCGCCACCTGGCGCTATGACGCGCAGGATACTACTGACAAAATCAGCAGTATCATCAGCCACTGGTTGTTCCCGCAACCAGTAACTCAACCCATTTTGCACAATGGCGACGTTATTGGTGAGGTGCGCCTGATTGCTCGCGACAGCGTTATTAGTCATTTCATTTATTTGTCGCTGGCGGTTCTTACCGGATGCATTTTACTGGCATCGGGTATTGCATTAATGCTTACTCGTTATTTACATAATGGTGTCGTGGACGCCCTGCAAAATATTACTGAGGTGGTACATGATGTTCGTACCAATCGTAATTTCTCACGGCGCGTATCTGAAGAACGGATTGAAGAATTTCATCTGTTTGCGCAGGACTTTAATAGCCTGCTGGATGAAATGGAAGAGTGGCAACTACGTCTCCAGGCAAAGAATGCCCAACTGTTGCGTACCGCGCTACATGACCCTTTGACTGGTCTTGCGAACCGTGCCGCATTTCGCAGCAGTATTAACGCACTGATGAACGACGACGCGGCCCACAGCAGCTCTGCGTTGTTATTCCTTGATGGCGATAATTTTAAATTTATTAATGATACCTGGGGACACGCTGCGGGCGATCGGGTCCTGATTGAAGTCGCAAAAAGGCTGGCCGAATTTGGTGGTAATCGGCATCACCCATACCGACTTGGCGGCGATGAATTTGCCATGGTGCTTTACAGCGTCCATTCTGAATACGAAGTTCAACGTATCTGCGCGGCGTTGTCGCAAGAGTTTAATCGACCTTTTGACCTGCATAACGGTCATCTGGCAAGCATGACACTCAGTATTGGTTTTGCGCTGACGTGGGAACATGCCTCTGCCGAGAAATTACAAGAACTTGCCGATCATAATATGTATCAGGCTAAAAATTTGCGCGCTGAGCGCATTATTAAAAAATAAGGAATTACACACATGCTAAGACGTTTATTATCCCCGTTTATTCTCATCATGCTGATTCTGGCAGGCTGTCAGGCACCTCAGGGGAAATTTACCCCAGAGCAAATTGCAGCTATGAAATCGTACGGATTTACTGAAGCTTCAGGAGACTGGTCTCTGGGTTTGTCTGACACCATCCTGTTTGACAAAAACGACTATAAACTCCGCCCTGAAAGTGAAAAACAAATCCAGGAAATGGCATCCAAACTGGCTGCTACCGGGTTAAACCATGCTCGTCTGGATGGTCACACCGATAACTATGGCGAGGACAGCTACAACGAAGCTCTGTCGCTCAAACGAGCCAATGTGGTTGCAGACGCCTGGGCTCGGGGTGCCAATATTCCACGAACTAACCTGACAACCCAAGGGCTCGGGAAGAAATACCCGCTTGCCAGCAACCAGACGTCAAAAGGCCGTGCCGAAAACCGCCGCGTTGCAGTCGTGATCTCGACACCGTAATCAATATCCAACTGGCTGCGCGTCGCGCAGTCATCTAATAAAAAAACAAAAAATAAAGGTCGGAATAAAAAAAGGGCCAGCCTTTCGGCCAGCCCTTTTCTAACAGGATGTCGCTTGCGCGAATCTTAGTTAAGACGCTCTTTGATACGAGCAGACTTACCAGTGCGCTCACGCAGGTAGTACAGTTTAGCTTTACGAACAGCACCACGACGTTTAACAGCAATGCTGTCAACTACCGGAGAGTGAGTCTGGAAGACACGCTCAACGCCTTCGCCGTTGGAAATTTTACGAACAGTGAATGCAGAGTGCAGACCGCGGTTACGAATAGCGATAACCACGCCCTCGAATGCCTGCAGACGTTTTTTGGAACCTTCAACAACCCATACTTTCACTTCCACGGTATCACCCGGACGGAAGGAAGGTACGTCCTGCTTCATCTGTTCTTGTTCAAGTTGCTTAATAATGTTGCTCATAATTTAATCTCTTATCCTGGGTAAACTGATATTGGGGGCTTACGCCTGCCCATCATGTTTATGTTGCTGTTGTGCGTGTTCCTTTTTGAACTCCGCCAGCAACCTTGCTTGCTCTTCAGTCAGAGCCAGGTTTTCCAGAAGTTCAGGTCTTCTAAGCCAGGTCCGGCCCAGCGACTGCTTCAAACGCCAGCGACGTATCTCAGCGTGGTTCCCCGACAGTAATACCGCCGGTACTTCCATCTGCTCTAACACTTCAGGTCGGGTATAGTGTGGACAGTCCAGCAACCCGTCAGCAAACGAATCTTCGATTGCCGAAGCCTCATGACCCAGAACCCCCGGAATAAACCGGGAAACGGAATCGATCAGCGTCATTGCCGGTAACTCACCACCGCTGAGAACGTAATCGCCGATTGACCATTCTTCGTCAATTTCGGTTTGAATCACGCGCTCATCTATTCCTTCATAGCGACCGCACACCAGAATCAACTTTTGATTCGTTGCCAGTTCGCAAACGCCCGCTTGATCAAGCTTGCGTCCCTGAGGTGACAGATAAATCACCTTTGCGCCTTCACCAGCCGCAGCTTTTGCTGCATGAATGGCGTCCCGTAAAGGTTGCACCATCATTAACATCCCCGGTCCGCCGCCGTACGGACGATCGTCCACGGTACGGTGCCGGTCATGAGTAAAGTCACGAGGACTCCAGCTCTGGATGTTCAGCAGGCCATTTTTTACTGCCCGGCCAGTTACCCCGTAATCGGTAATTGCGCGGAACATTTCTGGAAACAGGCTAACGATACCTATAAACACAAGCCAATCCCCATAACGCCGACTTTTACCGTTTATCCGGTGGTTTAAAAACCAGGATCCCAATCTACTTCGATAGTACGAGTAGCGAGATCGACTTTCTTGATAACCTGCCCATCGAGGAACGGCACAAGACGTTCCTTGATACCAAACGCATCTTTCAGGTTTGCCTTGATGACGATGACGTCATTCGAACCGGTTTCCATCATATCGACGACTTTACCGAGATCGTAGCCTTCAGTGGTCACTACCTGGCAGCCCATAAGGTCTTTCCAGTAGTAGGAACCATCTTCCAGCGCTGGCAACTGCGAGGAATCCACGACAATTTCGCAATTAGTCAGTAGATTCGCCGAATCACGATCGTCAACGCCTTTCAGCTTGATGATCAGATCCTGATTGTGGTGCTTCCAGCTTTCCAGCTGTACTTGCTGCCACTGACCCGCCTTCTGGATAAACCAGGGCTGATAGTCAAAAATGCTTTCGGCGTCTTCAGTGGAAGAAAACACTCTGAGCCAACCACGGATACCGTAAGAAGACCCCATTTTCCCCAAAACGATGGGTTCTACAGGAGCCTGTGCGGCGAGTTGCTTGCTCATCATGACCACCGTGACAGATTAAGCTGCTTTGTTTGCTGCTTTGATCAGCGTAGCTACGCGATCAGAAATAGTCGCGCCCTGGCCAACCCAGTGAGCGATGCGATCCAGATCCAGGCGAGTGCCTTCTTCTTTTTCGCTAGCGATCGGGTTAAAGAAGCCAACGCGCTCGATGAAGCGACCGTTGCGTGCATTACGGCTGTCGGTAACAACAACCTGGTAGAACGGACGCTTTTTAGCGCCGTGACGAGCTAAACGAATAGTAACCATAACATCCTCTTGTGTGAATAAAACACCCAGGCCCCATCGAGGAACGGAGCCCGGGTGTCATATTAAAAGCCCGAAAATTTTACTGATTTCTGGGGAAAATGCAATCAGCAGTTGATAACTCTGCTATAAAAGGCCGTCGGTGGTGCCGTCAGTTCGGTGCCGGTGCGCGCGCAGCCACCGGAGCGTACACGCAGTACGTGAGGATGGCGAGCACACCCCGGTGCCGAAATGGCAAACGAGCCAGGCCGATTAGCGACCAGGGAAGCCGGGCGGCATCATCCCCTTCATATTCCGCATCATCTTCGCCATTCCGCCCTTCTTCATTTTCTTCATCATGCGCTGCATGTCGTCGAACTGTTTCAGAAGACGGTTAACGTCCTGTACCTGCATCCCGCAGCCCAGTGCGATACGGCGTTTGCGGGAGCCTTTGATGATTTCCGGCTTAGCGCGTTCTTTCATCGTCATCGAGTTGATGATGGCTTCCATACGCACCAGCACTTTATCGTCCATCTGCGATTTCACATTGTCAGGGATCTGACCCATGCCCGGCAGCTTGCCCATCAGGCTTGCCATGCCGCCCATGTTTTTCATCTGCTTAAGCTGTTCAAGGAAATCGTTCAGATCGAAGCCGTCGCCTTTTTTCAGCTTGCTTGCTAATTTCTCTGCCTGTGCACGGTCAACTTTGCTTTCGATATCTTCGATCAGCGACAGCACGTCGCCCATGCCGAGAATACGTGAGGCAATTCTGTCCGGATGGAACGGCTCCAGCGCTTCCGTTTTCTCACCAACGCCGAGGAATTTAATCGGCTTACCAGTGATATGACGAATAGACAATGCCGCACCGCCACGGGCGTCACCATCGACTTTAGTCAGTACCACACCGGTCAGCGGCAGTGCTTCGTTAAACGCTTTCGCGGTATTCGCAGCATCCTGACCGGTCATGGCATCGACCACAAACAGCGTTTCTACTGGATTGATAGAAGCGTGAACCTGTTTGATTTCGTCCATCATCGCTTCATCAACATGCAGACGACCGGCGGTATCCACCAGTAGCACGTCGTAGAATTTGAGCTTAGCTTCTTTCAGCGCGGCATTAACAATATCAATCGGCTTCTGGCCGACATCCGACGGGAAGAAGTCCACGCCGACCTGTTCGGCCAACGTTTCCAACTGTTTGATCGCCGCCGGGCGATAGACGTCGGCAGAGACCACCAGCACTTTCTTCTTGTGCTTCTCGCGCAGGAATTTACCCAGCTTACCGACGCTGGTGGTTTTACCCGCACCCTGCAGGCCCGCCATCAGCACCACGGCCGGTGGCTGTGCCGCCAGGTTTAGCGTCTGGTTCTCTTCGCCCATCGCCGAAACCAGTTCGCTACGAACGATTTTAACGAACTCCTGACCCGGGGTCAGGCTCTTGTTAACTTCGTGACCAACCGCTTTCTCTTTTACGCGATTGATAAACTCACGCACTACCGGCAGCGCAACGTCAGCCTCCAGTAGCGCCATGCGCACTTCGCGCAGCGTCTCTTTAACGTTGTCTTCAGTAAGGCGTCCACGGCCACTGATATTGCGCAGCGTGCGCGACAAACGATCGGTTAAATTATCAAACATTGTCTCTCGCCTGAGGTGGAAACGGTCGGTCGCAACAGCGACACATCAACAGAAATTTGTCGCAGTATAACATGAAGCCGCCTTTGTTGTTATGCAACGGTTGGAGCAGCGGTCACGTAACGCTATACTGCTTTTCTTTATCCTTGGCCAACTGTCGACACCCATATGCCCGTTTTTGCTCTGTTAGCCCTTGTCGCCTATTCCGTCAGCCTTGCGCTGATCGTTCCCGCCCTGCTGCAAAAAAACAGCGGCTGGCGGCGTATGGCTATTCTTTCTGCGGTTATCGCGCTGGTCTGTCACGCGTTTGCCCTGGAAGCACGTATTCTGCCAGGTGGTGAAAGCGGACAAAACCTGAGCCTGCTGAACGTCGGCTCGCTGGTGAGCCTGATGATCTGTACCGTCATGACCATTGTGGCCTCGCGCAACCGCGGCTGGCTATTGCTACCGATCGTCTATGCGTTTGCATTAATCAATCTGGCATGCGCTACGTTTATGCCCAACGAATACATCACCCATCTCGAAGCAACTCCGGGCATGATGATTCACATCGGGTTATCGCTGTTCGCTTACGCCACGCTGATTATCGCCGCGCTCTATGCGCTGCAACTGGCATGGATTGACTACCAGTTGAAAAACAAAAAACTGGCCTTCAGCAATGAAATGCCACCGCTGATGAGCATTGAGCGGAAGATGTTTCATATCACCCAGATAGGCGTGGTTCTGCTGACGCTGACGCTGTGTACTGGCCTGTTTTATATGCACAACCTGTTCAGCACAGAAAATATTGATAAAGCCGTTCTGTCTATCGTGGCATGGTTTGTCTATATCGTTCTGCTGTGGGGACATTACCATGAAGGCTGGCGCGGACGTCGTGTCGTCTGGTTTAACGTCGCAGGCGCAGGTATTCTGACGCTGGCCTATTTCGGCAGCCGCATCCTGCAGCAGTTCGTGAGTTAAATCTTTAAGGAACCCTACGTGGAACACATCTCCACCACCACGCTTATTGTCACGCTTCTCATTATGGTGGTCATTTCCGCCTATTTTTCCGGTTCCGAAACCGGAATGATGACCCTGAACCGCTACCGTCTGCGACACCGGGCAAAACAGGGAAATCGTCAGGCAAAACGCGTTGAGAAATTACTTCGTAAGCCCGACCGTCTGATAAGCCTGGTCCTCATTGGCAACAACCTGGTGAATATTTTGGCCTCCGCACTCGGTACCATTGTCGGTATGCGTCTGTATGGCGATGCGGGCGTGGCAATCGCCACCGGGGTCCTGACCTTTGTGGTACTGGTATTTGCTGAAGTATTGCCCAAAACCATTGCCGCGCTGTATCCGGAAAAAGTCGCCTATCCGAGCAGTGTCCTGCTGGCTCCCCTGCAGATTCTGATGATGCCGTTGGTATGGCTACTCAACACCATCACGCGGCTGCTGATGCGCATGATGGGCATCAAAACGGATATCGTGGTGAGCGGTTCGCTGAGTAAAGATGAACTACGCACGCTGGTGAATGAATCGCGCTCGCAAATCTCTCGTCGTAACCAGGATATGCTGCTGTCCGTGCTGGACCTGGAAAAAGTCAGCGTCGATGACATTATGATCCCGCGTAACGAAATCATCGGTATCGATATTAACGATGACTGGAAGTCTATCGTCCGCCAACTTTCTCACTCCCCGCACGGGCGTATTGTGCTGTACCGCGACTCGCTGGACGATGCCATTAGCATGTTGCGCGTGCGTGAAGCGTGGCGACTCATGGCCGAGAAAAAGGAGTTCACCAAAGAGACCATGCTACGCGCCGCCGACGAGATCTACTTTGTCCCGGAAGGCACCCCGCTCAGCACTCAGTTGATCAAATTTCAGCGTAATAAGAAGAAGGTCGGCCTGGTGGTCAACGAATATGGCGATATTCAGGGGTTGGTCACCGTTGAAGATATTCTGGAGGAGATTGTCGGTGACTTCACCACGTCAATGTCACCAACGCTTGCCGAAGAAGTCACGCCGCAGAATGACGGTTCAGTAATTATTGATGGCAGCGCCAACGTTCGTGAAATCAATAAGGCATTTAACTGGCATTTGCCGGAAGATGATGCGCGAACGGTAAACGGTATTATTCTTGAAGCACTGGAAGAGATCCCCGTTGCCGGCACCCGAGTGCGTATTGGGCAGTACGATATCGATATTCTCGACGTGCAGGACAATATGATTAAGCAGGTGCAGGTATTGCCGGTCAAACCGCTACGAGAAAGCGTATCTGACCAGTGAGGATAATCCAGACCGGGTAACGCATCAGCACTACCCGGTCTGAGGCTGATTAGCTTTTTGCTTTCGCCACAGACACCATTGCCGCGCGAATGGTACGTCCATTAAGGGTATAGCCTTTCTGCATGACCATCAGCACGTTACCGGCAGCAACTTCATCAGACTCAACCATTGCAATAGCCTGGTGTACGTTCGGGTCCATCGGCACATCGATATCCGCAACCACCTGCACGCCAAACTTCGCCACAACATCCAGCATCGACTTGCGGGTCAGTTCAATACCTTCAACCATCGCCGCCATCGCGTCATTATCTTTGTTCGCCACTTCCAGCGCGCGATCCAGGCTATCCAGCACCGGCAGCAGTTCGTTGACGAATTTTTCCAACGCAAATTTATGCGCTTTTTCTACGTCCAGTTCGGTACGACGACGCAGGTTTTCCATTTCCGCTTTGATACGCAACACGCTGTCACGCTCGCGCGTTTCAGCTTCTGCAAGCTGAGCCTCCAGATTCGCAATCTTTTCATCGCGCGGATCCACCTGCTCAGCAGAAGCGTCTGATTCTACCGCCTCAACTTCTTCGTGCTGATCCATGATAATTTCTTCCGGGGCTTGCCCCTCAGGCGTTTTCTGTTCTTTACTACTCATGAATTTCTCCGCGTTTTTTTCGCATTCATCTCGCTAACCTGGATTATTATGGGGATAAGATTCAGGGTTTCAAGGGAAGTACTCACATTGTCACTAATCTTCGTTACAAGGACCTCGAGAAAATGAACAAACATTTCAAGTGTATTGGCATTGTGGGGCATCCACGTCACCCCACTGCACTGACCACACATGAAATGCTCTACCGCTGGCTGTGCGTCAAAGGTTATGAGGTTATCGTTGAGCAACAAATCGCCCACGAGCTGCAGTTGAAAAATGTGAAAACCGGTACGCTCGCAGAAATTGGTCAGCAAGCAGACCTCGCCGTAGTCGTCGGTGGCGACGGCAATATGCTGGGGGCTGCACGCACCCTGGCACGCTATGACATCAAAGTTATCGGGATTAACCGCGGCAATCTCGGTTTTCTGACCGATCTTGACCCGGACAATGCCCAACAGCAATTAGCTGACGTACTGGAAGGCCACTACATCAGCGAAAAGCGCTTTTTACTCGAAGCCCAGGTGTGCCAGCAGGATTGCCAGAAGCGCATTAGCACTGCCATCAATGAAGTTGTGCTGCACCCCGGTAAAGTGGCGCACATGATTGAATTTGAAGTCTATATCGATGAAATCTTTGCCTTCTCCCAGCGTTCAGACGGGCTAATTATCTCCACCCCGACCGGCTCTACCGCCTATTCGCTCTCTGCCGGAGGTCCCATCCTCACCCCTTCCCTGGATGCTATTACGCTGGTGCCGATGTTCCCGCATACGCTTTCCGCGCGACCGCTGGTAATCAACAGTAGCAGTACCATTCGCCTGCGCTTTTCTCATCGCCGCAACGATCTTGAGATCAGCTGTGACAGCCAGATCGCCCTGCCTATCCAGGAAGGTGAAGACGTATTGATTCGCCGCTGTGATTATCATCTGAACCTGATACACCCAAAAGATTACAGTTATTTCAATACATTAAGCACTAAATTAGGCTGGTCAAAAAAATTATTCTAATTTAACGTCAACCTCTTTACTGTATAAAAAACCAGTTTATACTGTATGTAATCACAGTTATGGTTTTTCATACAGGAAAACAACTATGTTGGCACAACTGACCATCAGCAATTTTGCTATCGTTCGTGAATTGGAGATCGATTTCCAAAGCGGAATGACCGTCATCACCGGCGAGACCGGTGCGGGTAAATCCATTGCCATTGATGCTCTCGGGTTGTGTCTGGGCGGGCGGGCAGAGGCCGACATGGTGCGTACAGATGCCACACGCGCCGATCTGTGCGCGCGCTTCTCTTTAAAAGATACCCCTGCGGCGCTACGCTGGCTGGAAGAGAACCAGCTTGAAGAAGGTCGTGAGTGTTTGTTACGCCGCGTAATCAGCAGCGACGGACGCTCCCGCGGATTTATCAATGGCACTGCCGTTCCCCTGTCACAGCTCCGTGAACTGGGCCAGTTGCTTATTCAAATCCATGGCCAGCATGCACATCAACTCCTGGCAAAATCGGAACACCAAAAGTCCCTGCTTGATGGTTACGCTAATGAAGCATCCCTGATTCAGGAAATGTCCGCGCGCTACCAGCTTTGGCACCAAAGCTGCCGCGACCTGGCGCATCATCAGCAACAAAGCCAGGAGCGCGCTGCCCGGGCGGAACTGTTGCAATATCAGCTAAAAGAGCTGAACGAATTCAACCCCCAGGCAGGCGAGTTTGAGCAAATTGATGAAGAGTACAAGCGTCTGGCTAACAGCGGGCAGTTGCTCACCACCAGCCAGCAAGCGCTGGCTATCATGGCAGACGGCGAAGACATTAACCTGCAAAGCCAGCTGTACACGGCAAAACAGCTGGTCAGCGAACTGGCGGGAATGGACGGTAAGCTCTCCGGTATTCTGGACATGCTGGAAGAGGCGACAATCCAGCTCAGCGAAGCCAGCGATGAGCTGCGCCACTATTGCGATCGTCTGGATTTAGACCCTAACCGTTTGTTCGAGCTTGAACAGCGAATTTCTAAGCAAATCTCTCTGGCGCGTAAGCATCACGTCGCCCCTGAAGCACTGCCACAGTTTTACCAGTCCCTGCTTGATGAACAACAGCAGCTTGACGATCAGGCTGACTCGCTCGAAACCTTAACCCTGGCGGTAAACACGCACCACCAGCAGGCGCTGGAAACGGCAAAAATGCTGCACCAACAGCGCCAGCATTATGCTCAGGAATTGGGGAAACTCATCACAGAAAGCATGCATGCTCTCTCGATGCCGCACGGTGTCTTTTGCATTGATGTGAAATTTGAGGAACACCATCTGAGCGCAGACGGTGCCGATCGTGTGGAATTCAAAGTTACCACTAACCCGGGTCAGCCGTTACAGCCGATTGCGAAAGTCGCTTCCGGTGGTGAGTTGTCGCGCATTGCGCTGGCTATTCAGGTGATTACCGCGCGTAAAATGGAAACTCCTGCGCTGATTTTCGATGAAGTCGACGTTGGTATCAGTGGTCCGACGGCAGCGGTTGTGGGTAAGCTACTGCGTCAATTGGGTGAATCAACCCAGGTGATGTGTGTGACTCACCTGCCGCAGGTTGCTGGCTGCGGTCATCAACATTTCTATGTCAGCAAAGAAACTGACGGCGCAATGACCGAAACACACATGCAGCCGCTGGATAAACGCGCTCGCCTGCAGGAATTAGCTCGCCTGCTTGGCGGTAGCGAAGTGACACGTAATACCCTCGCAAATGCAAAAGAACTGCTGGCGGCATAAACTTTTTTACCTTGTGACGGTCTGAGTTCAACATAAAATCGCCGACCGACCCGACAGCAAAAGGTTTTAAAGTGGTGAAAGGTCTATTATCATCGGCATATTACATATGAGCCGCGTACTGCTCGGGCCCGAAAAGGAATCAAATCACTATGCGCTGTAAAACGCTGACTGCTGCTGCAGCAGTACTACTGATGTTGACTGCAGGCTGTTCCACTCTGGAGCGAGTGGTTTACCGCCCTGACATCAACCAGGGAAATTATCTGACACCTACCGATGTCGCCAAAGTGCGTACAGGTATGACGCAGCAACAAGTTGCTTATGCACTGGGTACACCAATGATGTCCGATCCTTTTGGTACTAACACCTGGTTTTATGTGTTCCGTCAGCAGCCAGGGCATGAAGGCGTTACTCAGCAAACGCTGACGCTGACCTTTAACAGCAGCGGCGTATTAACCAACATTGATAACAAACCTGCTCTGACCGACAACAAGTAGGTTTGATAGATCAAAAAAAGGTGCTCAATGAGCACCTTTTTTATTGTCTGTTATTTTTTAGCGGATTTCTCTGCTCGCTGCCTGCGCAGTTCTTTCGGATCAGCAATCAATGGCCGATAAATTTCCACCCGATCGCCGCCATGCAAAACATCAGCAAGCTTAACCGGACGGCTGTAGATGCCCACCTTATTTTTGCTGAGATCGATATCAGTACGTAGCTCCAGCAATCCCGAAGCGCGAATCGCCTCTTCGACGGTTGCGCCCTGCTGCAACGTCACGCGCTGCAGATACTGTTTCTCGGGCAGCGCGTACGCTACTTCAACGACAATTTTAGCCGACGCTGACACTGTAAACCTCTTTCGCGCGAACCGTGAAGGCCTGCACCATATTAGAAGCCAGCTCTTTAAAGATGCGGCCAAACGCCAGTTCGATTAACTTATTGGTGAACTCAAAATCGAGATGAAACTCAATACGACACGCTTCATGACTTAGTGGCGTAAACTTCCAGCCGCCAATCAGTTTCTTGAACGGTCCATCGACCAGATGCATCAGGATGCTCTGGTTACTGGTCAGTTGATTACGCGTGGTGAACGTTTTGCTGATCCCTGCTTTCGAGACATCCACAGCGGCCGTCATTTGCCCCGGAGTCGACTCCAGGACGCGGCTTCCGGTGCAACCCGGTAAAAACTGAGGATAGGATTTAACATCATTCACTAACTGATACATCTGTTCCGCACTGTAAGGTACTAAAGCGGTCCGGCTAATCTGAGGCATAACAATTTCCATCAATATCAATCGTGCAAATAATACCATTTATCATCCGCTAAAAAAAACGCTATAGCCCAACTCGTGCTAAGATAGCGCCTTGCGCCCCGCTGGATGAAATGGGGTGTTTTTCAATTCCAGATTACCTATACTGAGCGGCATTATGACGAAGAAAAAAGCACACAAACCTGGCTCAGCCACAATCGCGCTCAACAAGCGCGCACGACACGAATATTTTATTGAAGAAGAGTTCGAAGCTGGACTCGCACTGCAAGGCTGGGAAGTCAAATCCCTGCGCGCAGGAAAGGCCAATATTGGCGATAGCTATGTCATTCTCAAAGACGGCGAAGCGTTCCTGTTTGGCGCCAACTTCACGCCGATGGCCGTTGCCTCAACGCACGTCGTGTGTGACCCTACTCGCACCCGTAAGCTTCTGTTAAACCAACGCGAACTTGACTCCTTATATGGACGCATGAATCGTGACGGTTACACCGTCGTGGCACTTTCGCTGTACTGGAAGAATGCCTGGTGCAAAGTCAAAATTGGCGTCGCAAAAGGGAAGAAACAGCACGACAAGCGTTCCGATGTAAAAGAACGTGAGTGGCAGTTGGACAAAGCTCGTATTATGAAAAATGCAGGTCGATAAATCCCCTCTCAGCGGCCAGTCTCTCATCATGAGGCTGGCCCTTATTGTTTAGTTATTGAAACCCACCCATTATATTCACCAAAATTATAGTTTTTACACCGCTGAATCGTTCAAACCTAAAATAGTCTTTTCATTATTTTATCGGGTCCATAGCTTAATAAAATAAAACTTCAAGAGCGTATTGTTTATATTTTACGCCTCACCAATAACACTATTATTACTGGTGTTTATTAGATTTATAAAAAACCACAAAGAAGAAAAACAACATTATATACAGTGAGTTAGATTTCAACAACAACCAAAACACGTACTGGAAAGTATCCTTTTCAATTACCTCAATGTATTTTTAATATAGATAATTTGCGTAATACATCCTTTCTGACTATATCATCTAATACGAAAGAACTATTCAGACTCAGAGGCCCTGACGTATTCGAAAAACAAACTGATACCTGCGTGACCTAATCAATGAAACCACATGTGCAAACTCATCTATACGATGAACGGGCACCTGTCAGCTCATTCTCCCAACACGCTATTGTGGATTAATACTCTCGGCCTGCCATCAGGAGTGAATATATGCGTCTACTCGCCGTTGTATCAAAATTGACTGGTGTTTCCACAAATATTGAAGCTTCAGAAGTCACGCTCAATTCACCTTCCATCGTGAAGCTGTCTGTTTCTCGTGAAGAAATCAGTCAGCTTACCCGCGTAAATCAGGATCTGATTGTCACACTCCGCTCTGGTGAAACTATCACAATTAAAAACTTTTACGTTGGCAAAGGTGATGAACAAAGCCAGCTCGTACTTGAAGATAGCAACGGCGCACTATGGTGGGTTCAGGATACGGATGGCGCATTCCACTATCAGCATCTGGACGATCTCACCCCATTGATGGCGAGCGAAGGCAGTCATGAAGGAGGCGCAGTTTGGCCCTGGGTTCTTGGCGGGATCGCGGTCGCTGGCGGAGTTGGCCTCGCTGCAGGTGGCGGCGGTGGCGGTGGGGGGAGCGATAACAACGCCGGAAACGATAATGGTGGGAACGGCAATAGCAATGGCAATGGCAATGGCAATGGCAACGGCAATGGCAACGGCAACGGCAACAGCAACGGCGATGGTGGCGATCCGCCGACAACAACCCCTAACATGCCAGACGTGCCCGTTATTACCAGCGTGATCGATAATCAGGAGCTGATTACAGGCCCTGTCAATCAGCAGGAATCCACCAACGATAATACGCCTACTCTTCAGGGCACTGGCCCCGCAAATGCCACCTTACATATTTTTGATAACGGTGTCGAAATAGGACAGGTCACTATCGATGCCAACGGCAACTGGACGTTTACTCCATCTTCCCCGCTCGCGGAAGGCGCTCACCAGTTTACGGTCAGCGCATCAAACAATGCGGGCAGCAGCGCAATCTCAGACAGTTGGGTCATTACCGTCGATACCACCCCACCTGCCGCCGCAGTAATTTCTTCAGTGAACCTGGAAGGCACCATGGTGACGGGTAGTGCAGAGCCCGGAAGCACTGTCACCATCATTGGCAGTAACAACCAGGTTCTGGGTTCAGCAATCGTCGGTTCAGGCGGCACCTTCACTATTGGCATATCACCCTCGCAAACACATGGTGAAACGCTGACAGCAAAGACTCAGGATGAAGCAGGCAATATAGGGCCAGATACCTCATTCAGTGCCTCAAATTCCGGTTATCCAGGCGTCCCCGTGATTGTCAGCGTTATGGATGATGTCGCGCCCTCCGTTGGGTCATTGACCAACAATCAGTCCACTAATGATGCGACCCCAACGCTTTCCGGGACAGCTGACGCCAACAGTACGGTTAAAATTTACAATAACGGGGCATATATCGACAGCGTCGTCGCCGACAGCAACGGTAGTTGGGACTGGACCTCCAGCACAAACTTGCGGGACGGCTCATACGCCTTCACCGCTACGGCAACCAACCACCTGGGTACGGGGGGAATATCGACGGCATTCAATATCAATATCGATACTCAGCCGCCGTTATCACCAGACAATCTGAACGTATCTGCCGATGGTGCTGTCGTCACTGGTACGGCTGAACCCGGCAGTACCGTGACTATAACCGACAATAATAATCATTTAATCGGCAGTGGCGTTACCGGGCCAGATGGCTCGTTTACTATCACCATAAACCCACCACAAACCAATGGCGAAACCATAGCCGCTATCGCTACCGATCCAGCAGGAAACCCGAGTTTGCCAGAAACAGCACTCGCTCCCGATATCACCGCCCCGCTACCGCCCGCAAACCTGACAATCAATAACGCGGGCGATGAGGTTTCCGGCACGGCAGAGCCCAACAGTACCGTACATATTCTCAATCCTGGTGGCACTATCATTGGCACGACCACCGCTGATGCTGACGGAGATTTCACCGCCACACTGGTTCCGCCACAAACGAACGGCGAACATCTTGTCGCCAATGCAACGGATGCAGCAGGTAATACCAGTGATAACACAGCAGTCACCGCGCCAGACAGCAC
This sequence comes from Citrobacter sp. wls716, assembly GCF_005280975.1. Classification (NCBI taxonomy): domain Bacteria; kingdom Pseudomonadati; phylum Pseudomonadota; class Gammaproteobacteria; order Enterobacterales; family Enterobacteriaceae; genus Citrobacter; species Citrobacter sp. wls716. The sequence continues at coordinate 26,491 of NZ_SZWX01000011.1, forward strand.
CGCCCCTGACGCACCGACAGGGGTAATTGTCGCCGGGGATGGTGGTTCAGTCAGTGGACATGCTGAAATCGGCAGCACTATCACCGTAAAAGACAGCAACGGGAATACGATTGGCGTGGGTCAGGCAGACAGCGGCGGTCACTTTGCCGTGTCGATCACCCCGTCACAAAACAATGGTGAAACGGTAAAAGTGACCGCAACGGACAGCGCAGGCAACGAAAGTCTGCCCGCTTCCGCGCTGGCTCCGGATATTACCGCGCCAGACCAACCGATTATTATTGCCGTCTTAGATGATGTTCCCGACGTCATCGGAAAAATTGATAACAACACGCTGACAAACGACGATAAACCGGAAATTAAGGGCACCGCCGAAGCGGGCTCGCAGGTAAAAATTTATGATAATGGCACCCTGCTAGCCACCGTTACCGCCGATATCAATGGTAACTGGGACTACACGCCGACCACCGCGCTGAGCCAGGGCGCACACGTGTTTACGGTTACGGCAACTGATGCCGCCAACAACACCAGTAGCGCCGCCAGCTGGAAAATCATTGTCGATAGCGTCGCGCCGACCGTCCCGGTTATTACTCTGATTAGCGATGACGTCGGAACCATCACCGGTAACATCGCGAATAACAACGGGGTAACCAACGACAACACGCCGACCCTCTCCGGGACCGGCGAGCCAGGCTCGCTGGTGAACCTGTATGATAATGGTTTGCTGATGACGGTGATGCTCATCGACAAGTCAGGTGCCTGGAGCTATACCGTCCCGGACAACAAGCAGCTTGCCGATCGCGACCATCATTTTACAGTATCCGCAACAGATGCCGCCGGTAACGTCGTCACCTCCCCCGTCACTGTCACCATTACCGTTGACACCCAGCCTCCTGGGGCTCCGGTTATTTCAGCCGCCACAGATGACATCGGCAATGCACCCGTTGACTTGCCTTCTGGTAGCCGTTCAAACGATAACCTGCCGTCACTGAAGGGGACCGGAGAAGTTGGCTCCACCATCACTATCTACGATGGTGCCACACCGATTGGAACGACCACCGTTGTGGCCGGAGGAAGCTGGAGTTTCCCGGTCACCCAGCCACTTAGTGAAGGCTCGCACACGTTGTCAGCTATCGCGACAGATGCGGCGGGTAACGCCAGTACCGCCGGAAGTTTCATGCTGACTGTCGATACAACACCACCCGCGGCCCCGATCATCACCTCAGCGGAAGGGCTTATTGGCATTGAAACTAAAGCACTGAGTAATGGCGGCAGCACGAAAAGCGACAACCCTAAACTGTCCGGAACAGGTGAGCCGGGTGCGACAATTACGATTTATGAGAATGGCGGTCTCGCCGGCATCACTACCGTACAGCCAGACGGCACCTGGACATTTACCCCGACCTCACTTGCCGATGGGCCGCATAAATTCACCGCCACGGCGACCGACGCGGCGGGCAACACAGGGATCCCATCGGCGGGCTTTACGCTGACGGTGGATAATCTGCCGCCAACGCAACCGCTCCCGCCCACCATTACGGACGACGTCAATCCGATAACCGGGGTCGTGACAAACGGCATGACTAACGACACCACGCCAACGTTCAGCGGCACGGGGAGTGTCGGCGATCTCATTACCCTCTATCTTAATGGCAACTCTTCGTCGCAGGGTACCGCAACGGTTGGGGCAGACGGTAGCTGGAGCTTTACACCATCAGTGCCACTTCCCCAGGATGTTTATCAGGTGACCATTACGGCGACCGATCCTGCTGGCAACGTCAGCCCGCCATCAGATGCCATCCTCCTGGAAATCGATACAACGCCCTCTGCCTCCCCTGTTATTCTTGCCGTCAATGATAATGTCGGTGGTTTCCAGGGCGATCTTGCACCTGGCGCAATAACAGATGATACGACGCCAACTATTCGCGGAACCGGCACTGACGGCGACACGATCACGCTGTACAACGGCAGTACGATTATCGGTACCACAACGGTGGTTGGCACCACCTGGAGTATTACTCCTGGGACGGCACTGGCAAACGGAAGTTATACGCTAACGGCCATTGCAACCGATGCGGCGGGGAACGCCAGTACCCCATCAAACAGCGTAGCGTTTACGGTTAGCAGCACCGTGCTGACCCTACCGCAGGTTACAGATATTGAAGATGACGCTGGCGTCATTATCGGTTCATTGACCAACGGTAGCGTCACGGATGATACCACCCCAACAATCAGCGGGACCGGTGCGCCGGGCAGTACGGTAGTCATTTTCGATGGCGGCAATCCCATTGCCGAAACCCTCGTTGCGGCGAATGGTAGCTGGAGTATTGAGATTACGCTGACGGGCGATGGCCCGCACACGCTGACGTTCGGCGCCAGGGATCCCGCGGGTAATTCCCTGGCGGCAGGAAACCCTGTGATGTTGATACTCGATACGCAGCCTCCTGCCGAGCCAATCGTCACCTATGTTGACCCGAACGGCACGCTGGTGAGCGGGACAGCCGAGCCGGGCAGTACCGTCATCATCAGAAATGGTACCACGGTACTGGGCCAGGGCATTGCGAACAGCGTTACAGGTGTCTACACCGTCACGATATCACCCGCACAAACTACAGGGCAGAATCTGAATGCAATCGCCCAGGATCAGGCGGGCAATAGCAGCGACCCTACGCCGTTTAACGCGGCCACTTCCAGTATTCCGCATCCGCCAACTCTCGAAATCATTGATGATGTCTCTCCCGTTACAGGAGTGATTGGCAACGGTAAATCCACCAATGACACCTCACCGCTGTTACAAGGAACCGCCACGGCAGGAGCAACGGTTACAATTTATCAGGATGGGAATGTAATCGCTACGGTCACCGCCGATGCCGTTTCCGGCGCATGGCGCTATCCATTATCCACTCCACTGACAAACGGCACGACCTACAATTTCACCGTATCGCAAACTGTAAACTCAGAACCCAGTGGGTTGTCGCCCAATTACGCCATCACTATCGATACTGCCGCCCCACAAGCACCCGCGATCACCAGTGTGATTGACGACGTGTTACCAGGTACAGGATCGTTAGATACCGGACAAATTACCAACGATGCACGCCCGACCTTCAATGGAACCGGCGAAGCGGGTGCGACTATCACCCTTTACGATAAAGGTATCGCGATTGGCACAACCACCGTGAGTGGCAGCGGATACTGGAGCTATACTCCGACAAATGGGTTGGGAGAAGGCGAGCATATCTTTACCGCACGCGCAACGGATGCGGCAGGCAACCAGGGCGATCCCTCCAACAGCTTCCGAATTATTGTCGATACGTTAATCCCAAGCGCGCCCTCTATTGTGACGGTAACGGACGACGTCGGTACCCCGCAATCCCTTACATCCGGACAGCTAACCAACGACAACACCCCAACGCTTGCTGGCGTCACCGAGGCCGATTCAGTGGTTACCATTCGCGATAATGGCGCGGTAATTGGCACAACCACCAGCGATGAAAACGGCAACTGGAGCTTTACACCGGCTCCAGCACTTAGTGAAGGCAATCATTCGTTAACCGCAACCGTCACGGATGGCGCTGGCAATATCAGTCCGGCAAGCCCACCTTTCGTTCTGGTAGTTGATACGCTGCCGCCCGCGGCGCCGAACATTACCTCGGTGATTGACGATCAACCCGGCAACACATCGCTGACTAACGGACAATTGACTAACGATGCACAACCCACGCTGAACGGCAAAGGAGAGATCGGCGCATCTATCACCATCCGCGATAAAGGCGTTGATATTGGTACAACCCAGGTTGATGAATCCGGCAACTGGAGCTTCACGCCGGATGCCCCACTGACTCAGGGGCAACACATCTTTACCGCCGTTGCCACCGACCAGGCGGGCAATATGGGTGGGGTATCTTCGTCCTTTACCCTCGAACTGGATTCTATCGCCCCACAGCCCCCCATCATTAGCACGGTGCTGGACAATACGGCGCCCACAACAGGCGCGATAACCAATGGGCAGACGACAAACGAAACACGTCCGGCACTGAGTGGCACGGGCGAAGTGGGAGCGACCATTACCGTTCTGAGCGATGGTCAACCCATTGGCACTACCACCGTGGGTGCGGGAGGTATCTGGAACTTTACCCCAACGGATGCTCTGAGCAACGGACCACATACATTGACCGTCACCGCGACCGACAGTGCAGGTAACACCAGCCTTGCGTCGAACGGCTTTGGGCTCATCGTCGATACCATATCGCCGGGTATACCCGTCATTTCTCAGGTCGCAGATGATGTCGGCCCGCTGACGGGCAATCTGAACAACGGCCAGGCCACAAATGATGCGCAACCCACGCTCAGTGGTACGGCAGAAGCCAATTCCACGATCAAAATTTATGACAATGGCACCTATCTCGGTACCGCTCCGGTAGACGCCAATGGAGCCTGGAACTTCACGCCAACAGCCGGACTTGGAAATGGTAACCATGCGCTCACGGTGACCGCCACGGATGCAGCCGGAAACGTCAGTCAGTCATCCGCCGCATTTAACATCATTGTGGATACCGTTGCCCCGCTTGCCCCCACCATTATCCAGGCCGTCGATGATGTACAGCCCGGCACCGGGACTCTGTCCAGTGGAGCCTGGACCAATGACACCCGTCCGCTGCTCAGTGGCTCAACGGAAGCGAATGCCCGGGTCGCGATTTACGATAACGGCACGCTGCTGGGGACGGTAACAGCCACAATAGATGGGACGTGGGAATATCTGCCATCCACACTGAGCAACGGCCAACATACATTCACTGCTATCGCCACCGACGCCGCAGGCAATATCGGTGCCACCTCAAGCGGATTTATTATTAATATCGATACGACCCCACCGCCAATCCCACAACTGATCTCGGTCATAGATGACATCGCAGGGGGAGTTTTCAATACAGCGCTGAACAATGGGCAGCTAACCAACGATGCCCGCCCAACGCTCAACGGTACCGCCGAAGCCGGTAGCACTGTCAGCATCTATGACGGGAACACTCTGCTTGGTACTGCGCTGGTGCAAAGCAATAATAGCTGGACATTTACTCCGACCACGCCGCTCGCGACCGGGTCCCATACCTTCACTGTGACCGCTACCGATGCGGCAGGTAATACCAGCGGCGCAACAGCAGGTTTTACCGTGGTGGTGGACACCACAGCCCCGGCACAGCCTTCAATAAGTAGCATTATTGATGATGTTGGCCCCAACACCGGTGCGATTGGCAGCAACCAGCCCACCAATGACTCACGCCCAACCCTGAACGGATCCACAGAGGCCAACGCGCGAGTCGATATTTATGATAATGGCAGTTTTGTTATCAGCGTAACGGCTGACAGCACCGGCAACTGGAGTTACACGCCGTCCACTGCTCTGGCTCAAGGGGCTCATTCTTTTACCATCACGGCGACAGATGCGGCGGGGAATACCAGTGGATTATCGTCTGCGGCAGCCATTGTGGTCGATACCATCGCACCCGGTGTTCCAACCGGGCTGGCGGTCAACGCCAATGGTACGGCGTTAACCGGCGTGGCCGAAGCGAACAGTACGGTCATTATCACCTCTGGTAGCGGAACGGTACTCGGCACCACGACAGCGAATGCTTCCGGTAACTTCACCTTTACCCTGAATCCACCGCAAATTAGTGGACAAACGCTGCTGGTTAGCGCACAGGACGCCGCAGGCAACATCGGTACGGCGGGTAACGTGCTGGCCCCGTTTACCGGCGTACCGCCTGCGCCAGTGATCTCCAGCGTATTCGATGATGTCGGCACTATCACGGGCCTGGTCACCGCCGGGAAAACCACGAATGATACCCGCCCAACACTGAGCGGAACTGCGCAGGCAAACGCCGTTATCAACCTGTATAACAACGGCACGTTGATGGGGAGCACAACCGCAGACGGGAATGGGATCTGGAGCTTTACCCCATCCGGTGCGCTCAGCGAAGGCAACCACGCGTTTACTGCCAACGCCACAAATGCCAACGGCTCGAGCGTTTTGTCTGGCTCGTTCAGCGTCATTGTGGATACCACGCCACCGCCACCTCCTACGATTTTGATCAGCGCCGATGGCGGAACAGTGAGCGGCATTGCCGAAGCCGGCAGTACGGTGACGATATCCCTGCCTGGCGGCACCAGCGTGACAGCGGTCGCCAACAGCAGTGGCGTCTACAGTGCCACCTTGCCTGTACGCCAGATTGAAGGTCAGTCGTTATCTGCAACGGCAACCGACGCGGCAGGTAACACGTCATCGCCTGCCAGCGTCATCGCGCCGGTACTCCCCCTGCTGGCTGAAGATAATGTCACCCGTTTGCCGCTACAGACTGACGTGACAATCAGCACTGAGCATCAAAGCGATTACGGTTTCCTGCTGGTGAACGCACTGGGTAATGTCGCCAATGTGCTGGGTAACGACACGGCAAGTGTTAATTTCAGCATCCAGTCTGGCGGTAGTGGCTCCATCACCATTAACGCCGCGGCGACCGGCATTGTGCTGTCACTATTAAGCTCAATGGAGATTGTTATCCAGCGCTATGACTCCTTGCTCAACACCTGGATAACCGTGGTCGATACCTCAAAACCCAATTTTGCCAGTTTGCTGACCATCGGAGCCTCTGGAGTGACGCTCAATTATGATGGGCTGACAGGCGGGGATTATCGCGTGGTCAGCTTCAACACTAACCTGCTGGCGACTGGCGCATACACCAGCCTGGACGTTGCCGTGGTGAAAACCAACGGCGGAACCATCACTGGGGGGACCACAGAATCCGGTAACATCATCACCGATACCGATCCAACTAACGGTCAAGATAACGCCCCTTCCGGCACGCTGGTCACCGCTATCACTGACGGTAACGGCAACGTCGTGAACGTCCCGGCGGGCGGCATTGATGTGCAGGGGAAATACGGCATTCTGCATATCAATCAGAATGGTAGCTACACCTATACCCTGACCAATACGTCAATCTCAGTGTATGGCCGTTCCGAAAGTTTCACTTACACGCTAACGCATGGTAGCGATCACTCCTCGGCAAAACTGGTGGTCACGCTGGGTCAGGCCCCGACCACCAGTACGGTAACGGCGGCAGACGATGTGGCTGCGCTGACTTACGGGACGCAGGTCATCGCAGTCGACAACCATCCATCACAACAAACCGGCTTCACGCTCGCCAGTGTTGGTTTGGGACAATTGCTGGATGTCAGCCTGGTCAACGGTTTGACCAACCCGATTAAATTCAACGTTGATGACGGCGCGACCCGAACGATAACGGTTCAGGCCAGCGTACTTGGCGTAACGCTGGGCGGCTTTGATCTCTATGTCTACCGCTTCAACGAGTCTATTCAGCAGTATGAGCAGTACCGGGTACAACCGAACTGGGTAACCGCCCTACTGAGCGGCAATTCACCGGCGTATACCATTACGCTGCCGGGCGGTGACTATCTGTTCCTGCTTAACGCTTCCGGCGGCCTGACGCTGCTGACCAGCTATACCCTGAATATTCAGGCCGATCACACCTACGCCGTCGACAGCCTGAGTGCGGCAACCAATGGAAATCTGCTGGCCAACGACTCGGCTCCGGCTAATACCGTTATCACCGAAGTGAACGGTGTCGCCGTTAACGCAACGGGCACTACCACCATTAACGGGCAGTACGGCACGCTGACTATTGATGCAAAAGGGAACTACACCTACACGCTGAAAAGCGGACTGGGTGCAGACGGTATCAGCACACCGGACAGTTTCGTCTATACGGTCAAAGCCCCCAATGGCGATACAGGAAGCGCCTCGCTGAACATTACGGCGACCCCGCAAGCGCTGGACGCAGTAAATGACGTCAGCAGCATGATGGCTGTAAGTACCATTCAGGACTCTGCGGCATATGGAAGTGGCGCGCTGGGCACCGCGACAATTCCGACGCTGGGGAGCAAAGCAACCGGTACAGGTTCGTTTGATATCGCAACAAATGACGTACTGAAAGGTGCCACGCTCAACTTTAGCATCGGCACACTTATCACCGTCGGTACGCTGGGCGTAACCTGGACAATCACCGGTCCTGACGGATTCTCGCTTTCTGGCTCTGTACCCGCCAGCTCTATCAGCCTGTTAGGCAGTTCAATTGCCGTCTCGCTGGGTAATGCTGAGCTAGCCGCTGGTCATTACAGCATCAGCTTCACAGGAACAATGGGGGGACTGGCCGTTGGCAACGTCAGCATTACGCCAAACGTCACGGGTACGACATGGCACCTCAATACCTGGGACGTTAACACCACGACGGTGAATGGCAATATTTTTGATGGCAGTGATGCCGCTGGCGCGCACGATCAGCTCTCAACCGTCCATACCCAGCTCACTGTCACCGGTTTTAACGGCAGTACCGCCACCCTCAATCCGGCCGGCAGCGCCAGTAGCGCAACCATTCAGGGTCATTATGGTTCACTGACCATGAACCTGGATGGTTCATACATCTACACGCTGAAGCCGGGTACAACCGTAGCGTCGATAATCAGCAAAGAGACCTTTACCTATACGCTGAACGACCAAAACGGGCACACGGACACCGCTACGCTGACCATCAATATGAACCCGCAGATGGCAAGCACCGCACAGCATGACGTGATCACCGGATCGGTCTACGGCGATACGCTGATTTATCACCTGCTCAATGCCAACGACGCTACCGGCGGTAACGGGACTGCGGACAACTGGACCAACTTTTCACTGGCTCAGGGCGACAAAATCGACATCGGCGACCTGCTGGTAGGCTGGAACGGACAAAATGCCACGCTCGGCAACTACCTCACAGTGACCACCAGCGGTAACAACACCATCGTGTCCATTGATCGCGACGGTACAGGCAACACGTACCACACCACTAACCTCGTAACGCTGGAGAACGTACACACCACGCTCGATGAGCTGATCCAACAAAATCACATTGTGACCTGAAACGAACGCCATACCGCTATAACGATATAACAACAGCCCCGGATGCCATGACGTCCGGGGCAATAACAATCGTCACTGCCCTATTTTGCAAGGGATAAACTATGAGAAATGTCGCCCCTGTTGCTGTACTGCTGGCATTAACGTTTTGTTCCGTTCGTGCGAATGCCGAAGATGAACCGCAAATTATTACGCCGGAAGGGCTGGCAACCAGTCAGATGCTTCCCTCTCTGGATGGTTCTGTGGCCGATCTACCGCTAAGCGTTGCCGCTCCCGGAAGCCTGACGCTTAACGACGCGGTGAGTCGCGCCGTGAGCTGGCATCCTTCTATTCGTGAATCCATTGGCAAACTGCTCTCGCAAAATGAGCAGATAGACGTGGCGAAAGCGAAATATTACCCGCAAGTTACAGCCGGAATGAACAACGGCTACAGCAATACCTACACTGACCATGGCTTCAGCCCTGCACTGGTCATTTCGGTGTCACAAATGCTGTATGACTTCGGCAAAGTCGCCAGCCAGGTGCGCGCCGAAACCGCCGGTTCAGCGCAGCAACAGGCAAACGTGTTACTCAGCATCGATACTGTCGCTCACGCTACCGCCAATGCCATCGTCCAGGTTCAGACATGGCAACAGATGGTGGATGCCGCCGAAGAGCAACTGGTCGCGCTAAACGGTATTGGTCGACTGACCAGAGAACGTAATGATGAAGGGGCGACCTCGCTGTCAGACGTAGTGCAAACCGATGCGCGTATCGAGTCCGCACGTTCTCAACTGGCGCAATATCAGGCCAATCTCGACAGTAGCAAAGCGACATTGATGAGCTATCTCGGCTGGAACTCGCTTAACGGCATCAGCAATGAGTTTCCGGTAAAACTGGACAGCAGTTGCGATGTGGTAAAACCGGAGGATAAGTTAGTTCCTGCAGTGCTGGCGGCCTGGGCGCAGGCGAACGTCGCGCAGGCCAACCTCGATTACGCCAACGCACAGATGACGCCAACCATTTCCCTGGAGCCATCTGTTCAGCACTATCTCAACGACAAATACCCCAGCCATGAGGTGCTCGACAAAACGCAGTACTCAGCGTGGGTAAAAGTCGAAATGCCGCTGTATCAGGGAGGCGGGCTCACCGCCCGACGCAACGCCGCCAGCCACGCGGTAGAGTCCGCACAGTACTCTATTCAGCGCACCCGACTCGAAGTACGACAGAAATTACTGGAATCCCGCAGCCAGGCAATGAGTCTCGCGACTGCATTGCAGATCCTGCGCCGCCAGCAGCGGCTGAGCGAACAAACGCGCGAGCTGTATCAACAGCAGTATCTGGATCTCGGCTCACGCCCATTACTTGATGTTCTTAACGCCGAACAGGAGGTGTACCAGGCCCGTTTTGCCGAACTCCAGACCCAAAGCCAGCTTCGCCAGCTACAACTGAACTGCCTCTACAACACCGGATCGTTGCGCCAGGCGTTCGCCTTAAATAACCGCAGCATTCAATCGGTGGAGATCCAGCTATGAGCGACGTCGAGCCTGTTGTTGAAGATGCTATTGGCGAACCCGCCCTGAGCCAGTGGGCGCAGGCAATGACGCATATTGCCAGCCACTATCGCGTTGCCTGTTCGCCTGGTGCTATTCAGGCTAACGCCCCATGGTTTGAGGGGAAAAGCAAAACCCTTGCTTTGACGCAATTAGCGCGCCAGGCGGGACTTTCCTTTCATACGCTGGATACCGCAAAGCAGGTACTTAACCAATGGCGTTTACCGGTGGTGGCGGAACTGCACGACGGCCAAATCATGGTGATCGAACATTTTAACGGTGAAGATGCCCTGGATGTTTTTATCATCGCCGACGAGGGACAACGCAACCGGCTGGCAGTGGCTGAGCTTCTGCCAGAAATCCATACTATCACCGCACTGCGCCCGTTATCGGCGTTAAAAGACGGTCGGGTTGATCGCTATATTTCGCGCTTTAGACCCGACTGGATACGCGAGCTGGTTTTACAAGATATCCGCCCTTACCTGCCGGTCATGATTGCCGCCTTTCTGATTAACGTCCTGTCGCTCGCCGGGATTATTTTTTCGATGCAGGTCTATGACCGGGTGATCCCCGCCCAGTCTTATCCAACGCTGTATGTTCTCTCTACCGGTGTTCTGGTCGCGGTGCTGTTTGGCTTTTTGCTGCGCGAAGCGCGTACCCACATAATGGACCTGCTCGGCAAACGCGCCGATATGCGCATTTCCGATCGCGTGTTTAGCCACGCATTGCGGCTGCGCAACAGCGCCGTCCCCCGCTCAACGGGGAGCTTTATTTCTCAACTGCGCGAGCTGGAACAGGTTCGTGAGATGATCACCTCTTCGACCATGTCGACCATTGTCGATCTGCCGTTTTTCTTTCTGTTTATCGTGGTGCTGGCATTTATCGCCCCACCGCTGGCGTGGATTGCACCTGTCGCGGCCCTGCTGATGATCCTGCCTGGCTTACTGTTACAGAAGAAGCTGGCGGTGCTCGCCAACCAGGCTGCCCATGAATCCACTCTGCGCAACGCGGTGCTGGTCGAGAGTGTTCAGGGGCTGGAAGACATCAAGCTGATGCAGGCGGAAAACCGCTTTTTACAGCAATGGAACAGCTATATCCGCATTACAGGAGAGTCCGGGCTGCGCACGCGCAGGCTGACTCAGGGGCTGATCGGCTGGGGGATGTCAGTACAAAGCCTGGTTTACGCCGCCATCATTATGTTTGGTGCGCCGATGGTTATTGAAGGCACGATGACCACCGGCGCCGTGGTGGCGGCTTCAATGCTCGGTTCCAGAATGATCGCCCCGATGGCTAACCTGTGTGGTGTGCTGGCCCGCTGGCAGCAGGTCAAAGCAGCCAAAATGGGGCTGGACAGCATTATGCAACTTCCCACCGAGACGCAGCACGATGAAGACCGGGTACACCAGGAGATTTTTCACGGCCATTATCTGTTTGAGAACGCACACTTTCGCTACCACAGCGACGATCAGCGCGTTCCACTGCGCATCTCGCGTCTGGAGGTCATGCCCGGCGAACGGGTGGCGATCCTCGGGCGTAACGGCGCCGGAAAATCAACTCTGCTTCAGGCCATGGCGGGTGGCGTGGAGATTATCCAGGGCGATGTCCGGCTCGATAACCTGAGCCTGGCGCAGATCGATATGGCCGATTTACGTCGCAACATCGGTTTCCTCAGCCAGAATGCGCGGCTGTTTTTCGGCACCCTGCGCGAGAACCTGACTCTCGGCGCACCGCATGCCAGCGACGCGCAGATCTTCGACGCGCTGGAGGTCAGCGGCGCGGCGGCTTTCGTTAAACAGCTCGCCAAAGGGCTGGCGCACCCCATTATGGAAGGCGGCAACGGTCTGTCCGGCGGCCAACGGCAGTCGATCCTGCTGGCAAGAATGCTGCTACGCTCACCCAATATTGTGCTGCTCGACGAACCCAGCGCCTCTCTGGATGAACACACCGAACGGGAGTTTATTCAGCGTCTGAACCTGTGGCTGGGCAACCGCACATTGATTGTTGCAACCCATCGCGTACCGGTTCTGGAACTGGTCGAACGCGTGGTGGTGCTCAAAGAAGGTCAACTGGTCATGGATGCCCCGAAAGCGCAGGCGTTGAATGCGAGCCGGGCACCAGCCCCAACTCACGGTCGGGAGTGGAAAAATGAAAACCAATCCGCATGACGTCGCCATGGACGATCTCGATATCCGCCGGGAACACCGTTTTTCCGGCGCCAGTCGCATTATCCTGCTCAGCACGCTGCTGTTTGCAGTCCTGGGGATCTGGGCATATTTCGGCAAGCTGGATGAAGTCTCGACGGGCAGCGGGAAAGTGATCCCCAGCTCGCGCGAACAGGTATTGCAGTCGCTTGACGGAGGGATCCTCGCCGAACTCAGCGTGCACGAAGGAGATAAAGTTCAGGCCAACCAGATTGTCGCCCGCCTCGACCCAACGCGTTCGGAGTCCAACGTGGGTGAAAGCGCCGCCCGCTATCGCGCATCTTTAGCGTCAAGCGCCAGACTGAATGCCGAAGTCAACGATTTGCCGCTAACGTTCCCCAGCTCGCTGCAGGCCTGGCCGGATCTTATCGCCTCTGAAACGCGTCTGTATAAAAGCCGTCGCGCGCAGCTTGCTGATTCTATGGCGGAACTACAGGATGCGCTGGTCTCGGTAAATAAAGAACTGGCCATTACTCAGCGGCTGGAGAAAAGCGGTGCCGCCAGCCACGTAGAAGTGCTGCGCCTGCAACGACAAAAAAGCGATCTTGGACTCAAAATAACCGATCTGCGCTCGCAATATTACGTGCAGGCGCGTGAAGCGCTGTCGAAGGCCAACGCCGAGGTAGATATGCTGGCGGCTATCTTAAAAGGTCGCGAAGACTCCGTCACCCGCCTGACCGTTCGCGCCCCGATGCGCGGTATCGTAAAAAACATCCAGGTCACCACAATTGGCGGCGTGATCCCTCCTAACGGTGAAATGATGGAGATTGTCCCGGTAGACGATCATTTACTGATTGAAACCCGCCTGTCACCGCGCGATATCGCGTTTATCCACCCCGGACAGCGGGCGCTGGTGAAGATTACTGCCTATGACTACGCCATTTACGGAGGGCTGGAGGGCGTGGTCGAAACCATCTCCCCGGACACCATTCAGGACAAAGTGAAACCGGAAATTTTCTACTACCGCGTGTTTATCCGTACCCATCAGGACTTCTTGCAGAACAAGCTGGGACGCCATTTTTCTATCGTACCGGGCATGATTGCCACTGTGGATATAAAAACAGGTGAAAAAACCATCGTCGACTATTTAATCAAACCATTTAATCGTGCAAAAGAAGCACTGCGCGAGCGGTAAATCCTTGCGGTTAAAGGGTTGTGGGGGCTGGTCACGCGTGTCACAAGTCTGTTATACTTGTTCTAACACATTGGGGCTGATTCTGGATTCGACGGGATTCGCGAAACCCAAGGTGCATGCCGAGGGGCGGTTGGCCTCGTAAAAAGCCGCAAAAAAATAGTCGCAAACGACGAAAACTACGCTTTAGCAGCTTAATAACCTGCTCTGAGCCCTCTCTCCCTAGCTTCCGCTCTTAAGACGGGGATCAAAGAGAGGTCAAACCCAAAAGAGATCGCGTGGATGCCCTGCCTGGGGTTGAAGCGTTAAAACTAATCAGGCTAGTCTGGTAGTGGCGTGTCTGTCCGCAGGTGCCAGGCGAATGTAAAGACTGACTAAGCATGTAGTACCGAGGATGTAGGAATTTCGGACGCGGGTTCAACTCCCGCCAGCTCCACCAATCATGATTGGACAGTGATAGGACATCACTAGCAATAACAGGAAGTTAGCAGTCTCAGTTGGACACCGTCCAGACGGTGAGGGGACAAAAAAGGATACGCAAAGGAGCCGCGGCTCCCGAGTGACAAAAAGGCCCGCTGACGCGGGCCTTTTTGTATTCATTAGCTCAAAGTCGAATTCTTGCCTCGATAACTTTTTGATACAGTGTGATTGCTTCATCAACCAGGGCCAATGGATAGCAAGTGTTGATATTAATCCCTGAAGGGCATTTAATCTTCTCGGCACCAGTTTCGCTACGTAGTTTCTCACACCACTGCCAGATCTCCTCGACAGAGTATCCCTCAAGGCCAAGTTCTAACAGGCGTTGCGGAACACTCCTGAATTTTGATAAATCCCTTAAACTTTCTAACGAGTTAACTTTTAGTTCAACCTGGTTTACCCGGCTCTCGAGTTCTTCACGCCTTTCAATCTCCATCACTAAAGCTTGAACTGTTTGCTGAAGACTATTTGCGAAAGCACTCAGTTCCGAACGTTCCTGCTTAGGAGGGGGCGGATAAACACCAAACTCGCGAATTGAGGGCAGAACACTATGAAAGAGCCAGCGCTGGAATTTTTTCCCTGCTGCCGTCGTATCTTGAGCAAGGACCCTGTATAAACCTGGCTCAGTGAGGAAAGTTTCAGAAATTGTCTCGCCATCTACAATAAGAGGAACGTTTCTGAATTCATCTGGATCTAGCGTCTTAATTACTGCTTTAAGAACAGTGATAAGACTTTGGGATGTTTTACCATCAAGCTTTCTGTTTTCTGCTGAAAGAGTCTTCAAAACGTCCGAGAGTGAAACAAAAAGCTGTCCTTTTTCGTTCATACTACGAATGTAATTTTCGCCACACTCCCCTTCGTAGCAAAGTTGTAACAAGTTTTTTTGCACGCTACCCCTCCTTAGTTTTTTTTGATTATACCGTCGGCAGCAAAATTGTCATGGGTATAGTAATAAGTCGCATTTTCCTACAAAACTGAAAAATCGAATACTTAGGATGAATTCCACCCAACCCCGAACAGTTCAAAAAACAATCACATTCACATCGCCAACCTCTCCGTTCTTCTTCCCCAGAACTGCTGTAAACACAATGCATGGTTCTGAAAGATAGTGGTTGATAGTGAACTATATACAGGCACAAAAACCAACGTACATACAATATATAGTTATTTTTGGTTAAGCATTGCACTTTGAGAAAAAAATTTGTAAATTAAGTGCACACGTTGAGCTTAAAAATTTCTACAGATTTTGTTGATTTTGGGTTTGGCTTTCAGTATAAAGTAAGCAGGACTTGTAGGAGGCACAACATGGTAACTAGCTTTGGTAAAGCTCTCAGAAAACTGAGAATAGACCGGGGTATGGTACTCAAGAATATGGCTGATATGTTGGGGGTGAGCTCAGCTTACTTGTCAGCCATTGAATTAGGTAAGCGAGCCATACCTGACTCATTAGTAAATTCAGTAGCTGCTGCATTCGGATTAAGTGGTCAAGAAGCCAGCGACCTTAGGAAACAGGCTGAGATTTCTCAACCATCACTGAAAGTCGATATGTCCGATGCAGAGGATCAGAATAAAGAATTGATGCTTGTCTTTGCCCGTAAGTTCAAAGATCTGAGTCCTGAACAGCTTGATAAACTCAACAAAATGTTAAAGGACTAGATGATGACTATTGCGAAACGAGAACTTGGCCATCGCGTTTCACCTCTCAGCAATGACATGATTAAATCTTATGCGCAGCGTTTGAGGGATGTTCTTCAGATATCGAATCATACATATCTGAGACTGGATGTATTGCTAGAAGGTCTTATGGCCTCAGAAAGCATCGACCTTGAAATTGTGGAAGATCACGAGTTGCCTAAACGGTACGCAGTAACTTACCCAGACAAAAACAAGATTGTTTTGCAACAGTCTGTTTATGATGCCCTCTGTTGTGGAGAAAATCATGCACGATTTACTGTTGCACACGAAATTGGTCATCTGATTATGCACCGCAATCAAGGAGCATACGCTCGTAGTAAGAGCAATGGTGGACACAAAATTTATGAGGACAGTGAGTGGCAAGCAGATGTCTTTGCCAGCCATTTCCTTATAGATGCAAGATTAGTCTCTCCAGCGATGAATGCTGAGGACGTTAGCATAACATTCGGGGTTAGCTTGCAGGCAGCTGAAACGTGGATGAGAAAAAATGTTAAAAGATAACGAAAAAGCCAGCGAACCGCTGTCGCTGGCTTCTCCTATCGTAAGCGAATACGAAAAACTTGGCGGTTGTGAGTATACGCTTACCTTAGGTTTTGTCAACAGCGAAACTTTAAAGGTACCTATACATGAGTATTACAAACGCCAGTAACGAAGAGTATATCACTATTTATCGCCCTTTTATTACTGTAAAGGGTAAGCGAATCTTCGCTCATCAGAAAGGTCTTTCAGCCTTTCCGATCAAGATTCCAGTTTCTAAGTATCGTGGTTAATCTTCATTAAGCAAAGGCCCTGGTTTCCCCCAGGGCCTTTTTTTATTATATAGCAGGACAATCATCAAACTCCGCATTCCTGGCATCATTAATGATGTACGTGATGACCCCGAATATAGCGGGTGCAGAACTGTAACCGCCATCATCTACTGGCAGCGCCTCCCTTCTCCCGTTTTCCAGATTTATCAGGTGGGGCTGAGGGTGAGTCCGATATCGCTTGATCCTGAATTCCCCGTCTATCGCACATATCAGCAGCGAGCCATCACAAGCAGTAAGTGACGCATCCACAACCAGCAGCGCTCCCTGGAGTATTCCTTCCCTGAAATGTGAACGTGATGCCCGCATGAAATAAGTCGCTGCGGGGTGCCTGATGAGTTGCTGATCGAGGGAAATCCTTTTTTCAACATAATCAGCCGCAGGTGAAGGAAAGCCCATGTTTACGCCCTCTCTTGAATACCGGATAAAAACACAGTATAAATACTGTATATCCATCCAGTAAAGAGGCAATAATCAATGTTCGTGGAACTCGTTTATGACAAAAGGAATTTTGATGGTCTTCCCGGTGCAAAAGACATCATTCTGGGCGAACTGAGTAAGAGGGTTCACCGGATTTTCCCCGATGCTGATGTCCGGGTTAAACCGATGATGACGCTGCCGGCGATCAACACTGACGCCAGCAAACATGAGAAAGAACAGATAAGTCGGACTGTTCAGGAAATGTTTGAAGAGGCTGAGTTCTGGTTAGTCAGTGAATAAAATTCTGTCCGCTACAGCTTGATTGTAAAAACGTGCTGTAGCGGGATCATGACACACTGGGCATGTTAACTGGCTTGTTCCCCCGGAGGCGTAGGCCAGACAGGTTTTGACGTATCAACCCGCATCAAATCAAGCCGGTAGTCCTGCCAGTTTATCAGGTCGGCGGCCTCTTCAGCCGTCGCTTTGCCTGCATCGACCGCGTACTGTAGAGGTCCAATTCGATTGGTTGCCTCTGACAACAGTGACTGTTTTTTGGATTCAGCAAACCACCGCTGCTCTTCTTCAGTTAATTCCGGGACATAATCTGCGGATGGGATGATCACTGGCATCCCATCACTTCCCGGCCTAATTACGCCACCTATGTTCTGGGCGCTAATTAACTCAGTTCGGAGCGACTCAGCAATTTCGACCGCATCTGCAGGAAGAGTCTGGTTATCATCATAAAAACCGTTTTGGCTGGCACTGTAAAAAACTTTCATCAATTATCTCCCGGTTGCGAACCAGTTAAATCCGATTGCCATTGGTGCCGGTATGTTTCCTGCGTTCGCACCAGTTATATAAATACGCACACCAGTTAACGTTGGAGTCCCGACTGTAACGATATAGTTTGATGGAGTGCCCGCCGTCGCGGTTGCTATAACATTAAGGTTATCTGTAGCTGTGTACGCTTTCGGGAAAACGATATCGACAATTCCTGAGCTGTTAGTTCCCCCTGAACCATGCGCAAAGAGGTGCTGTCCCGCACCCAAGTTCTGGTATTGAGGAAAACTTCCAAAACCAAGGTTTGAGAGAGCCTCTGCAATTGCTGCAGCTCCGTCTGCCTTAATATCTGCAAAAGGATGTGCACGGCTTAACAGCAGCGCCTTCATGGCAGTAAGTAACTGGTTATGTTTTGATTTATCCAGATTAACGCCGGTTGCTTCTACAACTCCCGCTAGTTCTTCCTGCAACATATCAAAATAATCGTTATCAAGATCTGTGGCCGGGGTTCCTGTCTGGGGGTTACCAGCAGTAAAGCCGTTCTTGCCCGCGCCGAATTTATCTTTCTGCGCAGTAGGTGTGTCAATACGATGCATAATGTCTCCGGTTACGGATATTTGAATATTACGTAGGTATGGGACGGACAAAGTTTATTGATAACGCACTCGGCAACAGTATCACCCCAGTAACGAATGGGCGTTTCGCAATTGTCTGAGCAGGTCATCCAGGTGGCGTCCGTTGAAGCAGGCATATTTACCTGCCAGTAATAACGCCATTCAGTTGAATAGGTCGCATCCATACACGACGACGTACATTTGAAAGGTCCCTTGTTATAGCGCGTGATAGTGGCGCCGGGCTTCCCCAAAGCGGCCAGTTGACGAAGATAGAAATCTTCGTTGATTCCTCCGGTAAGATTAACTTTTGCGTCCAGCCGTTGCTGTCGCTGCCGTAACGTCTGTGTGCCTGATGGTATGCATTCATCAGGCAGACCGCAGCACCGCTCCCATCGGCCAATAAGTTCTGCTGTGGTACGCGGATCAAACTCCTGCATGAGTTCATCAGCACGCTGATGCACCCTGAGCAAAGAAGGCGCTACGCCACTTATCGCAACATCGTCAACTGACCATGCAGGTCCGGGTGGAAGCAGCGCACTCAGT
Organism: Citrobacter sp. wls716; assembly: GCF_005280975.1. Lineage (NCBI taxonomy): Bacteria > Pseudomonadati > Pseudomonadota > Gammaproteobacteria > Enterobacterales > Enterobacteriaceae > Citrobacter > Citrobacter sp. wls716. The sequence continues at coordinate 45,662 of NZ_SZWX01000011.1, forward strand.
AACTGGACATAATCATCATTACTCACGCCCACGTTATTACCCCCAGTACAGCCAGTTCATTTTTTGCAACTGGCGTATCAACTGTTGGAGAAAGTAGCTTATGGCTGTACTCACCGGCGGCTATAGAAATTGCCTCGTTTGTACGGGACAGCTCAAGCGTCCCTTCCGGATAGCCGTCACGCAGCAGGAATGAACGAAGCTCGGCCTCAACTGCGGCGCGTATTTCAGGAGTATCCGGGTTCAGGTCAATGGTGTAGTTGACCGTTTTTGGCGTCCCCTTAAATACATAGAGGTCTGAACCCGCTACGGGTGCCAACGGTTCAATATGTGCCTGAGCCGCAGCAACTGTTGCATCATCAAGAATCGGGTTAATCAGGTCGCTACTGGCAATCATAACGCCAACCGTTCCCGTCCCCATCCAGTGCCGGTATGTCCACGCGCGTGTTACGCCAGGCACTTCTTTTGCCCAGACAACATAATCACCGTCAGCGCCGCCTTGCGGGGTCCAGTAGTAACGTTCCAGAACCCGTGCCCGCCAGACCTCAAGGTCTTCAATATCAAAACCGCCAGCGATCGTATCGGCCATGCCGCCGGAAGGAAGTCCGTTAACCGGCGTAACCAGTGAGAGCGCCTCACCATCATCCATATTTCCGGTCATACCTGTCATGCTGCAGACAACGGGTACACGAAGCACGCCACCGGCACTTATTGCGTCTGCCTGAACGATGTACTGGACGAGGTCGTCACGCTGAATTACCAATCCTGCACTCACTTTGAGCCCGTTCGTTACGCCATCCCAGCGCATAAAACCTGATGCGGACACAGCCTCTTTTCTCGGGCAGCGTTTCAACGCCGCATGCCGATAAAGCCATGACTCATCGCAAAGATCAGGCAGCATATTCATCGCCAGATAATCGATATAGCCATAAACCGTATGCAGCGCCCCGGCATAAACCTTGGCCCTGACATCTTCATCCATGCGGCGAAGCTCATCATTGATGTCAAGGCGTGCAAAAAGGTCTGTGCGGATCATGCTGATGTTTTCGGCCAATGTTGGCCGCTGAAATTCACTGTCCGCCATTGGTGATTACACTCCACAGATCGTTAAAAGAAATCGTTACCGGACCATCCCGGCGCCAGAGGACGATCGTATTCCCCAGCTCATTAATACCGGTTCGCTGGATATCAATGTCGATACGAGATACCACACCGTCATCCTGCATCCACTGAAGAGCTTCACGCAGATAGTTACGCACGGTATTCACCAGGGCATTAGTGAGCTTGCTCCGCTGGAGTAGCCACAATTTCGAACCATAACGGTCGTTCGCGACAACCGGCCAGGTATCGCCCCACCACCCCATCGGAACATCAGCGTTATCATCAGGATCGGCGCGGCGGTGGGTGAATAAAGAAATCACTACAGCGCGGGTTAGCGGGTCAAGCTGAGAACCGGCGCTTACCCGTTTCCCATTTACCTTAAGCCAAAGCTCCATCACACCCCCATTTGTTTATCAGGTGTATCGGTGTTATTGCCCTGCCCATTTTCTCTGTGTTTATGCCCGTTATAAGCAACACGCATCGCCGACATTGTCTGGCCAGAAGTATCACAGAGGTCTTTGATCTGGCCCGTTGACTCAATATCCATTTCAAAGCGGGCTTTAGGCGCGTTTTTGAACGTAATCACCTTGCCACCACCATCAACAACAATCCCGGCGCGTGTCAGCGTGACTGACTGCCCCTGGTCATCGTAGATAGCGACCTCTCCCGTTTTGAGCCCCTTCATGCGATAGCGACGATCGGACACGGTGATCGCAACGGCGTGAGAACGGTCGCCGTCAGGAAACAGAACAACAGCCTCAGCACCCGCTTTTGCACGAGAAGTGAAGCCATAGGGTTCAAGGTGCTCAATGCCCGCCTTTTGCTGCCCAGCCAGTAACTCAACATCTATCATCTGGCACTTAGAAGCCGCGTTGATACTCTTCACCACAGCGCGGCCAATGAGTCCTAACAGTTGCCTTTGCAGACTTTGCATCACGTTCATCAGAACGGGTCCTCTTTGACTTTCCGTTTTTTGCCACGCTTCTTGCTGTCATTTTCAGGTTCTGGCAGATAGGCATCCGGCGGCCCGACACGTAGTTCGGTTATTGTGCCGTTGTTGTCTTTAGTGAATGACACTTCAGAAATGAGCAGCTCGCGGTTATTGAAGCCACAAATGGGGTCATAGACGATAACGCGCTGGTTTGGTTGCCACAGTGAACCGTCACCCTGCCGCCAGCCCCACACTGTGTACGTGGTTTCATCGGTACGTGCAGCTCGCTGGCGCGCCTCGAATTCAGCACGCGCAATACAACTGGCTCCTGTTGACTGGCCCGTCTGCTGTACTGCCATGGGACGATAGCGGCCAATTAATGCGTCTGTTGTTTTTGCGCGAAGCGCCGTTGTTGTCGCAGCCCCAAAATCATCATCGTTTCCGGCACGCTGCCCCGATACCTGGTAGGTTGAAAAACGTTCACGAATGCTTTTCTCGGTATCGCAGGAAATAACGTTTTTACCCAGCACCAGAGCTGTATTAGCCCGCGTGCTACCAATGCCGCCGATAACAAGCCTGCCTCGTGGGTCGTCGTAGGCAAGCGCCTGCTGTTGTCCAAGCATCTTGTTGAGGACTTCGATAACCGTTTCACCGTGATCGGGTTGTACACCGGGAATAGCGCCACCCGGTGCACCAGCGTTTACAACCGCTATACCGAAAGGTCTGGCGAGCGCCGATGCTACCTGAACGAGGGATTGTCCATTGAACTGAGTCGGCTCAGCGGAACAATCAATCAGATCGGCGGTAAGGCTCCGCCCGCTAATTCCGACACTAATTGATCGCGCATCATAGCGAACCGGCGTTGCTTCAACCCAACCGGTAACCACCAGGTCAACACCGATTAGAACTTCAACCTTGTCGCCGTTTTTAACCCTGGGCTGAAGTGACGCAACACCATCACCACCGGGCCACTGGCGGGTAATCTCTACACTAAAATCTCGGGCCAAACGCTCAATCCCGCAACCAATACGAATTGACGTCCAGCCCCCCCACTCACGACCGTTAACACGGAGAGTCACGTTATCGTTCATCGTACAGGAACCCTCAGCGGAGCTACCGGCACAAAGCCCGGGTGAGCCACAGCATTGCGCCTGACAATGTCAGATTCCCGTGAAGCGTTATCGAACCAGGTTGCCGCCAGAACCAGTGCAGGAGTTACCTCATCAGGCGTTCTGATAACTGTCTTTTGGGTCTGTATCAGGCGGTGTTTTATGTCGTTGTTAAGGTCAGACTTCACTCTGCGCAAAGCCAGAAACAAACGATCATCGGTCGTGCGGGATAGTTCTTTATCAATAGCAGTATTCAGCGTGTCACGGATATCGACCAGATCATCCCATGTAGGCACGTCGACAACTGTCGCTTCATCAGGAGCATTATTCAGCTCAGGATGAGTAACAGAAGGCCAGCCAGTGGACTGCTGGCTTTGCTCGCCTGTCGTGACAACTGGAGCAGGTAACGTCGTGACAGCATAAGCCGCTTCGCTTATTGCTGTTGTGCGAACCGCGCTGGCAACATAATTATTTTGCTGTTTCTGGCTCTGTGTCGTCCTGCTGTCCGTTTTCCATACGCCACGCGGTGCCAGATCACTCCCCATGGAGACACCTGAAAAGTTTTTGATCATTGTAAACAGGTCGCTGGCATTACCAGAGAGCCGATTCCCCGAACGCCACATTGCCTGCAGCTGGTCAACGAAGCCCTTGCCTGAAGATGGCGGCGGGAGCAGAACAGAGATATCCCCCTGCATTAGCCGTGCGGCGGCGGAAATACCAGAATCGACCATCACCATTTTGTCAGAGACATAGCCCAGCATGTTGGTCGCATCGTCAATCACACCGCTCTGGACGAAATCAGGCATTCCGTCCATGCCAAACTGGTCGAAGTTATCGCTGATGCAGTCATCAAGAGCAGAGCAGGAAGATACCAGCGTGTTGGCCGTAGCGGCCCCTGATGTCGGATAAGTTAGTTCACCAGCCTCAACGAAACGAAGATCAAAGCGCACCATGCGCCCTTCACTGCTGGATGAACTCACGTTAATTTCGCCATCGACGCAAACGCTCATCTCGCCATATGCTGGATGGATAAGGGTCCCCGGCCCCGGCTTATTGAGAGCCTCAATTAGTCTGTCACGTTGCTCATAGCAGTCATCGCCGATGACATACCCAGAAAATTTAGGTCTTGAAGTTGCTTTACCCAGGTCTTCCGTATAGGGCTTATTACGGTTCACAAATTCGTGTGTTTCGACGCGCCGCCCAGCGGTTAGACTCTCGTCTTCAGTTTTGAACGGAACGCCACGAAACGACGCATCCACCAGCCGATCTTTCCACGCCATATAAACTCCGGGCATAAAAAAACCCGCCGCAGCGGGATTTATTTGAATGTAGAGGAAATCATGAAGGTTTTACTATCTTACAGTTAATCCATTTTATCCCAGACTCACCGTTTTTATTAACACCAGCCCTTACCTCCCCCTTCTTTAATATATCAACAAAAAACTGTCCGCTTGGCATTTTAAAGATATAACTCATACCGATAACTTCATCAGACATAAAATTATCATCAGGTGACATGGTGACAATTGATGTTATTTGGGCAGGGGTTTCTCCTGAGTCTTTAAAAACAAAAGCTCCAACTGACTTATTAATATCATAGGAGACATTCGAAACTACAATTTTCCCACTAGCCGACTTGATCGGGCAATCAATATCAATTGATGCGTTTATCTCACCATTTCCATCAGCTGCAGTTTTAGTCTCATTAACAAATGAGGAGGCAAGACCATCTTTCGCAATTGCTAAGTGCGGCAAAGCCATCAGCAGCCCAACAGCTAATAAATTGTATTTCATTTCCATTCCCTGTTTTGAGTGCTTACATTCACGCTAACCATCATACAAATGGCTCTATTGGTCAAGCATGATCACCCACCCATTCCAATTCTCCCAATTCTTGTGTAACCAACATCATGGTTTACATCGATGCCAGAAGACTTTGTGCCAGTAACATTCATTCCGACTGGAGCATTTTTAAAGTCTACAGTCACTGTTGCTTCTGGCTTGCTGTGGATTTTATTTATGCTGTATTGATTATATTCTTGGTATGGTGTGCCTGAACCATACATCCCATACCCACCAGCGCCATAATGCGAAGCATTCATACTAACGCTGGCATCGCTAGCGCCATCAGTGAACCATTCAATGATCGGTTTTAATTTTTCCCACATGTCCTGGAACCACTTCACGACAGGGCCCCAGTTATTAATAATCAGACCTAAGGGAGTCCAGCCGAACACGGTTTTAAAAAGCTCCCAACCAGTAGCGAAGTAAGGCGATATTGCTTCCCACATGTTTTTAAAAAATGGGCCGACAACATCCCAGTTCGCAATTAATAACCCTGCTGCAAGTGCAATACCTCGGATAATTAAACCTATTGGCGAAGCGCTAGCGACGAACGACATAACTTTCAGAGCCATACTAACTCCCGCCACTGCGACGCGAAGCGCCACAAAGCCAGCAGCAGCGCCAAGCAACGCACGAACCATGGCTGGGTTTCGTGATACAAAATCCGTTGATTTCTGAATAAGAGGCATTAGCCCAGAAGCGCTAGCATTAATCTGTGGTAATAGCGCATTACCAAGCGCCACACCAGCATGTATAGCCTGATTTCGTAAGAGTTGTAACTGGTTTGCTGTTGTTGCCGCACGAGCTTCATACTCTTTTTGCATTGAGCCGGTATACTGCGACGCATCTCCAACCATATTGAAGTTTTTCTTCAGTAGGTCGAGGTTCGTTAGCAGCGGTGCAATTGCGCCAATAGACTCCTTGCCAAAGAGCGCGTTCAGTGCTTTCGGCTGCCTGGCCTTATCCAGTTTCGAAATACTTTCGAGAACCTTCAGCATTGTGCCCTGGGCGTCTTTTTGCATATCAGCGGCGAGCTTCTTGGAGTTAAACCCAAGGAACTGGAATGCTTCCTGCTGCTGCTTTGAGCCACCAGTAATTGCCAGCATGAAGTTCTTAATACCTGTAGCTGCAACTTCCTGCTCAACACCAACACCAGCTAAGGTTGCCCCTAACGCTGCAATTTGACCTGAAGCAATACCGGCAACCGCGCCAAGTGGCCCAATACGGGTGATGATGTCAGATATTTGCTGAGCATTAGCTGCGCCATTGTTCGACAAGTAGTTAATTTTATCCGCAAGAGAAACAACTTCCTGTTGAGTCATCTTAAATGACGTTCTCCACTTCGCCATCATGTCGCCAGATTGATCCGCAGACTGGTCAAAGGCGACCCCCATTTTCAGGGCGTCCTCAGCAAATTGCTTCAAATCTTCTCGCGCGATACCAGCCTGTCCGCCGGCCGCCACCAATTTTGCAATATCGTTCGCGGCCATTGGCAGGCGATCCGACATTTTTAAGATGTCTTCCCCCATTTCAGCGAACTGCTTTGGTGTATCAAAATCGACAACTTTGCGAACATCAGCCATCTGCGATTCAAAATCAATAGCAGCTTTCGCGCCTGCAATAAATGGGGCGGCAAATGCGCCGCCACCAATCAGATCACCTACAGAAAAATCACCCAAGCCGCTGGATTTAATGCCCTTCTGAAAACCTTTAATTTTCTTCTGCATTGAAGACAACGCAGGAGAGAGTTTGTCTACCCCAGTAATAAGGGCTTTCAGTTCAAATTCAGCCATTTTTATTTTCCTGAATTATGCGATTGGCCTGTTCTGCAAATAAGCCGAGCACTGAAAACGGTTCGTCGAGCATTTCAAGTGGATTGATGCGCCAATATTTGGCGCAATCAAAATAATGATTCAGGAGTTGTCCTGCGCTGAGTTCCCGAGGAAAAAACCCACAATCTCCCAACTGATAGTATTCAGATCGGAAGGTTGCATTTCATCAACTGAACTTGGTGGAACACCGGCCAGCCGTGAAATGTATTTGGCAATTACACCTGCATCCATTTTCACACCAGCATCACCACTTGCTGTATATGGGAAGCCGAGCTCACGAACATCCTTTCCCGTCGGCTCGCGCAGTTCCAGCACATGGAGCTCATCACCATGAGCACTAACTGATTTACTGAGTTTAATTTCTTTCATTACTGGTAATCCCCTTCTTCACCGTGGAATTCAAGATCCGCCGTACCTTCTTCGGCGTTGTGGTTTGCTTCACCGTGCAGCCAGGCTGACGACAAGACATAAACCTGACCGTTTGCCAGTTCGGCTGTAATGGTCATCTGGTCTGAGGTCGTGACCTTGTTGACCGGAAAATCTTTCGGCACTTTGAAGGTGCCTTTGATATAGGGCGCGCGGTGCGTTTCTTTACGATCCACCGAGCCATCAAGGCCAATGACATCATCATTGACCTTAGTATTCATCGGCACCTCAATACCGCCGGTCATGGATAATTGCTGGCCATCAATTTTGAAATAACAGGTACCTGCAATGCGCGCCATTATGCGGACTCCTCTTGATACTGAAGGCGGAACTGGTTAACGACCGCAAACACTCGCAGCTGGTTAACATAGTCAGGTGGGAACAGAGTGTTGAGCCGGTTCGGGTCAGTCGCGTCACGCTCAACAATGAGGTATTGCTTGAACAGATCGTAGTTCTCCACGATCCCGGCACGCTCCATCTGACGATAGGCCGCCAGCAGTTCCCCTTTGATAACAGCCGGGGTAACAATCGCCTGACCAGGACCGAAGCGCGTACCGTCGTTCGCCAGTTTATGACGGCCATATTTGCTGGTAATAACCGATTTCAGCCTGCGCAGGACATAAGCGCTGGTATGCAGCGTCTCGCTGTCGAGATAGCTGTTATCGGCAACACCATAGGCGTTTTTCTTGTACGTTGTAACGTCGCGCTGAATGCGCAGCGTGCCGCTTTCAACGTATGACGTTGCAATCCCATGCGACAGCAGAGACTGCTGTTCGGTCATCGTGAAGCGCTTCCCTTTTGGTGCCGGTAGCATATCCACGAGTTCACCTGTCTGGGTTGGACGCGCCGGATCGTTACGGATAAAGACCGCATTACGTGCGGTGCGACTGGCTGCCAGTTCATCTGCCGGAGTCTGAGTTTCTTTCTCGTACCCGGCCAGGGTGATGTGCTGTTGGTTAAGCTGATCGCCTGCGGCAACCAGATCAGAAAGCGTTCCGAGTTTTGCGGTATAAACGTGGCCATAAAGCTGGCGCGCATAGCTCCAGCGACCGCTGGTATCGTTCATTTCGCTGACAAATGCATTCACCGAAGCCAAATCGCTGAACGGATGACCAATATAATCAAACGGCTCATCGGCCATGGCGGCAATAGCACCGTTGAGTACCGGAGCCCCCGTTCCGGCAGTGCCTGCGGCGACGGCTACAGCTATGCCTGCGGGCAAAACCTCCCCGCCACCGTAACCGTAATAATTCAGAACCACGGGGATGTCATTCCCGCTCAGCCCTTTATGACGCGCTGTCAGAGTGACCACGCCAGCAGCAGACGAAGCGATAACCGGCAATGTCGGATCAGCATTGATTGCATCTTTAATGCCCGATGCCACAGCCTCAACATCATCACCGCTTACAACTGCCGCCTGAATACGAGTACGCCCGACATAAACATTCACCGTGCCGCTCTCAGTTGCTGCGCCAGTTACGGTCAGGGTATACGTGGCCGCCACTCCTGCCGCTGGCTCAGGGACAGCAATGATGTAAAGCTCACCAAAAGGATCTGTTTTACGATACGCAGCAACCATGCGTGCAAGCTGACTACCGGGACCACAAACCTGTTTCGCATAATCAGCAGATGGCATCAGTACCAGCGAATCAGGCTCAATTGCCGCACCAGTGTTTGCGTGACCCAGCAGCAACGACGGCGCTGACTCCTGACTTGTATTTGCCGCCGAATTATCCATCTCAGCATAAAACAGTGGCACCAGCGTATTTGCCGGGATAGTGCTGAAACTAACGGTCATTGGTTTCCACCTTTTTCTGTTTAACTTTGTTCACGCGCCTGATATCGCCAGCGGCTTCCCGGCGCAGCCAGTAACTGCTTTCTTCAACATTTCGCCCTTCAACAGGCAAAAGGTCGCCTCGGGCAGGGTCAGGTACTGACCGCCCGTTTTGGGGTTTTACAAACATGGGTTTCCTCAGGAGGGAAGAGTTATCTCTGTGTGATGCTCGGGCTCCCCATCAGGGCCATGTCCCGGATCGATAAAATCAACATCAATCGCCAGCGTTTTAAAATCAGCCAGATCGTTCAGTTCATCCTGCTGGCGGGTGTCATCTTCTGACAGCTCATTCAATACAGTGAAGTCGAACTGGTAGCTCAGTTCATGCCGGTTCACATCAAGCAACGTACCACCTGCATAGATGATCGGGTTTCCGCACTCTTCAGGATTCCAGCCCAGGAGCGCTTTAAACAGTGACTGTCGCACATCGTGAACAACATCATATGAGGCAAACTGACCGCGTTCATCCCGGCCATTGCTGACAAACACAATGACGGCAAACCCTTCGGTTAAATCCTGCCAGTAGTCAGTCTGGCTCTTCTGTTCCCCTGGCGAATCATCGCCGGGAACAACATAAGCCGCCGGCAGTTTCATCTTTCCGACTTCCGGCAAGTCCTTAAACTGCGCAGCACCTGCTACACGATTCTGGAATTCCGGGCAACGCGCCCGTAGTGCTGCAATAATCGGGGCCAGTTTCATCAGCGTCGCCTCTCCGGTTTGAGTGATAGCCTCAGTTCACGCGTCAGGTAGTAACGCGTCCACGGGTTGTTTTTGTTGAGTGTCTCAACCATGAAATTATTACGCGGGGCCAGACGCCAGCCGCTACCACCAGAAGCACCACGGTGATGACTGCGCCGACGTTTTGCGCCACCGCGCACACCGTAGAAGAGAAATGCCGGGTAAAAATCGCCAGTGATGAGCCGGTTACCCTGCCCGTTCCTCTGGTTCGGTGCAATATGTGCCATAAAACCGGGTCGCCGCCCACTTGCTTTTGGCACCATGTAGCCAATGGATTTTGCCAGGCGGCCTGTCTGGTATCCTGGGTTCTCACCTGGTTCAGATCGACCGCGACGCATCACCAGACGGCGTGCGTCGCGCATATGGCGCTGGCCGATGGTGACAAAGGCACGCCGGACACGCGCGCGGTTGAAGCGCATTTCGTTCGGCTGCTGAAAATCAACGTGTAAAAAGGGTTCCGCCACTGGAATTCCCCCCGGTATTTTCTGTAAATGAACCCAGTTCGGTGCACTCAAGAAGCAGAAACCGTCGTTTACTGTTTAGATCACGAACACGTTTCACGCGGTACACCTCATCTCCCTTCACCACTTCAAAATCGCTGGTAATTCCGCGGCGCCAGCGAATGGTGATGTAATGCGTGATCACGTTATCGGTCTGAGCCGTTTCCAGGTATGTCGTCGCGCTGGTCTGGATTACCTTAGCCCAGACCGGAAATACCACCGGATATTCAGATTCGGTACCAAAATCAGCAGAAGGGACATCAACCCGTTTTCTGAGTATCACCCGTTTATCAAGCTCCCCCGGATCGGGTAGCAGGTATGTCGCACTTGTTTGCGCCTGTCTCAGTTTCATAATGGGATGAACCGATGAGGACCGACGAGCCAGTTGAAAGACTGTGGCATTTCTGTTTTTTCAACCTCGGATACCGATGAGCGGTTCTCGTAAAAATGCGTTACGAGAAGCAGCATCCCAAGCTTGATATCGTCGGTTAAAACCAGTCCATCGGGATCATTATCTGAAACACCTGAATTAGCATCGTATAGCGTTCGATTCAGAAAGCTTTCTGTACGCTTCTGAACCGCACCGCCCAGAAGTGTCAGCAGCTCATCTTCATCGTCGTAATCGTCCTCCAGGCGCAACTGACTTTTAATTTCTTCCAGTGTCAGAAGCATAAAACCTCCGTGCCCGTCAGATGACGGGCATAAAAAAACCGCTCTCGCGGCATCATATAAAACAGGATGAATAATTATGCTTAGGCCGGTTTACCCACCAGCGCTTTGATGGCTGCCGTATCTTCCAGCACACAATCGAAGCGGTGGAATGCCAGGAACGCCGTCTGATCGTATTCTGCATAACGCTCAACCAGGCGCTTCAGAGTCATATAGGAAACCCGGCGAACGATGAAGCGGTTAAAATCGCCCAGGAAAATAAACTTTTTGCTAGCTGCCGCAGCATCAATTGCCTGATCAATTACATACGGAATACCCAGAACTGTCGCAGGGGAGCCACCAACAACATCAGGAAGCCACAATGGACGTTTCTGATCATCCACCATCTCTTCAATCACCTGAAGCGTCCCGTCGTTAAATGCCCAACGGAATTTTGGACCACCCCGGTAAGCCGGATCGATTGCATGCTTCAGGCTATTCATTTCCTGCCAGGTGAATGTAGCTGCTGCTGCCGCAGAAACAGTACCGGTAACTGAAGCCGCCAGCCCTTTTGGCTGCAACGGTGCGCCAGCCCCCGTGCCCTGCACCAGATATTTAGCTTCGCCGCGGCCAATACGTTGCGCAATACGCCCCGCAAGGTATGCTTCGATATCTACACCACTGTCCTGCAGCAGTTCGTTAGAAACGCGGATGATTTTGGATGACAGCTTCTTAGCACCCAGGATCGCGGTGCCGAACGTCACATCACCTTCACTGGCCGCACTGTTTTCTGCGAGCAGTTCGCCTTCTTCAGCGGTCCCGTCAGATGTGGACCAGGTAATATCCTGACCGTTGGAGGTATTGAGAATCTGAGAAACGCTCGCGATCCCGCCGTAGGCCTTCATTGCATCAATGATGGTATTGCGCATCTGGGTCGGTACGGTATAACCGCCCTTATCGTCAGGGGTGGTGCCCTGAGCGCGAAGCTCTTTAACGGCCTGGCGTTCTTCCGCCGTCAGTTCACCAAAGCCATGACGCAGCAGGCGGTCAAAAGCAGCAGCGCGACGCTCTTCTGCCTGCATCTCAGGGGTGTTCTGGCGCTGGCGCTGTTCCGGCTCCTGCTCATCAATTACATTCTGATCGTGACGGCGCAGCTCTTCTTCACGGGAAATACGCTCATCAAGCGAATCCAGCTCAGATTTTGCAGTGTTCCACTGAGTGCGCTGCTCATCGGTCCAGGTCGCATCGCCAATTTTATCGTGTAGAGCACGCATATCAGTGGCGATAGTATTACGTTTTTGCTTCAGTTCGTGCAATTTCATAGTTTTTCCTTACGCGTTAAGAAGAGTCAGCAGGCGCTCACGCGCCATTCGTTGATTAATGGCTTGCGCCAGCGCGCCGCTGTCGCGCGCTTCCTGCCAGGCTTTCATGGAACGAATTCCAGAATCTGCCTCCTGATATGCCGGATAAGTCACCGGACTGACATCAAAAAGGCGTGAAAAACGGTTAATTTCGCGAATGACTATCCCTTCTTCGTCCTGATACCAGTTCTCACCATCATGGGCGATCCGGAATGCAAACGACGACTGATTGATATCACCGCGCATCATCGGAGCCAGTACCAGATCGCGGATAGTCTGGGTATCAGGAGCAGAAATATCGTAGCGAAGACCTTTATCATCGACGCTAACGCTCAACGTGCCGGAGGCACTGCGCCCGAGAATAAAGTTCGGGTCATGGTTAAATAACCCACGGATATCGTCACCAAGCACATCATCGAAAGCGCCTGGTTTGATAATTTCGCGGAATCCCCAAAGGGGTTCTGAGCGACTGTTAAACACCGAGCCGTAACCGATAATTCGCGTGGGCTGCTCGCCCTGCTGCTCGGCACGGACCTCACCGCTGTAACAGCGAGTCTCGCGATCACTCATCGGTTTTATCCTCTTCGGTTTTGGTGGTTTTGAAATCGTTAGCCGGATTGGCGGCATTAACGCTAACAAGCATTTCGTCCAGGCCGTCGACAGGGTTCATATCCTCGAAAGCGCGTGCTTCGTTGCGGCTCATCCACCCATCGGTGATGGCAAAGTGATAGAACTGCGCGCGTTCTTGCGGGGTACCCCGTAACAGGCCTGTGAGGTTAAACCGGACGTAATATCCGGCAGCCAGCTCAGAGCGAGTAAATAGACGGCGGTTTAGTTCCTGCTCCCAGTTCGTCACCCATGGCATCATGGAGTAGCGGACAAACTGAATTGCCTGCTGTGTGATATTGCTGAAAGTGGCTTTTTCGAGGTCATTAATCATGTGTGCCGGCACGTTAAAAATTCCGGCGATCATCGAACGATTGAGTTTTGACATGTCAATAATCTGGGCGTCAATTGGCGATACAGTCAGCGCCTTGTAGTCCAGATCGGCAGGCAGCAGCATGGTTTTGTTCTCTTGGCTGCGTAATGCTTGCGCCGCCTTCTGCCACTGCTCTTTAAGCCAGCCCCAGCTTTCCTTAGTGAGTCCGCTTTTAACAGATACAATCCCTGCCGGGCGGGCATTGCCGCTGAAGAAGCTTTCCGTGTACTTCTGGCCGCTCATCCCCATACCTATTGTTTCGGCATGCTGCATTACAGGGCTAAGCCCCATTTTCTGGTTATTACCCAGTGCCCGGATGTGGATCATATCGTCAGGGCTGATGGCGAAAGAGCCCTCTTCGTTATACAACCCGTAGGTGTAACGCCCGCCAGTATTGATCAGGGTCGTTTCCCACGGCATACAGCAATCCAGGGCGATAACTTCTCCGCGCCTGCTGCGCTTAACCCGGGTGTACCCGTTACCCCATCCGAGGATGTGGCGTTGCTTCAGCTCTCGCCATTTATAGCTGGTCTGCCAGGTATTTGGTTCATCATGTACCAGATAAAACGCCGGATGATCCCGTGCTGGTTCAACCTTTCCATTATGCTTACTGTAGTGGTCAAGTAATACTGGCCACAGTTT
>NZ_SZWX01000012.1:0-50658 GCF_005280975.1 Citrobacter sp. wls716
TGGCGCGTAATCTGCAAATGCAGACCCTTTATGACCGCGAAGGCAGCCAGTTACGTACCGATGACGGCAGTATGTGGATGCGCTTTAAAGCAGGTGATGCATCATCACAGGCTGCAAACGGTCATGTGGATATTGACAACAACTATTCTCAGCTCCAGATTGGCGGCGATATACTGAGCTGGGATGATAGCGTGCAGAGCCTGAAAGCAGGGCTGATGGTGAGCTATATCAACGCCGATACGGACAGCACCGGTAACCGAGGGGCGGATGGGAGCCAGTTTTCTGCCAGTGGTAACGTAGCCGGTTACAATCTTGGGGCTTATGCCACCTGGTTTGCGGATGCGAAGGACCATAGCGGGCTGTATGTGGATAGCTGGTACCAGTACGGCCTCTACAATAACAGCGTAAATAACGGCGACGTGGGTTCAAAGGATTATGATTCGACAGCCAGCGCTGTTTCTCTGGAAACGGGCTATCGGTATGACATCGGACTTGAAAACCTGAACACTGTCAGCCTGACGCCACAGGCTCAGGTGACATGGCAACAATATAAAGCGGACGCGGTTGTGCAGAATGGAACGCGTATTGACGGACAAAACGGTGACAGCTGGAACACGCGCCTCGGACTGCGGGTAGATGGCAAGCTGCACAAGAATACCACGTCGGTTATCCAGCCGTTTGCGGAGGTGAACTGGTTACACACCAGCGATGATGTTGCCGTTTCGTTTGATGGCGCGCAGGTGAAGCAGGATCTTCCGGCAGATCGCGCCGAGGTGAAAGTAGGTATTCAGGCGAATCTGAATAGCCAGTGGAGCATCACGGGTCAGGTTGCTGGGCAAAAGGGACGTAATGATTATGGCGATCTCAACGGTAGCCTGGACGTCCGTTACAGCTGGTAAAGTGACATAAAAAACAGAGTAATCAGGCCTACAAGCAAGCTTGTAGGCCTGATGAAATTACTTCGCTTTACCCTGGTTGGCTACCGCTGCAGCTTTTGCTGCGATCTCGTCAGCGTTACCCAGATAGTAATGTTTGATCGGCTTGAAGTTTTCGTCGAACTCATACACCAGCGGTACACCGGTCGGGATGTTCAGTTCGAGGATCTCATCTTCGCCCATGTTATCCAGGTATTTCACCAGCGCACGCAGGGAGTTACCGTGAGCGGCAATAATGACGCGCTCACCGCTTTTCATGCGCGGCAGAATGGTTTCATTCCAGTAAGGGATAACGCGATCGATAGTCAGTGCCAGGCTTTCGGTGACCGGTAGTTCTTTGTCGGTCAGTTTGGCATAACGCGGATCGTGACCCGGATAGCGCTCGTCATCTTTAGTCAGTTCCGGTGGGGTGACCGCAAAGCCACGACGCCATTGCTTAACCTGCTCGTCACCGTATTTTTCAGCAGTTTCGGCTTTGTTCAGCCCCTGCAGTGCGCCGTAATGACGTTCGTTTAGTTTCCAGGATTTCTCAACCGGCAGCCAGGCCTGATCCAGTTCGTCCAGGACATTCCACAGGGTGTGGATGGCACGTTTCAGCACAGAGGTATAAGCAAAATCGAAGCTGTAGCCTTCCTCTTTCAGCAGTTTACCTGCCGCTTTTGCTTCGCCCACGCCTTTTTCAGACAGGTCAACATCATACCAACCGGTAAAGCGGTTTTCGTTGTTCCACTGACTTTCACCATGACGTACCAGAACCAGCTTAGTTACAGCCATACACTCACTCCTATAAATCATATTGAATGATAATAATTCTCATTATATTGCCGTAAAGTGTCAGCGGCAATGCTTACGCATAACCATAGCGAAAATAGCGGCACAGTGTAAGGTTCTTGTGAACTCAAGGTTGCGATTTTGTCTTTGAGTGGTGTGGTTTTGAGCGGATCTCGCGTGGGGATAAATGACGAGCCGGGTATCGGCTCCCCGGTATTCCGTCACGCTGGCGTATTCTTCGCCCGGTCGCAGGAAGCAGTCTGGCTGCGGCCATTCCGGATGATTTGGGCTGTCAGGCAGAAACTCACTTTCCAGCGCCAGTCCTTGCCAGTCTTCGTAGGCGTCAGGCCCACGGGATGGTGTGCCGCCGAGGAAGTTACCGGAATAGAACTGCAATGCCGGGGCAGAGGTGTAGACCTCCATTTGCAGTTTTTCATCCTGGGACCAGACCATGGCGACCGGTTTGCGGGCATCGCCTTGCGTCTGTAACAAGAAAGCGTGATCGTAACCTTTCACCTTGCGCTGATCGTTATCGGTCAGAAACTCGCTGTCGATGCGTTTAGGTGCACGGAAATCGAACGAGGTGCCCGCCACGGGTTTCAGTCCGTCATGCGGGATACCCATTTCATCAACCGGCAGGTACGTATCGGCCAGAATCTGCAGCTTGTGCTGGCGGACATCCGTTTTGTCGCCGTCGAGGTTGAAATAAACGTGATTCGTCAGATTCACCGGACAGGGCTTATCCACTGTCGCACGGTAGGTAATCGAAATACGGTTATCATCGGTCAGGCGATATTGCGCGGTGGCGCAGAGGTGACCCGGAAAGCCCTGATCGCCATCGTCAGACGTTAAGGCGAACAGCACCTGACGGTCATTCTGATTGACTATCTGCCAGCGACGTTTGTCGAAACCGTCCGGCCCGCCGTGCAGCTGGTTGTCGCCCTGGCTTGGTATTAATTCAACTGTTTCGCCGGCAAAAGTATAGCGGCTGTTGGCGATACGGTTAGCGTAGCGGCCAATCGAGGCCCCCAAAAATGCGGCCTGTTGTGGGTATTGTTCCGGGCTGGCGCAACCGAGTAATGCTTCGCGCACGCTACCATCGCTGAGCGGAATACGGGCAGACAGCAGCGTCGCGCCCCAGTCCATCAGCGTGACCACCATCCCTGCGTCATTGCGCAGGGTGAGCAGGCGAAACGGCTGACCGTCCGGAGCCTGCACGGGGATTTCGTTTAACATTGTCCGGCTCCTTGTGAGGGTTTGCAGACGTAGAATGTTTCTTTGATACCGGTTTTTGCTTCGTACTGCCCGGCGACAGCCTGCTTCACGGCAGGCACCAAATCTTGTGGGATCAGCGCCACGATGCAGCCGCCGAAGCCGCCACCGGTCATGCGTACACCGCCTTTATCGCCGATGGTCGCTTTGACAATCTCTACCAGCGTATCAATTTGCGGCACGGTAATTTCAAAGTCATCGCGCATTGAAGCGTGAGATTCCGCCATCAATTGGCCCATACGCAGCAGGTCGCCTTTTTCCAGCGCCTGCGCAGCTTCAACGGTACGCGCATTTTCCGTGATGACGTGGCGAACGCGTTTGGCGACAATCGGATCCAGCTCGTGGGCGACGGCGTTAAACGCTTCAAGGCTGACATCACGCAGCGCTGGCTGCTGGAAGAAACGCGCGCCGGTTTCACACTGTTCGCGACGGGTGTTGTACTCACTGCCAACCAGCGTACGTTTAAAGTTACTGTTGATGATCACCACCGCCACACCTTCCGGCATGGAAACGGCTTTGGTGCCCAGCGTACGGCAATCGATCAGCAGCGCATGATCTTTCTTGCCCAGCGCGGAGATGAGCTGGTCCATAATGCCGCAGTTACAGCCGACAAACTGGTTTTCCGCTTCCTGGCCGTTCAGGGCGATCTGCGCGCCGTCGAGCGGCAGGTGATAGAGCTGCTGGAACACGGTGCCCACAGCCACTTCCAGCGAGGCGGAAGAGCTTAGACCCGCGCCTTGCGGGACATTACCGCTGATCACCAGATCTGCGCCGCCAAAGGCATTACTGCGTTTTTGTAGATGCTTCACCACGCCACGCACGTAGTTCGACCATTGCTGGCTATCGTGGGCGATAATCGGCGCATCGAGTGAGAACTCATCAATCTGATTGTCGTAATCAGCGGCGATCACGCGAACTTTTCTATCATCGCGCGGCGCACAACTGATGACGGTTTGATAGTCGATGGCGCAGGGCAGAACGAAGCCGTCGTTATAATCGGTGTGTTCGCCTATCAGGTTTACGCGACCCGGAGCCTGAATGGTATGGGTGGCAGGGTAGCCAAACGTTTCTGCAAACAGAGATTGTGTTTTTTCTTTCAGACTCATTATTTAAACTCCGGATTCGCGAAAATGGATGTCGCTGACCGCACGCAGTCGCTCAGCCGCTTGCTCTGCCGTCAGGTCGCGCTGGGTTTCAGCCAGCATTTCGTAACCAACCATAAACTTACGTACGGTCGCGGAACGCAGCAGCGGCGGGTAAAAGTGTGCGTGCAACTGCCAGTGACCATTCTCTTCGCCGTTAAACGGCGCGCCGTGCCAGCCCATAGAGTAGGGGAAAGAGCACTGGAACAGGTTGTCATAACGACTGGTCAGTTTTTTCAACGCCAGCGCCAGGTCAGCACGCTGTTCGTCGGTCAAATCAGTAATACGCAGGACATGCGCTTTCGGCAGCAGCAGCGTTTCGAACGGCCATGCAGCCCAGTAAGGGACAACCGCCAGCCAGTGCTCGGTTTCTACGACCGTACGGCTGCCGTCCGCCAGTTCTCGCTGGACGTAATCAACGAGCATTGGCGTGCCCTGTTCAGTGAAGTACGCTTTCTGTAAGCGATCTTCACGTTCGGCTTCGTTGGGCAGGAAACTGTTGGCCCAAATTTGTCCGTGGGGGTGCGGGTTCGAGCAGCCCATCGCCGCGCCTTTATTTTCAAATACCTGCACCCAGGGATAGGTTTTGCCTAACTCTGCGGTTTGTTCCTGCCATGTCTGTACAATTTCTGTCAGCGCAGGGACGCTGAGCTCTGGCAGCGTTTTACTGTGATCGGGCGAGAAGCAGATCACGCGGCTGGTACCGCGTGCGCTCTGGCAACGCATCAACGGATCGTGACTGTCCGGCGCGTCCGGGGTATCAGACATCAGCGCGGCAAAGTCATTAGTGAAGACATAGGTCCCGGTGTAATCCGGGTTTTTGTCACCGGTAACGCGCGTATTGCCCGCGCACAGGAAGCAGTCCGGATCATGCGCGGGCAGTACCTGCTTAGACGGAGTTTCCTGCGCCCCCTGCCAGGGGCGTTTGGCGCGATGCGGTGAAACGAGGATCCACTGCCCGGTGAGCGGGTTAAAACGGCGATGTGGATGATCGACAGGATTGAATTGCGTCATGATTGGTCCTTAATCCGAATATCCCTGTGGATGGCGTGATTGCCAGTGCCAGGTATCTTGTGCCATTTCATCCAGTGTACGCGTCACGCGCCAGTTAAGTTCGCGGTCTGCTTTGCTGGCATCGGCCCAGTAGGCAGGCAGATCGCCGTCGCGGCGCGGAGCAAAATGGTAGTTCACTGGCTTACCGCAGGCTTTGCTGAAGGCGTTGACCACATCCAGTACACTACTACCAACGCCAGCGCCAAGGTTGTAAATATGTACCCCTTGTTTGCCCGCCAGTTTTTCCATTGCGACAACGTGACCGTCGGCAAGATCCATCACGTGGATGTAATCGCGAACGCCGGTACCGTCTTCGGTCGGGTAGTCATTACCAAATATGGCCAGAGACTCACGGCGGCCCACGGCAACCTGCGCGATGTAAGGCATCAGATTGTTAGGGATGCCTTGCGGGTCTTCGCCCATGTCTCCTGACGGATGTGCGCCAACCGGATTGAAATAGCGTAACAACGCGATGCTCCACTCAGGTTGTGCTTTTTGCAGATCGGTCAGGATCTGTTCCACCATCAGCTTACTTTTGCCGTACGGACTTTGTGGTGTACCGGTCGGGAAGCTTTCAACGTAAGGAATTTGCGGCTGATCGCCATAGACTGTGGCGGAGGAGCTGAATATGAAGTTTTTCACGTTGGCGGCGCGCATCGCATTGACCAGACGCAGAGTGCCGTTGACGTTGTTGTCATAGTACTCCAGCGGTTTAGCAACGGATTCGCCGACGGCCTTCAGACCGGCAAAGTGGATGACCGTATCGATGGCATGATCGTGCAGGATTTCGGTGATCAGCGCTTCGTTACGGATATCACCTTCGACGAATGTCGGATGTTTTCCACCTAAACGCTCAATAACGGGCAGTACGCTGCGCTTACTGTTGCAGAGGTTATCAAGGATCACGACGTCGTGGCCATTCTTAAGCAACTGCACACAAGTGTGGCTTCCAATGTAACCGCTACCACCTGTAACCAATACTCTCATAATTCGCTCCGTTATGCCTATATCATGTAATGAAGATAGCATAACAAAGTTGTGAAAAGTGTGACATGGAATAAATTAGTGGAATCGCTTACACATACCGGTTCTCAACGTCTGAATTGTATTTTTTGATTTTAAATCATTGTGTTATTCAATGATTGCAGCTTTTATCTGAAAAATCAGGCTTAAAAAAGGGCGCATTAGCGCGCCCAGGCATGAAAATTAACGCAGTGATGTTTGTTGATAGGTGTAGATATCGCCTTCGGGCACAAACTCCAGTCGGTGGGTAATGCAGGCGGGTGCATCTTCAGCATGGTGGGAAACAAACAGCAGTTGGGTTTCACCTTCACCGATCAGAACATCAACGAAGCGGCGGATCAACTGGCGGTTTAGCGGGTCCAGGCCTTGCAAGGGTTCATCAAGGATCAATAGCGTAGGGTGTTTAACCAGCGCGCGCACAATCAGCGCCAGCCGCTGTTGTCCCCAGGAAAGGCTGTGGAAAGGGGCGTCTGCAGTGCGTTTATCCATTCCCAGAATATCCAGCCACTGTTGTACCAGCTTGTGTTGTCTGTCTGATACGGCCTGATAAATACCGATGGAATCGAAGTAGCCTGAGAGAATGACGTTACGCACCGTAGTGCTTACCCGGTAATCCAGATGCAGGCTGCTGCTGACGTAACCGATGTGTTTTTTGATATCCCAGATAGTTTCACCGCTACCCCGACGACGGCCAAACAGCGTCAAATCATTACTATAGCCCTGCGGATGATCGCCGGTGATTAAACTGAGCAGCGTTGATTTTCCCGCACCGTTTGGACCGACAATCTGCCAGTGTTCCCCTGGGTTTACCCGCCAGCTCAGATGATGAAGAATCGGGCGATCATTATAGGAAACGACCCCGTCGTTGAGCATAATCCGCGGTTCGTTCTCAGACAATATGCGACGTACGGAAGGCTCATCCGGTTCGGGCAGGGTAATACCATCAAGTCGTTCACTATGGGCAAGTTGGGCGATTAACGCTTGTTGCAGAAGACCCGTTTTTTCACCAGTTTCTGTCAATGTGCAATCGGCCAGCACGCCGGCAAACTGCACGAACTCGGGAATTTCATCGAAGCGGTTTAACACCAGCACTAACGTAAAACCGGCCTGATGTAACGCTGCGAGCAGCTCTGCCAACTGGCAACGTGAAGCCACATCCAGTCCGTCAAACGGTTCATCAAGGATCAGCAAATCGGGTTCAGACATCAGTGCCTGACAGAGCAGAGTTTTCCGCGTTTCGCCGGTGGAAAGGTATTTGAAACGTCTGCTGAGCAGTGAGGTAATACCAAACTGCTGTGCCAGGGCGGCACAGCGAGCAGGATCGCTGACTTCATCCTGAATAATTTCCGCAGTAGTGCGCCCGGTATCGTCTTCACCTGGGCTCAGAAGATCGGTGTTGTTACGCTGCCATTCGTCGCTGACCAGCTTTTGTAGCTGCTCAAAGGAGAGACGGGTTATACGCGTGAACTGGCTGTGGCGTTCGCCTTTTAGTAACGGTAATTCTCCGGCGAGCGCACGCGCCAGTGCGGATTTTCCGCTGCCGTTAGACCCCACAAACGCCCAGCTATCACCCGCGTTTAACGTCAACGAATTCAACTGAAGCGTTTTGGTATCACTCAGACGAAACATGCCTTGCGAAATTTGCAACGATGACATTTTGTATCCCATTTTTTGCAGCGATTAATAACAGGGATACGTGTTCTTCAGGCCGATGTCAATCACTCAGCACAGCGTTGCGATAATCACTCTGTCTGCGTTGAAATAGGCCGTGACATTCGCGCCTTCGTGCAGCGTCGCGGTATTTTCTGTCGGAATGGTCGCACACAGCGTCTGACCGTCTGGTAGCGTCATCAATACTTCGCACTGTTCCGCGCCGCGTTCGATATGGCTGATCGTGCCCTGCAGCTGGTTGTCGGCAGCCTGAGCGATAGCGTCATCCTGGGTAATTCCGACCCACGGCGCTTTCAACAGGATCAAGACTTCTTTGCCTTCATCAAGCCCCAGACGTTCACCGCTCTGCGCGGTAATCGCGACTTTCAGCCGGGTTGCGCCATCAGCCAGCAGGACGTCAACATGTTGCTGAACCTGGTCGTGGTCGCGCGCGGTTATTGTGCCAAACCACTGGTTACGAGCGCTGGTTTGCAGTGAAAAACGAGAGATGGCCGCCAGCAGACTATTAAGTGGAACCGCATCGTCATCGCTGAGGACATCGAAGGCTTTTTGCTGAATTTGCGCCAGCAGGTCGTACAACTGAATCAGGCGCTGGCCGTAGCGGGTTAACACTGCACCGCCGCCGCCTTTGCCTCCGGTGGCGCGCTCTACCAGCGTCTGCTCACTAAGCTGGTTCATTTCGTTAATCGCGTCCCAGGCGCTTTTATAACTGATACCTGCATCCTTCGCGCCCTGACTGATGGAGCCGGAAAGCGCAATGTGCTTAAGCAGAGAAATGCGGCGGGGATCGGCAAACAGTTTTTGCTGAAGTTTCAGTGTAAGTAGGATTTCGGCCTGCATAACAAGCTCCTGGCAAAAAAGGGTATTGTGACGGAAAACCGCGCCTGAGCAAAGCCACCGCACAAAAGGGGAGTGCTTTTCTGTGTTATGTGGTTAGAATACAGCTAAGGACTATATCTGGAGTTGACCATGTTAGAGTTATTGAAAAGTCTGGTATTCGCCGTAATCATGGTACCTGTGGTAATGGCCATCATTCTGGGACTGATTTACGGACTGGGTGAAGTGTTCAACATTTTTTCCGGTATCGGTCAGAAAGACCAATCCAGACAGAACCATTGATTCCCCGAACGCCCGCTTAGCCGGGCGTTTTTTATTGTTCATTATCCAACTGCGTTAGTTCCTCAAGATCCTGCTTTCCCTGCCGATATTTTCTTTGTGTAACCTCTAATTGGTAGTAATAACCGCTGGGAAAATCCTGATTTACTCGTTATATTTGCGCCTACATAACGAAACTCAAAGGAGTTACAGATGGCACGTACATGGTTACGCTTGTTTGCAGGGGCAACACTTTCTCTTTCTGTTGCCGGACATGCACTGGCGGATGAAGGTAAAATCACAGTGTTTGCAGCGGCGTCGTTAACGAACGCGATGCAGGATATTGCCGCAGAATATAAAAAAGAGAAGAACGTTGATGTCGTTTCTTCTTTTGCTTCTTCTTCCACGCTGGCGCGCCAGATTGAAGCAGGCGCACCGGCCGATCTGTTTATTTCTGCCGATCAAAAGTGGATGGATTACGCGGTAGACAAAAAGTCTATCGATACCGCAACGCGCAAAACGCTGCTCGGTAACAGCCTGGTCGTTGTCGCGCCGAAAGCCAGTGCACAGAAAGACTTCACTATCGACAGCAAAACCAACTGGACCAGTTTGTTGAACGGTGGACGTCTGGCCGTTGGCGATCCGGAGCATGTTCCGGCGGGCATTTATGCCAAAGAGGCGCTGCAAAAACTGGGAGCATGGGATACCCTGGCACCGAAACTGGCTCCGGCTGAAGATGTTCGTGGCGCATTGGCGCTGGTTGAACGCAACGAAGCCCCGCTGGGCATTGTCTATGGTTCTGATGCCGTCGCCAGCAAAGGCGTAAAAGTTGTGGCGACCTTCCCGGAAGACTCACATAAAAAAGTGGAATACCCTATCGCGGTTGTTGATGGCCACTCCAACGCAACGGTCAGCGCGTTCTATGATTACCTGAAAGGACCGCAGGCTTCTGAAATCTTCAAACGTTATGGATTTACGACCAAGTAATGATACTGACCGATCCTGAATGGCAGGCCGTCTTACTGAGCCTGAAAGTTTCTTCCCTGGCCGTGTTGTTTAGCCTGCCGTTTGGGATCTTCTTTGCCTGGCTACTGGTACGCTGTAAGTTCCCGGGCAAAGCGTTGCTCGACAGCGTACTGCACTTGCCGCTGGTACTGCCGCCGGTTGTGGTGGGGTACCTGTTGCTGGTGGCTATGGGGCGGCGCGGATTCATTGGCGAATGGCTGTATGACTGGTTTGGCATCACCTTTGCCTTTAGCTGGCGCGGTGCGGTACTGGCCGCGGCGGTGATGTCTTTTCCTCTTATGGTGCGGGCTATTCGTCTGGCGCTGGAAGGTGTTGACGTCAAGCTGGAGCAGGCGGCCCGCACGCTGGGAGCCGGGCGTTGGCGCGTATTCATGACCATTACCTTACCGCTGATGCTGCCCGGTATTATTGTCGGTACGGTGCTGGCGTTCGCGCGTTCACTCGGGGAATTTGGCGCAACCATTACTTTTGTTTCTAATATCCCAGGCGAAACGCGCACCATTCCTTCGGCGATGTACACCCTCATCCAGACGCCTGGTGGCGAAAGCGCGGCGGCAAGGTTATGCATTATTTCTATCGTGCTGGCGCTGATTTCGCTGCTCATTTCTGAGTGGCTGGCGCGAATTAGCCGTGAGCGGACGGGGCGATAATCATGCTGGAACTTAATTTCTCCCAGACGCTGGGAACCCACTGCCTGACGCTCAACGAAACGCTGCCAGCCAGCGGTATTACCGCTATTTTTGGTGTCTCTGGCGCGGGCAAAACGTCGCTGATTAATGCTATCAGTGGTCTGACCCAACCACAGTCCGGGCGCATTGTGCTCAACGGTCGGGTACTGAATGACGTTGAAAACGGTATCTGCCTGACGCCTGAAAAACGCCGGGTGGGCTATGTTTTTCAGGATGCGCGTCTGTTCCCGCATTATAAAGTACGCGGCAATCTGCGTTACGGTATGGCGAAAAGCATGGCCGGACAGTTTGATAAGCTGGTGGCGCTGTTGGGTATTGAGCCTTTGCTCGACCGTCTACCCGGCGGCCTTTCTGGTGGTGAAAAGCAGCGTGTCGCCATCGGTCGGGCGCTGCTTACCGCGCCGGAGTTGTTGTTGCTTGATGAGCCGCTCGCCTCGCTGGACATTCCGCGTAAGCGCGAACTGCTGCCTTACCTGCAACGCCTGGCGCGTGAAATTAATATTCCGATGCTGTATGTCAGTCACTCGCTCGATGAAATTTTGCACCTGGCGGACAAAGTGATGGTGCTGGAAAACGGGCAGGTGAAAGCGTTTGGTTCGCTGGAGGACGTCTGGGGCAGCAGCGTGATGCACCCCTGGCTGCCGAAGGAACAGCAAAGCAGCATTCTGAAAGTCAGCGTACTGGAACATCATCCACACTATGCGATGACCGCGCTGGCGCTCGGCGATCAGCATCTGTGGGTCAATAAGCTGGATCAACCACTGCAAACCGCGCTGCGTATTCGTATTCAGGCATCAGATGTTTCACTGGTGCTCCAACCGCCGCAGCAGACCAGTATTCGTAACGTGCTGCGGGCGAAAGTCGCGCAGTGCTATGACGATAACGGTCAGGTGGAAGTACAGCTTGAGGTCGGCGGGAAAACGCTGTGGGCGAGAATTAGCCCATGGGCCAGGGATGAACTGGGTATCAAGCCTGGCCTGTGGCTGTATGCGCAAATTAAGAGCGTGTCGATTACTGCCTGATTACAACAGGTGGGAATAGATAAATTTCGCGATGCTGTCGGTGGTGTTGTCACCAATCACGATGTTGGCGCGGGCTTTGACCGCGTCATCCGCGTTGCCCATCGCCACGCCAGTGCCTGCGGCTTCCAGCATGCTGATATCGTTGAAGTTATCACCAAAGGCGATCACGTTTTCCATTGAGCCGCCCTGGGCTTCAATCCACTGGGCAAGGCGACGTCCTTTGCTGTTGCCTTTACGGGCCACGTCAACCTGATCATGCCAGGACCACTCACACTCCAGCCCCAGTTGCTGTTCAACATGTTTACCAAACTGCTGCAGCTTTGGAATATCTTCGTCAGTCAGGGCAAATTTCCACACGGCGTTGACGTCATGCGCCGCCTGCGCCAGTGAAGGTACCTGGGTGAAGGTCGGGCGCTGTTCCGGCGGCAGGGTTTGCGCCCAGTTAGCGGTACGCACCACATGCCCGGTTGGGCGCTCATACAGCATGGCTTCATCCACATACATCAGCCCGTGGATCTGATGTTCATTCAGCATATCGATCAGTTGCAACGCCTGGTTAACCGGGAGGGGATCGGATTCCAGCACCTTTTTCGCCTGATAATCATACAAGTAGGTACCGTTGCAGCAAATTGCAGGTGTATCCAGCGCCAGTGCCTGATAAAAAGGATGAATAGCAACGTGATGGCGACCCGTGACAATGATAAGTTGGTAGCCTGCTTCTCTGGCGCGCGAGAGCGCTTCGAGAGAGGAGGGCAGCAAGGTTTTTTTCGGGGTCAACAGGGTACCGTCTAAATCCAGGGCAATCACGCGTGCGGTCATAGGTTTTTCCAGATTAAGGTTGAGAATTATGTCTGCTGGAATGGTACACCGAGACGGGAGCCGGACAAAATTCTGAGCCTTAATTAAGCATTCACCGTTAAAAGCGTCTACCTTAGGCGTGTGTCAGGCAATTGCAGCCACCTGCCAAAAGCAAAGGAGTTTTCATGAAGCAAACCGTTTATACCGCCAGCCCTGAGAGTCAGCAAATTCACGTCTGGAGCCTGAATCACGAGGGGGCTCTGACGCTGACGCAGGTGGTTGATGTGCCGGGTCAGGTACAGCCGATGGTCGTCAGCCCGGATAAGCGCTATCTCTATGTTGGCGTGCGCCCGGAGTTTCGCGTGCTGGCTTACCGTATTGCGCCTGATGACGGTGCGCTGACCTTCGCGGCAGAGTCTGCGCTGCCGGGGAGCCCGACGCATATTTCTACCGATCATCAGGGGCGTTTTGTGTTTGTTGGCTCTTATAACGCGGGTAGCGTGAGCGTTACCCGTCTGGATGATGGTCTGCCGGTAGAGCTGGTTGACGTGGTTGAAGGTCTGGACGGCTGCCACTCGGCCAACATCTCACCGGATAACCGTACCCTATGGGTTCCGGCATTGAAACAGGATCGTATCTGCCTGTTCACCGTCAGCGATGATGGTCATCTGGTCGCGCAGGAGCCGGCGGAAGTGACTACCGTTGAAGGCGCAGGCCCGCGCCATATGGCATTCCATCCGAATCAGCAATATGCCTACTGCGTGAATGAGTTGAACAGCTCCGTTGACGTCTGGGAACTGAAAGATCCGTACGGCAAGATTGAGTGCGTACAGACGCTGGATATGATGCCTGCTGATTTCTCTGATACCCGCTGGGCGGCAGATATCCATATTACGCCAGATGGTCGTCATCTGTATGCCTGTGACCGTACCGCCAGCCTGATTACGGTGTTTAGCGTCTCAGAAGATGGGAGCGTGCTGACGAAAGAAGGCTTCCAGCCGACCGAAACCCAGCCGCGCGGTTTTAATATCGACCACAGTGGGAAATACCTGATCGCCGCCGGGCAAAAATCGCACCATATCGCGGTGTATGAGATTGCAGGCGAACAAGGCCTGTTGACGGAGAAAGGTCGCTACGCGGTAGGGCAAGGTCCGATGTGGGTGGTGATTAACGCGTACTAACAATAGCGACGCCCGTTAGCGGGCGTCGCTATCTGTAAGATTGATTGCGAATGCTTTTGCTGTTTCTGTCTGTTTGATCCCCTTCTATAGTCAGTTGTACTCGCGTTTCTGCTGACGGCCTGTACCTCTTTTTCTTCAGCGCTGAATACCAGCGCCTGCTTTCGAAAAAAATGCTTTTCTACCAAAAATTGGAGCATTTTTTATAATCTTTTAATGTGCTTTTATAGTATTAATAACCCCGCAGAGTTATTTTTACATTAATTTCGCGAATGTAATTATTATTTGTTTTTATAATATTAGCGGTGTTAATTATTAATTCTCTCAATGTGAAAAATATTTTCTTTCCTATATGGGGTATATATATGTCTGATTTAAGTTTCAGTGCTGCAAGTAGATCTATTTGTGATAAATTAGCAGATAAAAACATTGTAAAAAAAAGACCGCCAGTGGAGAGAAGGAGGCATCTTGCTGATAATCTCCAGTCAGTAAAACAGTCAGATAAAAAGATAAATGTATCTGATGGGATCTGCAAAATTAATAACTCCCATGAATTAGATAAAGCGAATGTCCATCACAAACATCATCATAAATCGATTCAGGTTCAACGTCATCAAAGTAACAAAGGAAAAATTGAACATGCAAAATTAGAAAATAAAACTAACAAAGAATTTATTAATGAAATTAAAAATAATAATGGAGTTATAAACACTCGTGGTAATCGCATTCTTCCGTTATACGCTGGATGCGAGGTACAAATGTCTGTTAATGGCCAAAATGTAATAGTTAAGCCCTCTTTTGATTCAATTGGTCAGGTTGAGTTTTGCATAGCTAAACGAGGCAAGGAAGACGTTATAGCCAGAACATTGACGAAAAAAGAGATTATCACTATTCTTTCAGAAGCAAATTATAAAAAAGACACTTATACAGTAGATGTTAACGGAATTACATTCCCCTCTTCTCCAAAAGGTGAGAAGAAATTTATTCCATGGAACCATATTCTGGCTACTACCCCTGAAAAATCCACTAATGCCAATAAGTATGAGGGAACAATGGCTAGGGGTGGTGAGATTATTTTATTTATCGATGAGAGTCAGGGGGGGCGTGGAAATCTAGCGGAGGTAAAACAGGAAACGATAATACCACTCAATGATATTATTGGTCGGCGAACGCTGGATACCGATCGTGATTTCCCTACGAATATTGATAAATACAATAGATTTGCCAGTAGAAATATGAATTCACTTTCTTTAAATGACATTGAAAATAGGTTAAACAAAAGAAAGGAAAGTGCTGATCATGCTGCCCATAACCTTCAGAAGGCCGAAAAAATGGCAGTCAAGGCTGAAGGTGCGGCTAAAAAGAGTGATGCTACTGACAAAGAAAAGGCCTATGCAATAAAGGCAAGAAAAGACGCAGATAAAGCCCAGAGTAAAAATGATGCCGCTCAAGCCGCTTTTCGCAGTGTACGGGAGGACATTATTACTATTTATTTTGAAACGGAAAGACAATACGGCTTGGTTGCCGTAAGAACGCTACGAGATAGTATCGTTCGTATACTGGCAGATAAAGATGTCAACAATATGGTCCATATTGATCGCAAAGGGAATATGAATGATGAAGCCAGGATGTATTTTTTAAACTCTGGATGGACAAATAATGGGGGTCGTTACATAGAAGGTGGTGTTGCCAAAAGGCATCTCATACCTTTATTGCACTCTGAGTTGACGTTCGTAAAAATTCGCTCGGAGGACAAAACAAGAGGATCTTTACGTAAACTTAGAAATTTGTATGGGCGGCATGCAATGCATGCTTTGCAAGCGCTATCCACATCTGAGCAGGCTGAAATAACGGTTATTATTCAGTGCGTAAAGGATGGTGTGAGCCTCAGGCGTTTCTCGCCAACGATGTTACGTAAATATCTCCCCATTATTGAAGAAATAGCAAAAGATCGCAAAAATATACTTTCAATGGAAAATCAGGAAAATAAAATATTTACCACTAATGACCCTCTTAGACACAAGGCAGGTGAGGAATTATCTTCACTGCTGCGCATTATTAGAGAGAATAAAACAGATGTAGCCAAATGCGAAGATATGATAACCAATTGCCTTTTTAAGGTTGGTTCAGGAAATGAAAATGAAATTATAAATCACTATGCTGATTTATTAAGCCATAACCCATTGATTTTAGAAGTGGAAAAAACGCATTCATACGCAAAAGACCTCGAGCAAGTAAAACAGGAAATTAATGGCTTACTGTCTAATAAATTAAAGCTTGAGGCTGCCGGGAAGTCATCAATGCGTAAAGAGATAAAGGATATTCGGCATAAATTAAAAGAGTTATCCAGGATAAGAGAGAGTTTAGAGATTGCCGTTAGTCATTGCAATAGAGGAAGTGAAGCTACTATCCGATTTATTGGCATAAATGAAAACGTTGATAATGTTAGTACTATTCGCAGCTATTTCGATAGTTTATCTGTGTATCACGGTAAAAAAATAAGAGATGCTAGGGTAAAACAATATCGCAAAAAAATCGATCGGATGATAGCCCGTAGCAGCGCACAAGATAAAATGTTTTACTTTAGCTATTATATTGACCTATTCAGCCTTATGTCCAAGGCTTATCAGGACAAGATCAAATCTGGAACCGCTTTGGATAATGATAAATTCCTGGCTAAACTTTATTCCTATGAAGCTAAAAAAATGACCAGTCAGTTCAGTTATTATCTTTCGCATTTAGAAAAAGTAGGGATAAATAAACTGGAAAGTAATTTACGTCCTGTAACGCAGAATACGTTAAACATGATAATACCAAAACGACCGGAAGAAATTAAAGAAAAATTTGTAGCAGTAACGGGTCATGATAAACACTCGCGTAGGCAACAGAATGTGCTTGAAACTGCACAGGAACTGGCAATTCAGGTAAAAACAATGGTGAATCGGCTTAAAGAAGACAATATGCCGAATGCTTTATTGGTGGCCCAGCCTTTGGCTGAACAATTAAATACGGTGGTAAATAACCTCGAAACGGGTGAGCAACGTCCACAGGATGTTGGGGCAGAACCAGAGCGGATGATTGTACAAGCCCAGGAACTGTTAGCACAAATTAACAATAGTGGAAATAAATCACAATTATTGAATGATACTCAGACATTAGTAACGCAATTTAATGAATTGAAAGAGCAATTAATGCCTGCAAATACGGCCCCAGATGGCGCTTTTTTGCGTACCAGTGCAATCGCTAATCAGGATGAAAGCGGCCCTTCTTACGCCCGGTTGGATTACAAAGATGTGGTGTTACTTTGGAGATCTTACAGACTCAGAAATAACGGCAAGACGTACGAAAAACATTGGGAGAAAATTAAAAAAATTTATATTGATGCGGGTGCAAATAAAGGGTTGTATGATATTTCAGTCAACGATACGGGACTAAGCCTTGCTTATAAAAAAGAAGGTAAGGATGTCATTATTCAGTATGACAGGAATGGAGATATTCAGCCTGTGATTGATATGTCTACCTGGCGAGTTGTACCTTCAGAAAAAAACAATGATGATCAATATAAATCCAATAACATATTGTTTATTGAAAAAATGATTGATCATGCTACGAGAGTTATCATCACTCCAGATATAAAAGATGAAGTGACTATACAGGCTCTTAAATTCTATGTGAAAGGTGCTTTTGGCCAGGATATTAATATCCTGGATGTTAAAAACTTTAATGTTAATCCCAAAGCTATCAACATCATCATGCATAGTGATGGTTCGGCTCAACTGGTCACTAGAAAAGATGGAGTAAATGAAATACATAGAAAAGAAATTGATATTTTTAATGTTATTAGTCATGAGTTGCATGTGAAAGGCGGTAAAAACAGAGATATAGCACAAGGTTCTATTTCTTCAGAATTCATCAAAGATAAAGTAGAGGGTATGATTTTTTCTCCAGATCTGGCGACTATTATAAATCAAGTAGATGTCAGAAGGCCAATTGATGAAAACAGTTCTGAGTATAATGAGTACTTAAACAAGAAGAAAAGTCTGGATGCCTTAAAAGAAAAAATAATAAACCTGGGGCATTTGAATAAAGTTATTTTGCGCATACCTGAAGGGACCGCCTTTCGCATGACTAAGAATGGTTTTTTGCAAACGGCTGTTATTAATGGCGATAATGCTATTGTTTCGAAAGTTTACAGCCATAGCGAAGGACGAATTGAAAATGGGGAGTATATTCCTCAGGTTATGGATTCACGTTCTATATCCACTGGTGTAGCGCAAGATGCAGATTTACTCAATCAAATATTTGATTTTGATGATATCCTTAAACCAAATATACCGAAAAAGCAAGAGGCACCCGATCTGGATGCTATATTAAGGGAGTTGCCCGCAACATTGCCATCAACGGAAAGTTCTGCTAATAAATTGCAAACTGCTTCTAAAGTAGGAAAAAATATTAAGCCTGATATCGCATTAATGTCTTCAGATAAAGGTAATAATGAAAGTAGTATCACTGAGGTGGCTCAGGAGGCGGCGACTCAAAAAAATGAACGTGTAGTAGTAAGTGATCGAGATACTGTAAATATTGAATCTCAGAATAAAACTTTGACCTCAGCAGATACTGTTAACCAACCTCAGCAAGTTAAAGATGTTGTAGATATTACAAGTGAAACATCAGATTTAAAGACGAAAATTCTCAATGAAATTGATTTTAAGAAGTTCCATTCACAAATTGATGGCGAAATAGCTGTTTTAGCTCTCTACTCATATTTGGCAAGTAAAGGCAGTCGTCTTCATGTTTGGCGCGCAGATGGACTTGGTCATGGATTTATGAATCGTGTTGACTTTAACGAGGGAGCGGTAAATAGAGGATTAAATATAGGGACGAAGTTGGAAACTAACAAGGATATTCACATTATTTTAAAAAACGGACATTATGATGGCTTTAGCCCATCATCAATGAAATCTGTTCAGGTAAACGGTGATGGTAACTGTCTTTTTCATTCTGCGGCGGCGATGTTAAATCGAATTGCAATGAATAATGATGCTGCAATGAATAATGATGCTGCAATGAAGGGTGACGATCTCAATGCCATGACAAAAGTACATCTGGAAGGCAATTTCGATGAGTTTGTTACGGCATTTTTTCATGCTCATGATGAAGTTGAAATTAGTCAGATGCAGGATGGAGACCTTAAAACGCATTCTGAAAAACTGTTCAGTCTTGTGAAAGAATATAAAGAATCCAGAACAAAAACAAAAGAAACTGTCGATGTACAGCCCGCAGATGATTTATCTCAAAGCAAGACTTCAGAACGCGGACTCAGCAGAAAAGAACTCAACCGCCTTTACAGCAACCGGGCAGTGTTGGTGCAATAAGTAGATAGGCATGTTCAGGGATGGCGGTAAGCCATCCCTTTTCGCTGTTACTGCTTCGGTTCTGCGACCACTTTGCTACCAATACCGCGGTTGTTGTATTCCCACATGCGGTTGAAGTTGGTGTCGTTCAGGTTGCGCTGAATTTCACCTTTGTCATCTTCCGCACCGGTGTTCCCGGCAAACGGACGTTTTGCGATAACGCTGTCAGCCCATGGTTTTGCCATGTTAAAGCCTTCGTTAATCACGCTGTCGCGGATAACCACCTGACCGTTAGTGTTGGAATCGACATCCAGCGAGCGACCCAACTGCGCGACGCCATCGCCTGCTGCAGTAAAGCGGCTATTAGTGGCGAGGAAACCGTAGTAGATGTTGGACAGGGTGGCCGGTGCAAACACGTACGCTTCCTGCTGGGTGCGGGAGTTTACTACGCGGAAATCGGTGTTATCGAACACCACGGCGCCGCGACCGGAAACAATATCCACATCGCCTTCAATGTAGCTGTTGGTAACCAGCGTACGCGGTTGACGATCGTTTTCCAGACGGTTTTGTACGCCGCTGTTGGTCACGAAAAACGTATTCTGGCGACCCAGAATGTTAACCTTGTCGATCTGCACTTTATCGCCATCGGTACGCAGCGCAACGGCCGGGTGATTACCCGCATCAACGCTGTCACCGAGGTTATTTTCGATGGTCAGGTTCTGCAATTGCAGGCCGTTATTCTGCGACCAGACGACAGCAGAACACATCACGCCGATGTTGGTGCCGCGCTTGTTCTGGCAATTATCATACATATACCACGCAGGTTTGCCCGGCATATATTTACCGCCTGGGTTCACCGTACGACGCCAGTCCGCGGTGCTCATTTCGCCATCAATAGCCTGGCCAATTTTCACATCCAGCGGTTTTTCGCCCATACCGTACAGCGTCAGGCTTCCCGTTGCTGCCGGGATGTAGACCGTGCCCTGATACTCACCTGGCATAATCGCGATGTACTGACGTTTGTTGGTACGTTTAATGATTGCCGCATCAACCGCGGCCTGAATGCTGGTATGCGTCACGCCCTGGGTGCCTGCCGGGCCAACGACAAAGTCAGGCTGCGCGGGCAAAGTAATAGAAGAGGGGCTCCACGGCGCAGTGTTTGGCGTCAGTGCGGAAAAATAGTGCGCGGCGACGAAATTTTTCGCTTCATTGGCCGACAGAATCGGGCGCATAGGCGTTCCTGGCGCGGTCTGATCGGAAGGAATTTGATCGGGCGGTGTAGAGCTACAGGCAGTCAGCGTCACGCCAAAAGCCATAGCCAGCGCCAGACGGGAAACTGATGAAATGTTCACAGGTTGCTCCGGGCTTTGAAAGTTATCCATTGAAGCCTGCTTTTTTATACTAAGTTGAGCGAAACGGGAAGGTGAAAAGGTAAAAAGTTGTTTTTTATAGCAGCAATCTCGGGTGTAGAGAGTCCTTATATCACAATTAGATAACAATTTTGGTCCTTCAGGTTGACAACATCCACAGGATGCAAAATAAATGTCTATACAACCTATGACAAGTGGTGAGTCGAATGCAGCAATTTTTCCCTGATGATGCTATCTGGCGTAATGTCCGCCTGGCGACCATGGATCCTGAACGTGATACCCCGTATGGGCTGGTGGATGGTCATGCGCTGATCGTCCGCCAGGGCAAGATTCGCGATATCGTCCCGGAATCATCGTTATATCTCACACATGACAATACTTTTGATATGCAGGGCCGGCTGATTACGCCGGGTCTGATTGACTGCCATACGCACCTGGTGTTTGGCGGCAGTCGTGCAGGTGAATGGGAACAGCGGCTAAACGGCGTTTCATACCAACAGATCAGCGCCCAGGGGGGCGGGATCAATGCCACAGTGTCGGCGACGCGCAGCGCCTCCGATGAGCAGCTCTTACAACTGGCGCAGGGGCGAATGGAACGGTTGATCAAAGAAGGCGTTACGTTGCTGGAAATCAAATCGGGCTACGGCCTGGATTTGACGACAGAAGAGAAAATTTTACGCGTCGTTGCTGCGCTGGCGGCAGAAAATACCGTCGAAATCAGCCCGACGCTGTTGGCCGCGCATGCGACGCCAGCGGAATTCCGTGATGATCCTGACGGCTATATTACGCTGGTTTGCGAGACGATTTTGCCGCAGTTGTGGGAACAGGGTTTATTTGAAACTGTTGACCTGTTCTGTGAAACCGTGGGCTTTACGCTGGCGCAGAGCGAACGCGTCTTTCAGGCCGCGCAGGCGTTGGGTATCCCGGTTAAAGGTCATGTCGAACAACTGTCATTACTGGGCGGGGCGCAGTTGGTAAGCCGCTATCACGGCTTATCCGCCGATCACATTGAATACCTCGATGAAGCGGGCGTGGCGGCGATGAGCCAAAGCGGTACGGTCGGTGTGCTATTGCCCGGCGCTTTTTATTTCCTCAAAGAGAAACAGCGTCCACCAGTCGAGTTATTACGTCAGTATCAGGTTCCGATGGCGGTGGCGACCGACTACAACCCCGGCACCAGCCCGTTTATTAGCCTGCACTGGGCGATGAATATGGCCTGTGTACAGTTTGGCTTAACGCCGGAAGAGGCATGGGCGGGGGTAACCCGTCATGCTGCCCGCGCGCTGGGGCGTCATGCCACTCACGGTCAACTGAAAGCCGGGTTTGTGGCCGACTTTGTGGTGTGGGATGCCGAACTCCCGGTCGAAATTCTCTATGAACCTGGTCGCAACCCAATCTATCAACGTGTATTTAAAGGGCAACCATTATGACCAACTGGCAACCCGCTTCTCCTGCGCTGTGGCAGGGACGTGATGACCGGGCCGAATCGCCGAATGCGCTGCGCCTGTTTCAGACTATCACCCAGAGCCCGACGTTTAGCCCAGAAATGTATCGCGAGCAGATAGCGTTGCTCGGGTTTGCCTGCGACGAAGGCGTTAAACGTAATCAGGGACGCACGGGAGCCGCCGGAGCGCCGGACGCGCTGCGTAAAGCACTGGCCAATTTAGCCAGTCACGCGGGTCATCAACGGTTGGTCGATTTGGGAAACATTGTGGCCCAGGCTCCCGACCTTGAAGGTGCTCAGCAGGCGCTGCGTACAGTGGTGCAGCGTTGCCTGCAGGCGGAGATGCGCACCTTCGTGTTGGGCGGGGGACATGAAACGGCATTTGCGCATGGTGCAGGGGTGTTGGATGCCTTCCCGCAGGCAAAAGTGGGGATTGTTAACCTCGATGCGCACCTGGACCTACGCTACGCCGAACAACCCACTTCCGGTACGCCGTTTCGTCAACTGGCGCACCTCTGTGAGCAACAGCAGCGTGAATTTCACTATGCCTGTATCGGCGTCAGCCGGGCGGCAAACACCCAGGCGCTTTGGGATGAGGCCCAGCGGCTCGGTGTGACCGTAGTGGAGGATCTGCATTGTGATACGGCGCAGGCGCAGTTAGCGCAGTTCATTGCCAATCTGGATGTCATCTATCTGACAATCGACCTCGACGTGCTGCCGGTGTGGGAAATGCCCGCCGTATCCGCGCCTGCCGCGTTGGGTGTCCCGCTGGCGACGTTGTTGGGGCTGATTGAACCTCTTTGTCGCAGCGGTAAACTCCAGGCGGTAGATATGGTTGAGTTTAACCCGCGTTTTGATGATGATGGCAGGGCTGCGCGGGTTGCGGCGCGATTAGGCTGGCAAATCGCCCACTGGTGGCACTGACATACCTGATGGCGTTGCGCTTATCAGGTTCGGGTAATGCCTGTAAACTGTACCCACTCACATTTTCAGCTTAAGGAAGGCTCACGCATGCTCCCATCCCGTTCTGCTCCGGCTCCTTTTTACGAAAAGGTCAAACAGGAGATCAGCGAAAAAATTGCCAGCGGTATCTGGCAACCTCACGATCGCATTCCGTCTGAGGCAGAGCTGGTGGCGCAGTATGGTTTCAGCCGCATGACCATCAACCGGGCGCTGCGTGAGTTAACGGATGAAGGTTTACTGGTGCGTTTGCAGGGCGTGGGGACGTTTGTCGCCGAGCCAAAAGGTCAGTCTGCGCTGTTTGAAATTCGCAGCATCGCGGATGAAATCAACGCCCGTCAGCATCTGCACCGGTGCGAAGTGCTGACGCTGGAAAGAACCCGGGCAAACGCGCAGCAGGCTTTGGTATTAAACGTCAAAGAAGGCACCTCTATTTTTCACTCTGTCATGGTGCACTACGAGAACGATCTGCCGGTACAGATTGAAGATCGCTGCGTGAATGCCGAAATTGTGCCGGAGTATCTGGCGCAGGATTACAGCCAGACTACGCCACACGCTTACCTGTCGCTGATAGCCCCTTTAACGGAAGGTGAGCATATTGTTGAAGCGGTACGTGCCAGCGCTGAAGAGTGCGCGCTGCTGAATATCAAAGAACACGATCCCTGCCTGCTGATCCGCCGCAAGACCTGGTCTGCGTCTTCTATTGTCTCTCATGCCCGTTTGCTGTTCCCGGGTTCCCGCTATCGCCTGCAAGGGCGGTTTATGTCCTGATACAGGACATGAAAACCGTGATTGCTGACGCAATATAATAAAAATGTATCTTAATTGTTAAAATCATCCTTGCGGTGACTTGTATAGACAAGTATATGTTACTTATCTATCCGACGTTCGCGAGGAGTTTTCTGTCATGTCCCATAGCAAATATCGTCAGCAGGATATTCGTGCCCCACGCGGCACCACCTTAACGGCCAAAAGCTGGCTGACCGAAGCGCCGCTGCGCATGTTAATGAATAATCTGGATCCGGATGTGGCGGAAAATCCGCATGAGCTGGTGGTGTACGGCGGGATTGGCCGCGCCGCGCGGGACTGGGAATGCTATGACGCCATCATCAACGCGCTGACCAAACTGGAGACCGATGAGACGCTGCTGGTCCAGTCCGGAAAACCGGTCGGCGTGTTCAAAACCCATGACAATGCGCCGCGCGTGCTGATTGCCAACTCCAACCTGGTGCCACATTGGGCTACCTGGGAACACTTCAACGAACTGGACGCCAAAGGGCTGGCGATGTACGGCCAGATGACCGCCGGGAGCTGGATCTACATCGGCAGTCAGGGCATCGTACAGGGCACTTATGAAACCTTCGTTGAGGCCGGGCGTCAGCATTATCAGGGTAACCTGAGCGGACGCTGGGTTCTGACCGCCGGGCTGGGCGGCATGGGTGGTGCGCAACCGTTAGCCGCTACGCTTGCGGGGGCGTGTTCGCTGAACATTGAATGCCAGCAAAGCCGAATCGATTTCCGTCTGCGTACCCGTTACGTGGATGAGCAGGCGACATCGCTTGACGATGCGCTGGCGCGTATCGACAAATACACCCGCGAGGGTAAAGCGGTCTCCATTGCGCTGTGTGCTAACGCCGCTGACGTTGTGCCGGAACTGGTGAAGCGCGGTGTGCGCCCGGATATGGTCACCGACCAGACCAGCGCCCACGATCCGCTGCACGGTTATCTGCCGTCCGGCTGGAGCTGGGATGAGTATCAGGCAAAAGCGGTGTCCGATCCGCAGGGCACGGTGCAGGCGGCGAAATGCTCCATGGCAACGCACGTTGAGGCGATGCTGGCGTTTAGCAAAATGGGCGTGCCGACGTTTGATTACGGCAATAACATTCGCCAGATGGCTAAAGAGATGGGCGTGGAAAACGCTTTTGATTTCCCCGGCTTCGTACCTGCTTACATTCGACCGTTGTTCTGTCGCGGCATTGGCCCGTTCCGTTGGGTGGCGCTTTCCGGCGATCCGCAGGATATTTATAAAACCGATGCCAAAGTGAAAGAGATCGTGGCTGACGATAAGCATCTGCACCACTGGCTGGATATGGCGCGTGAGCGGATTAATTTCCAGGGTTTACCGGCGCGTATCTGCTGGGTCGGGCTGGAATGGCGGCAAAAGCTGGGGCTGGCGTTTAATGAAATGGTGCGCAGCGGTGAAGTGTCCGCGCCGATTGTTATTGGCCGTGACCATCTGGACTCTGGCTCCGTTGCCAGCCCGAACCGCGAAACCGAAGCTATGCGCGACGGTTCAGACGCCGTATCCGACTGGCCACTGCTGAACGCGCTGCTTAACACCGCCAGCGGCGCGACCTGGGTGTCACTGCACCACGGTGGCGGGGTAGGAATGGGCTTCTCCCAGCATGCCGGGATGGTGATTGTTTGCGATGGCACCGATGAAGCCGCTGCGCGTATCGCCCGGGTCTTACACAACGATCCGGCGACCGGGGTGATGCGTCACGCCGACGCCGGATATGACATTGCGGTGGAATGCGCCGTCGAAGAAGGGCTGAATTTGCCGATGATTGCTGCGACGCAGGAGAAACGCTGATATGAACACCATGACATTAACACCGGGTCATCTGAGCTTTGCGCAACTACGCGGCATCTGGCAGCAGCCGGTCAAATTGAGCCTCGATGCCGCCGCGATTGATGCTATCAACGCCAGCGTCGCCTGCGTCAATAATATTGTCGCTGAAGGCCGTACGGCGTATGGCATTAATACCGGCTTTGGCCTGCTGGCCCAGACCCGTATCGCCACGGAAGATTTGCAGAATTTGCAGCGTTCGCTGGTGCTTTCCCATGCGGCAGGTGTCGGCGAGGCGCTGGACGACGCGATGGTGCGTCTGATTATGGTGCTGAAAATCAACAGTCTGGCGCGCGGTTTTTCCGGTATTCGCCTGAGCGTGATTGAAGCGCTGATTGCGCTGGTGAATGCCGAGGTGTATCCACTGATCCCGGCGAAAGGCTCAGTGGGGGCATCGGGTGACCTGGCGCCGCTGGCGCATATGTCTTTGACGCTGCTCGGAGAAGGGAAGGCGCGCTGGCAGGGGGAATGGCTCCCGGCGACCGAAGCGCTGAAAAAGGCCGGGCTGGAGCCGATTACGCTGGAGGCGAAAGAAGGGCTGGCGCTGCTCAACGGAACTCAGGCGTCCACCGCCTTTGCGCTGCGCGGATTAATTGAAGCTCAGGAGCTGTTCGCGTCTGCAACGGTGTGCGGGGCGCTGACCACCGAAGCCGTGCTGGGCTCTCGTCGTCCGTTTGATGCCCGTATTCATGCCGCACGAGGACAGCGTGGGCAGATTGATGCCGCGACGCTGTATCGTCACGTATTAACTGACACCAGCGCGCTTTCGCAGTCGCATCATAACTGTGAGAAAGTGCAGGATCCGTATTCTCTGCGCTGCCAGCCGCAGGTGATGGGGGCGTGTCTGACGCAAATGCGCCAGGTGATGGATGTTCTGCTGGTCGAAGCCAATGCGGTTTCCGACAACCCGCTGGTATTTGCCGAAGAGGGGGATGTCATTTCTGGCGGCAACTTCCATGCTGAACCGGTGGCGATGGCGGCAGATAATCTGGCGCTGGCGATTGCGGAAATCGGCTCGTTATCGGAGCGACGTATTGCGCTGATGATGGATAAACACATGTCGCAACTGCCGCCGTTCCTGGTAAAAAACGGTGGGGTGAACTCCGGCTTTATGATTGCCCAGGTCACCGCGGCCGCACTGGCGAGCGAGAACAAAGCGCTGGCGCATCCGCATAGCGTGGACAGCCTGCCAACCTCCGCCAACCAGGAAGATCATGTCTCAATGGCGCCAGCGGCGGGCCGCAGACTGTGGGAGATGGCAGCAAATACGCGCGGCGTGATTGCCGTAGAGTGGCTGGCGGCGTGTCAGGGGATTGACCTGCGTGAAGGGTTAACCTCAAGCCCGCTGCTGGAGCAGGCGCGCCAGACGCTACGTGAGCAGGTTGCCCACTATACACAGGACCGTTTTTTTGCCCCGGATATCGAGTGCGCGACCGAACTGTTAGCGCAGGGCGCGTTGCTGCATTTAGTTCCGGAGTTTCTGTAAAAATGCCGGATGGCGCTGGCGCTTATCCGGCCTACAAACCAGCTCGTAGGCCGGATAAAACGCGTTAGCGTTGCCATCCGGCACGGAGGTTAGCTAAACATCGCCGTAATTGAGGCGCTGGCGAGCGAGTGGAAATGGACGTTAAATCCAACCATCGCGCCGCTGGCGTCCTCATCGACATCAATACGCTCCACATCCAGCGCATGAACCGTAAAGATATAGCGATGGGTTTCCCCTTTCGGCGGCGCAGCGCCACCATAACCGGCTTTACCAAAATCCGTACGGGTCTGAATCACGCCATCCGGCAACGCAACCAGCCCCGAGCCGTAACCTTGTGGTAAAACCCGGGTATCTGCAGGCAGATTTACCACCACCCAGTGCCACCAGCCGGAGCCGGTTGGCGCATCAGGATCGTAACAGGTCACGACAAAGCTTTTAGTCCCGGCGGGCACATCATCCCATGCCAGATGCGGGGAAATATTATCCCCGTCATATCCCATGCCGTTAAAGACGTGGCGATGAGGAAGCTTTTCGCCATCGCGCAGATCGTTACTGATTAGTTTCATGCTGACTCCTCTCGTTAGCCAAAAAGTGTAGCCAGAAACCGTAGAGCTTACCGCTGGTTAATCGCTAAAAAATGTTGCATTGCGCACAGCCTCGTTGACGGCCTGGGTCAGACGACACAGTTGTTCGGGCTTGATGATGTACGGCGGCATCAGATAAATGAGCTTACCAAACGGTCTTACCCACACGCCCTGTTCGACAAAGAACTTCTGTAAAGCGGCCATATTCACCGGATGCGTGGTTTCGATGACGCCGATGGCACCAAGCACGCGCACGTCGGCGACCCAACGGGAATCTGCCGCCGGGGCGAGCTCTGCCCGCAGCTGCGCTTCTATGTTCGCTACCTGCGAGCGCCACTCGCCGATTTCGAGTAACGACAGGCTGGCGGAGGCGACGGCGCAGGCCAGTGGATTGCCCATGAAAGTCGGGCCGTGCATAAAACATCCGGCTTCACCGTTGCTGATGGTTTCCGCGACCTGGCGGGTGGTCAGAGTAGCGGAAAGGGTCATTGTCCCGCCGGTTAACGCTTTGCCAAGGCACAAAATATCCGGGGTGATATCGGCGTGTTCACAGGCAAACATTTTGCCGGTGCGACCAAATCCGGTGGCGATTTCATCGGCAATCAACAGGATACCTTCACGGTCACACATCTTACGGATGCGCTTTAACCACTCAGGATGGTACATGCGCATGCCGCCAGCGCCTTGCACAATCGGCTCAAGGATCACTGCCGCAATTTCGTGGCGATGCGCGGCCATCAGGCGGGCGAAAGGCACCATATCCAGTTCGTCCCACTCGCCGCCCATGCGGCTTTGCGGGGCGGGCGCAAACAGGTTCTCCGGCAGATAACCCTTCCACAGACTGTGCATCGAGTTGTCGGGATCGCAGACCGACATCGCGCCGAAAGTATCGCCGTGGTAGCCGTTACGAAATGTCAGGAAACGCTGGCGGGATTCACCTTTGGCCTGCCAGTATTGCAGCGCCATTTTCATTGCCACTTCCACGGCGACCGAACCAGAATCCGCGAGAAAAACGCACTCCAGCGCCTCGGGCGTCATCGCCACCAACTGGCGACACAGCGCAATAGCCGGGGCATGGGTAATGCCGCCAAACATCACGTGCGACATGGCATCAATCTGCGTTTTCATCGCGGCGTTCAGCTGCGGGTGATTGTAACCGTGGATCGCCGCCCACCAGGATGACATACCGTCAATCAGCCGCTCACCGTTGGCTAATAGCAGTTCACAACCTTCGGCACTGGCCACCGGATAAACCGGTAGCGGGGAGGTCATGGAGGTGTAAGGGTGCCAGATATGGCGTTGGTCAAACGCAAGATCGTCCGTTGTCATAATCGACTTGTAAACCAAATTAAAAAGATTTAGGTTTACGAGTCTACACCAAACTGACAACGAAACGTATACCAATATGGCTCATTCTTCTCGCTGGACAATGTCGCAAGTCACCGAATTATTTGAAAAACCCCTGCTGGATCTGCTGTTTGAAGCGCAACAAGTGCACCGTCAGCATTTTGATCCGCGGCAGGTACAGGTGAGTACGCTGCTGTCGATTAAAACCGGTGCCTGTCCGGAGGACTGCAAATACTGCCCGCAAAGTTCCCGCTATAAAACCGGTCTGGAAACCGAGCGTCTGATGGAAGTTGAGCAGGTTCTGGATTCCGCGCGTAAGGCGAAGCAGGCAGGTTCAACACGGTTTTGCATGGGGGCGGCGTGGAAGAATCCGCATGAGCGCGACATGCCTTATCTGGAACAGATGGTCCAGGGTGTAAAAGCGCTGGGGCTGGAAGCCTGCATGACGCTGGGCACGCTGGACGAAACCCAGGCTCAGCGCCTGGCCAGCGCGGGTCTGGACTACTACAACCATAACCTCGATACCTCGCCGGAATTTTACGGCAATATCATTACCACCCGTTCGTACCAGGAGCGACTTGATACGCTGGATAAAGTGCGTGAGGCGGGGATTAAAGTTTGCTCCGGCGGGATTGTGGGGCTGGGTGAAACGGTGACCGACCGCGCGGGTCTGCTGCTGCAATTAGCGAATCTGCCGACGCCGCCGGAAAGCGTGCCGATCAACATGCTGGTGAAAGTGAAGGGCACGCCGCTTGCCGATAACGACGACGTAGATGCTTTTGATTTTATTCGTACTATCGCCGTGGCGCGCATCATGATGCCGACCTCGTACGTGCGTCTTTCTGCCGGGCGCGAGCA
Organism: Citrobacter sp. wls716; assembly: GCF_005280975.1. Classification (NCBI taxonomy): domain Bacteria; kingdom Pseudomonadati; phylum Pseudomonadota; class Gammaproteobacteria; order Enterobacterales; family Enterobacteriaceae; genus Citrobacter; species Citrobacter sp. wls716. The sequence goes on from NZ_SZWX01000012.1 coordinate 29,708, forward strand.
GATGAACGAACAGACCCAGGCAATGTGTTTTATGGCCGGGGCCAACTCGATTTTCTACGGCTGCAAACTGCTCACTACACCCAACCCGAACGAAGACAAAGATCTGCTTTTATTCCGCAAACTCGGTCTGAATCCGCAGCAAACGGCGGTACTGGCGGGCGATAACGAACAGCAGCAACGTCTGGAGCAGGCGTTGCGCACCCCGGATACAGACGACTACTACAACGCGGCAACCGTATGACCTGGCAGCAAAAAATTGACGATGCGCTCACTTTGCGTCGTTCTGCTGATGCTCTGCGTCGCCGCTATGTGGTGACACAGGGGGCAGGGCGCTGGTTGTTGGCCGAGGGGCGTCAGTATCTGAATTTTTCCAGTAACGATTATCTGGGGTTGAGTCACCATCCGCAGATAGTCTGTGCCTGGCAGCAGGGGGCTGAACGTTTTGGCGTCGGCAGCGGGGGTTCAGGCCATGTTAGCGGCTATTCCATCGCGCATCAGGCGCTGGAAGACGAACTGGCGCAATGGCTGGGTTATTCACGAGCATTGCTGTTCATTTCCGGTTTCGCCGCCAACCAGGCGGTGATCACAGCGTTGATGGGAAAAGATGACCGGATTGTCGCCGACCGCCTCAGCCATGCGTCGTTGCTGGAAGCGGCCAGTCTGAGTCCCGCCGTGTTACGCCGTTTTACCCATAACGACCCGCAACATTTGGCTCGTCTGCTGTCTGCCCCCTGTCCGGGGCAGCAGTTGGTGGTGACCGAAGGCGTGTTCAGCATGGATGGCGACAGCGCACCGCTGGCGGAAATTCACGCTGAGGCGCAACGCCAGAATGCGTGGTTGCTGGTGGATGATGCCCACGGTATAGGCGTTAGCGGTGAGGAAGGGCGCGGCTCATGCTTCCGACAGCAGGTGAAACCTGAGCTGTTAGTAGTGACCTTCGGGAAAGGATTTGGCGTCAGCGGCGCGGCAATCCTGTGTTCAGACAGCGTGGCCGATTATCTGCTGCAGTTTGCCCGTCATCTGATTTACAGCACCAGCATGCCGCCTGCTCAGGCGCAGGCATTGCGTGCCGCGCTGGCAGTGATCCGCAGTCGTGAGGGCGATGAACGCCGGGAAAAACTGGCCATGTTGATCCAACGTTTTCGTACTGGCCTGGATATTGCGGATTTCACGCTGGCAAACTCAGACAGTGCCATCCAGCCATTGATCGTGGGCGATAACCATAAAGCACTGCAACTGGCGGAGGTTTTACGCGCCCAAGGTTGTTGGGTGACCGCCATCCGGCCTCCTACGGTACCGGTCGGCACCGCCAGATTACGGCTGACGCTGACGCAGGCGCATGAATGCCAGGATATCGACCGCTTGCTGGAGGTGCTGCATGGCGCAGGTCAATAAGCAGGCCATTGCTGCTGCATTTGGACGCGCCGCTTCCCACTATGAACAACATGCCGGGCTACAGTGCCAAAGCGCCGACGCCTTGCTGGCGATGCTTGGTGAACGGGATTATGCACGGGTACTGGATGCGGGGTGCGGCCCAGGGCGCATGAGTCGCTACTGGCGTGAGCAGGGAAGCGAAGTCAGCGCACTGGATCTTTCTGAACAAATGCTGGCAGAGGCACAGCGGCAAAATGCCGCCCACCACTATCTGCTGGCGGATATTGAAGCCATCCCTCAAAACGCTGCCACTTTTGACCTGGCCTGGAGCAATCTGGCGGTGCAGTGGTGCAGCGATTTACACGGCGCGTTAAGTGAGCTTTGCCGGGTTGTGCGCCCCGGAGGCACGGTGGCGTTTAGTACCCTGGCACACGGCTCGATGCCGGAATTACGCCGGGCGTGGCAAGCGGTAGATGACCGGGAGCACACCAACCGTTTCTTGCCCGTGGAGCAACTTGAAAAGGCTCTGCATGGCTGGGACGTCGAGTATCAGCTTCATCCGGTGACACTGTGGTTTGACGATGCGTTGAGCGCCATGCGCTCGCTCAAAGGGATCGGTGCGACGCATCTCCATGATGGACGCGAACAGCGCGTACTGACCCGTTCACAGCTGCAGCAGTTACAGTTAGCCTGGCCCTCTGTACAGGGAAAATACCCGCTGACGTATCAACTTTTTTTAGGAGTAATTCAACGTGACCAGAACGTATTTTGTCACCGGGACGGACACTGAGGTTGGTAAAACAATTGCCAGCTGTGCGCTCCTGCAGGCCGCGGGGCAATTGGGTTATCGAACGGTCGGCTATAAGCCCGTGGCGTCAGGTAGTGAAATAACGGCTGAGGGTCTGCGTAATAGCGATGCTCTGGCATTACAGCGCAACAGCGCTGTGGCAGTGCACTATACGGCAATCAATCCCTATACCTTTGCCGAACCCACGTCACCGCATATCATCAGCGCTGACGAAGGTCGCCCTATTCAGGCCTCAGTGATGTCTGCGGGGTTACGTAAGCTGGAAGAACAGGCTGACTGGGTGCTGGTGGAAGGCGCTGGCGGTTGGTTTACGCCGCTTTCACCCATGCTGAGTTTTTCTGACTGGGTACAAACAGAACAACTGCCGGTGATTATGGTGGTTGGCGTCAAGCTTGGCTGCATCAACCATGCCATTCTGACTGCGCAAGCGGTACAACAGGCTGGGTTGACGCTGGCGGGGTGGGTCGCCAATGATGTGACTCCGCCAGGGAAACGCCATGCTGAATATATGGCAACGCTGAAACGCGCGATTCCGGCTCCGCTGCTGGGGGAAATCCCATGGCTGGAGGACGAGCCAGAACGCGCAACGACAGGGCACTATCTCGACCTTAGCGTTTTGCCTCTGGCGCCATCCAGTCGTTAAGAAACGGGTCGCTGAGCTGCGCCAGTTGTCCCTGGGCCACATTGCGTCCGCGATGTAACAGGCAATAGCAATCAGCGACCCGACGAATAAACGGCAGGCTTTGCTCTGCGAGCATTATGGCGATGCCCAACTCCTGGCTTAGCCTCACAATCAGGTTCCCCAGCTTGTGGATATACGCCTGGCCCGTTCCTCGCGTAGGCTCATCGAGGATTAGCAGGCGTGGGCGTGTAACCAGCGCGCTGGCGAGTGCGAGCTGGTGCTGATTATCCTCTGATAAGGCAACCCCTTTGGTCTGACGCAGACTGTACAACTGTGGGAAGAGGCGGTATATATCGCTGCTGTTCATCGTTTCGCTTTCTTCAACCGCCTGGCGCGCAATATGCAGATTTTCCTCGACCGTCAGTTGCGAAAAAATCCGTCTCTGTTGTGAAACGGAGTTAATACCCAGCGCAATGCGATTTGCCGCCGGGATCGGACTCAGATCGCGCGGTGGCGCGCCTGCCTGATGCCAGACCATCGTACCGCTTTCGATAGGCAAATTGCCGATGATGCAATTGGCCAGCGTCGTTTTCCCCATCCCCGGAAGTCCCAGCACACCGGTACATTTGCCGGGCTGCAGGTCGAGATCCACATCCCATAGCGTGTGCTGGTTACCGTAATAGTGATTCACTGCGCGAAGACTCAACATAGGTTTTCTCCATCATGAAGTTATCCGCCCGACAGGCCGGGGAGCAGAAGAAAATTGCAAATCTCTTGCCACAAATGGGGAATGCGCGAAAAACAGCGGGATAGCGTGATCCATCGGCAGCGATGTCTGGTTTTTAACGATCCGGGTTAATTTTGCGCACATTGCCAGTGCCTGGTCGCGTCGGGATGGTGCAGGCAGGTAAATGGTGAAAATGCGAGCAAGATCTCGACAGCCTCCAGGGCTCCGTTGGCTGATAAATATAAAAAAATGGCGATAATTTTTTTTTATCCCACCCGAAAAGAGCAAGTCGGTGTTTTTGCCAGGCGGCAGTCAGCACGGGCTGGAGGCAGTTATCCACTATTCCTGTGGATAACCTTGTGTATTAGAGTTAGAAAACACAATGTAAGCGAGAGAAGACGCGGCCTGCGACTAAATTGATGCGAAAGACGGCTCGAGAGAATAGTTATTGAAATACAGAATGTTAGATAAAAGCAATGGCTGTCGCGGAAGTGTCATGCGTTGCCATAAAACTTTCATCTGCCGTCTTGACAAATGTTAAAAAAGTCATTGGTTTGGGGATAACACATTTTTACTGGTGTTTTATCTCGCCAGTGCCAAAATTTTAGCCTGCTCTGACGGGCATTCTGATGGCGTAACAGAAATATTCTGGTGCGTTACTGTTTTTTCATCCAGTATATTTTACTGGCAAAATATACTACTGCGAGTAAAATTACACACCTGCCCGCCCATTGCTTCAGGTAGCTGCTCATGAGTAAACCGTTCAAACTGAATTCCGCTTTTAAACCCTCTGGCGATCAGCCTGAGGCGATTCGTCGCCTGGAAGAAGGGCTGGAGGATGGTCTGGCGCATCAGACGCTGCTCGGGGTGACGGGGTCGGGGAAAACATTCACTATTGCCAACGTGATTGCGGATTTACAGCGTCCGACGATGGTGCTGGCCCCTAACAAAACCCTCGCAGCCCAGTTGTACGGCGAGATGAAAGAGTTCTTCCCGGATAACGCAGTGGAATATTTCGTCTCCTACTACGACTATTATCAGCCGGAGGCTTATGTCCCGAGCTCTGATACTTTTATCGAGAAAGATGCGTCGGTAAACGAACACATTGAACAGATGCGTTTGTCGGCGACCAAAGCCCTGCTTGAACGGCGGGATGTGGTGGTGGTGGCCTCTGTTTCCGCGATCTATGGTCTGGGCGATCCGGATCTGTATCTGAAGATGATGTTGCATCTGACGGTGGGGATGATTATCGACCAGCGCGCGATCCTGCGCCGGCTTGCTGAACTGCAATACACGCGTAACGATCAGGCATTCCAGCGCGGGACGTTCCGCGTGCGTGGTGAGGTGATCGACATCTTTCCGGCCGAATCTGACGATATCGCGCTGCGTGTTGAACTGTTTGATGAAGAAGTTGAGCGCTTGTCGCTGTTCGACCCGCTAACCGGGCAGGTTGAATCCACTATTTCGCGCTTCACCATTTACCCGAAAACCCACTACGTGACGCCGCGCGAACGTATCGTGCAGGCAATGGAAGAAATTAAAGTCGAGCTGGCGGAGCGCCGCAAAATCCTGCTGGCGAACAACAAACTGGTAGAAGAACAGCGTTTAAGCCAGCGTACGCAGTTCGATCTGGAAATGATGAACGAGCTGGGTTACTGCTCGGGGATTGAAAACTACTCCCGCTATCTGTCCGGGCGCGGCCCTGGCGAGCCGCCGCCGACGCTGTTTGATTACCTGCCTGCCGATGGCCTGCTGGTGGTGGATGAATCCCACGTTACGATTCCGCAAATTGGTGGCATGTACCGTGGCGACCGGGCACGTAAAGAGACCCTGGTCGAATACGGATTCCGTCTGCCGTCGGCGCTGGATAACCGCCCGCTCAAATTTGAAGAATTTGAGGCGTTGGCCCCACAAACCATCTACGTCTCAGCGACGCCGGGCAACTATGAGCTGGAGAAATCCGGTGATGAAGTGGTCGATCAGGTGGTACGACCGACCGGCCTGCTGGATCCGGTCATTGAAGTGCGTCCGGTGGCGACACAGGTTGATGACCTGCTGTCGGAGATCCGCACCCGTGCGGCGATTAACGAACGTGTGTTGGTCACAACGCTCACCAAACGCATGGCGGAGGATCTCACCGAATACCTCGAAGAACACGGCGAGCGGGTGCGCTATCTGCACTCCGACATCGATACCGTGGAACGTATGGAAATCATTCGTGATTTGCGCCTGGGCGAGTTTGACGTGCTGGTTGGTATCAACCTGTTGCGAGAAGGCCTGGACATGCCTGAGGTCTCTCTGGTGGCGATTCTGGATGCGGACAAAGAAGGGTTCCTGCGTTCGGAACGATCGCTTATCCAGACCATAGGTCGAGCGGCGCGTAACATCAACGGTAAAGCGATTCTCTACGGCGATAAAATTACCGCATCGATGGCGAAGGCCATTGGTGAAACCGAACGTCGTCGCGAGAAACAGCAACTGTATAACGAAGAGCACGGTATTACGCCACAGGGGCTGAACAAGAAAGTGGTCGATATTCTGGCGCTGGGTCAGAATATTGCGAAGACCAAAGCGAAAGGTAAAGGGAAGTCGCGTGCCGGGGCGAAATCCGAGGTTGTTGAGCTGGACATGACGCCGAAAGCGCTGCAGCAGAAGATTCACGAGTTAGAAGGTCAGATGATGCAGCATGCCCAGAACCTTGAGTTCGAAGAGGCCGCGACGATCCGCGACCAGTTGCATCAACTGCGCGAGCTGTTTATCGCGGCGTCTTAACGCGGCGTCTTAACGCGTAGCCGGATGGCGGGGTAAACCCTTTATCCGGCCTACAGGGTAGATCGTGTTTGTAGGCCTGATAAGCGCAGCGCATCAGGCAAATACGTTCAACCTAACGCCTGCACCGCTTTCTCCAGCGCGCTATGCAGCAATTGACGGTCATGACGGTAGGGAATATCGCTGGCCTCCAGTTCATCCTGAATCACAATGCGGTCGGTCATGGCCGAAACATCGACTTTTGGTCCGACAATCACCGCATCAATCACCTTCTTACCAACATATTGCTCAATGATGGCCAGCTTATCGGCAAGCGTCAGGCTGGCGGCTGGCAGGCTGAGTTCGCGTCCCAGATTGCCGATATAAACCATTGGTGCCGGTGTGCGACGCAATGCCTGCGCCATTTCGTCAAGCAGCAATAGCGGCATCAGGCTGGTATAAAAACTCCCCGGTCCTATCAGGATCAGGTCCGCTTCCGCGATGGTTTCAATCGCTTCTCGCGTGGCGGGAACTTTAGGTGAGAGCATTAATTCTTGCGGCAGGGTAGTGAGCTGGTCGATATTTACTTCGCCATACACTTCATGTCCCTGATCGTCGAGCGCCATCAGGTCCACCGGTAGTTCTGACATGGGAATTAAATGTGCATCAACTTTTAGCAGGCTACGAATTAAATTGATGGCTTCCAGAGGCCGCACGCTGAGGTGATCGAGCGCCTTTAACATCAGATTTCCGAGGTTATGGCCGGAAAGTTCGCCATTACCGCCAAAACGATACTCAAACATCGCCGATGCGACGCTTGGTTGGGTAATTAACTGGTTGAGGCAGTTCCGCATGTCTCCCCAGGCAATACCGCCTTCTGAACGGCGAATTCGCCCCGTGGAACCGCCGTTATCGGTGGTCGTGACGATGCCCGTCAGGCGTGAACCTAAAGAGGAAAGTGACGACAGAACGCGTCCTAATCCATGCCCTCCGCCGAGAGCGACAACGCGATCCAGATCTGCCAGCGTACGAGTGCGCATAGTTATTCCTGATATCAATTGATCGGCGTTACAGTAACGTAAATAGCGTGTTTTCAGCAATTATCCAGTCGCCATCTGCAGAAAATAATTTTCTGCGATCTACCCCTTTCTGACGACATCCACCTGATAGCAAGATGATGTATATCAATGCAAAACGATGGTTTTTGCTTATTCTGTAGCGAAATTGCACGATCATGCCGCTATATACATATTTATACAGCGAAAGTGTACATGGCAAAAGTGTCATTTACACGCTAGTATCGGCATAACCACAATGTACTCGAAGCATGACGAGTATAAACACTCTAGCCTCTGCACCTGGGTCAAATGATACGGTGCTTTGGCCGTGACGATACGTGAATACGATTGTCACCAGGGCGCAGGAAGAAATGACTTCGCCTCCCGTATTTGGAAAGGTGTACATGGGCTCTCAACTTACCGATGCATTCGCGCGTAAGTTTTACTACTTGCGTTTGTCGATTACCGATGTGTGTAACTTTCGTTGCACTTACTGTCTGCCAGATGGCTATAAGCCAGGTGGTGTGACTAATAACGGCTTTCTGACCGTTGATGAAATTCGCCGCGTCACGCGTGCGTTCGCCAGCCTGGGAACGGAAAAAGTGCGTCTGACAGGTGGCGAACCGTCACTGCGTCGCGATTTTACCGACATTATTGCTGCCGTACGTGAAAACGACGCTATCCGTCAGATTGCGGTAACCACCAATGGTTATCGTCTGGCGCGCGATGCTGCTGCATGGCGCGATGCCGGGCTGACGGCACTCAACGTCAGCGTCGACAGCCTGGATGCCCGTCAGTTTCACGCCATTACCGGGCAGGATAAGTTTCAGCAGGTGATGGCGGGGATTGACGCCGCCTTCGATGCCGGTTTTGAAAAAGTGAAAGTCAACACCGTGCTGATGCGCGACGTAAACCATCATCAGCTGGACACCTTCCTTGCGTGGATCCAACCTCGGCCAATCCAACTGCGTTTTATTGAACTGATGGAAACGGGCGAGGGCAGCTCTCTCTTCCGTAAACACCATATCTCCGGACAGGTACTTCGCGATGAGCTACTGCGTCGCGGCTGGATCCACCAGATCCGACAGCGCAGCGACGGCCCGGCTCAGGTTTTCTGTCATCCTGATTATGTTGGTGAAATTGGTCTGATCATGCCTTATGAGAAAGACTTCTGCGCCACCTGTAATCGTCTGCGCGTTTCCTCTGTTGGCAAGCTTCATCTGTGTTTATTTGGTGAAGGCGGGGTGAACTTGCGTGATTTGCTGACCGACGACACCCAGCAGGCTGCGCTTGAAGAACGTATCTCTGCCGCGTTGCTGGAGAAAAAGCAGACCCATTTCCTGCATCAGAACAATACCGGTATTACGCAAAACTTATCTTACATTGGCGGCTGATCGCTAAAAGGAGTTTCTCATGAGTCAGGTAAGCGCTGAATTTATCCCGACACGCATTGCTATTCTTACTGTTTCCAACCGTCGTGGCGAAGAAGATGACACCTCCGGCCATTATCTGCGCGACTCGGCGCTGGAGGCGGGTCATCAGATTGTTGATAAGGCGATTGTCAAAGAGAACCGCTATGCGATTCGCGCTCAGGTTTCAGCCTGGATTGCCAGTGACGATGTGCAAGTGGTGCTCATTACCGGCGGCACTGGGTTAACCGAAGGGGACCAGGCACCGGAAGCGCTGCTGCCGCTGTTTGACAGAGAAGTTGAAGGGTTTGGCGAAGTCTTCCGTATGCTGTCGTTTGAAGAGATTGGTACCGCGACGCTGCAGTCTCGAGCGGTTGCCGGGGTGGCCAATAAAACGCTGATTTTCGCCATGCCGGGGTCGACCAAAGCGTGTCGTACCGCCTGGGAGAATATCATTGCGCCGCAGCTTGATGCCCGTACGCGTCCGTGTAATTTCCACCCACATTTGAAGAAATAAGTATGTCGCAACTGACTCATATTAACGCCGCTGGCGAAGCGCATATGGTGGATGTCTCCGCCAAAGCGGAAACCGTACGCGAGGCGCGTGCTGAAGCATTCGTGACCATGCGTAGCGAAACGCTGGCGATGATTATCGATGGCAGCCACCATAAGGGTGATGTATTCGCCACGGCGCGTATTGCGGGTATTCAGGCCGCCAAACGTACCTGGGATCTTATCCCGCTGTGTCACCCACTGATGCTGAGCAAGGTCGAAGTCAATCTTCACGCCGAGCCGGAGCACAATCGCGTACGCATTGAAACGCTGTGTCGCCTGACCGGTAAAACCGGCGTTGAAATGGAAGCGTTAACGGCTGCCTCCGTAGCGGCGTTGACCATTTACGATATGTGCAAAGCGGTGCAAAAGGATATGGTGATTGGTCCGGTGCGTTTGCTGGCAAAAAGCGGCGGCAAGTCGGGGGATTTTAAGGTGGATGCACATGATTAAGGTTCTCTTCTTTGCTCAGGTACGCGAATTGGTCAACACCGATGCGCTAGAAATGACGGCTGAATTTCCAACGGTAGAAGCGCTGCGCCAGCATCTGGCGGGCAAAGGCGATCGCTGGGCGCTGGCACTGGAAGACGGTAAGCTGCTGGCGGCGGTAAACCAGACGCTGGTCAGTTTTGATCATCCTCTTAACGCGGGTGATGAAGTCGCTTTCTTCCCGCCGGTAACCGGAGGCTAAAATGGCTGAAACGCGAATTGTTGTTGGCCATGCGCCGTTTCGCGTCGGGGATGAGTATCCCTGGCTGGCAGAGCGCGATGAAGACGGCGCGGTAGTCACTTTCACCGGTAAAGTGCGCAATCACAATCTCGGTGACAGCGTTAAGGCGTTAACGCTGGAACACTATCCAGGGATGACTGAAAAAGCGCTGGCGGAGATTGTCGACGAAGCGCGTTCGCGCTGGCCGCTGGGCCGGGTAACGGTGATCCATCGTATTGGCGAACTGTGGCCGGGCGATGAAATTGTTTTTGTCGGTGTGACCAGTGCACATCGTAGTAGCGCGTTTGATGCCGGGCAATTCATTATGGATTACCTGAAAACGCGTGCGCCGTTCTGGAAACGCGAAGCCACGCCAGAAGGTGAACGTTGGGTCGACGCCCGCGACAGCGATAAGCAAGCAGCAAAACGCTGGTAGAGTACAATTGGTTTAGGCACATACTGACTCAGGAGATTGTCATGGACCGATTCCCACGATCCGATTCTATTGTGCAGGCCCGTTCCGGCCTGCAAACCTACATGGCGCAGGTCTACGGCTGGATGACCTGTGGGTTGTTATTGACGGCGTTTATTGCATGGTACGCGGCGAATACGCCTGCGGTGATGATGTTTGTCTTTTCCAGCAAAATTACCTTCTTTGGGCTGATCATTGCACAGCTGGCGCTGGTATTTGTCCTGTCCGGCATGGTGCAAAAGCTCAGCGCTGGAATGGCAACGACGCTGTTTATGCTCTACTCGGCGTTAACCGGTCTGACGCTATCAAGCATTTTCATTGTCTATACCTATTCGTCTATCGCCAGTACCTTTGTGGTCACCGGCGGGATGTTCGGTATCATGAGTTTGTACGGCTACACCACCAAACGCGATCTCAGCGGCTTTGGCAACATGCTGTTTATGGCGTTAATTGGTATCGTTCTGGCCTCGTTGGTTAACTTCTGGCTGAAGAGCGAAGCGCTGATGTGGGCGGTGACCTACATTGGGGTGATTGTGTTTGTCGGCCTGACCGCCTATGACACGCAAAAGCTGAAAAATATCGGTGAGCAAATTGACCTGCGCGACAGTTCCAACTTGCGTAAATACGCCATTCTTGGGGCGTTAACGCTGTATCTGGACTTCATCAACCTGTTCCTGATGCTGCTGCGTATTTTCGGTAATCGTCGTTAATTCTCTGTTGCCGGATGGCGCCACGCTTATCCGGCCTACAGTCTTGTAACGAAAGTAGGCCGGATAAGGCGTTAAGCCCCATCCGGCACTACAGTCACGGTGATTTAGCCATCGCTTCCTCGTTTTTACCCGCGCTTTTTCGTCCAACTTCGCTATCAGGTTTTTCCTCCTGCATCCTCGGTTTGAATGCGATCTTGTGTTTCGATCGCGGGTTGTGCTGGCGGCTCCACTTCAGTCAGGCGCGGAGTGTGTGCCGGTAGCCAACCGACCAGTGCCGGGAAGTGGCGTAAAAAGTGAAATGCTAATACGCTTTTGGTCAGGTTCCACCAGGTGCGTCTGGGTAACATTGATTCATCAACTCGCTGGCAGTCCTGCGCAATAATGGGAGTCAGATTGTCGCGCAGGATCTGATTAAAAGCACGGTCATGAATAATGAGATTGGCTTCCAGATTCAGCGACAGACTGAGCGGGTCAAGATTGCTGGACCCGACGGTAGCCCAGTGATCGTCCATCAGCGCCACTTTGCCATGCAGCGGCTTGCGGTGATATTCGTAGACGTGGACGCCCCCTTTGACCAGATAGTTATACAGCAGCCGGGCACCCACTTTCACAATGGGTATATCAGGCTCGCCCTGAACAATGAGTTTTACCCGTACGCCGCGTCGTGCCGCTTTACGCAGGGCATGCAACAGACGATAACCGGGGAAGAAATAGGCATTGGCAATAATCACTTCCCGCTTTGCCTGCGCGAGCATTTTCAAATAATGGCGTTCAATATCATCGCGATGTTCCTCGTTATCACGCCAGACGAACAGCGCCTGCGCTTCACCGGGGCGATGATTTTCGACTGCCCGGTGATGCCGTCGCCACCAGCGGCGTACGGCGCTTTGTCCCGGCAGGTTTTCCAGCACGAATGTCAGAATATCAACCACAATCGGACCTTCAACACGCACAGCGTAATCTTGCTTGGCTTCCGGCCCGTAGTCAGACATGTGTTCGGCGGAGTAATTAATACCGCCGACGAAGGCGATGCGATCGTCAATGACCACAATTTTGCGATGCATCCGGCGAAAAAGATTGGTGCGCATCCCGAACAGGCGTGGGCGCGGATCGTAATAACGGAAAACAATACCCGCCGCGGTTAACTCTTCGACAAAGCTGTCGCTTAGATCCGGTGAGCCGTAGCCGTCCAGCAACACCTCTGCGGCGATCCCGCGGTGTGCGGCAGCGAGCAGTGCGGCATGTAGCTGTTTCCCGACCGCATCTTCAAACCAGATAAAGGTCTCCAGAATGATTTTTTGCTCCGCGTGCTCAATCGCGTGAAATACGGCGGGATAGTACTGATCGCCATTTTCCAGTAGCTGAATTTGATTGCCTTCACGCCAGCCAGTTTTCATACACGAATCTCCGCACTCAGAGGGGCATGATCGGACAAATGTCGCCAGTGACGCAGCGCCAGCGTCGTTGGGGTACTGGCATTCGCGTTTTTCACATAGATCCTGTCCAGACGCAGCAGGGGAAACTGCACCGGAAATGTTCGCGCCGGGCGACCGTGAGCGCGGGTAAAAATCTCGTCAAGGCCGGCCTGGCTCTTCAACGGATAATTTGCCTGTTGTCGCCAGTCGTTAAAATCGCCAGCAACCACCACGGGATCCGCGTTGGGCAGGGCATTGACCCAATTTGCCAGCATGCTGAGCTGTGCCTGGCGATGGGCTTCACGCAAACCGAGGTGGACGCACATCACATGAATCGGGCGGGAAAGCATCGGCGGCACAATGCGACAGTAAAGCACACCGCGTTTTTCACTCGTGCTAACGGATACATCACGGTTTTCATAATGCTCAATAGGGTAGCGCGATAGCACGGCGTTGCCGTGATGCCCCTGTGAATACACGGCATTGCGCCCGTAGGCGAAATCGCGCCACATGGTGTCGGCCAGAAACTCGTAATGGCTGGTATCCGGCCAGTTTTCTATCTGCAGTGAGTGTACGTCGTGAGCGCCCAGCACTTCCTGCAGGCACACAATATCTGCGCCAACTGCCCTGACGGCATCCCGCAGCTCGGGCAAAATAAAGCGTCTGTTAAAGGCGGTGAAACCCTTGTGAGTGTTAATGGTGAGCACATTGAATGAAAATCGGTCTGCTGATTCGCTCATGATTCTCCCGTTGGCGTCACTTTCCTGACTCTCTCCATCATCCTTCGGGATGGGGGGTTTGACCGTATCGCGAATTCTGTGGCGAAATAAATAGTGTAGTCGCCGTCACAAAAAGATGCGGTGTTGCGGAATTTTCCGTAAAGTCCGGTACTCTGAATAATTAGTTAAAAATCCTTCAGGAGAAAAGCCATGAGGTGGCAACAACGTGTTCGTGTCGCAACGGGTCTAAGTTGCTGGCAGATTGTGTTGCATTTACTGGTAGTGGCGTTGCTGGTAATGGGCTGGATGAGCGGCAAGCTGGTGCACGTCGGCCTGGGATTATGCGTCGTGTATGGCGTAACGGTTATCTTAATGCTGGCATTGCAACGTCACCATGAACAGCGCTGGCGTGATGTGGCTGACGTGCTGGAAGAGCTGACGACCACGTGGTATTTCGGTGCGGCAATGATCGTACTGTGGTTACTGTCGCGTGTGCTGCAAAACAACGTGTTACTGGCGCTGGCGGGGCTGGCGATCCTTGCCGGACCCGCAGTGGTCTCGCTGTTGGCGAAAGACAAAAAGTTACATCACTTTGCGTCTAAACATCGCATACGCCGCTGAGCCTGTTGTGGCCGCTATCACCAATAGCGGCCACAAACTTCCCCAGACAATCTGCAGACTCGCATCCTTCAGGTAAATCTGTTTTGTGATGTCCGTAAAGTGACGGATCGGGTTTATCCATGTCAGATTCTGCAACCACACAGGCATATTTTCGACCGGAGAGACATATCCGGACAGCAAAATCGCCGGCATCATAAAGACAAAGACGCCGATAAATGCCTGCTGCTGTGTCGCGCACAGTGACGAAATCAGCAAGCCAAATCCCACCAGCGACAGTCCGTAAATCACCATCGTGAAGTAGAACAGCCCCAGTGAACCGGCAAACGGGATGTGATAGGCCCAGATGCCGATTGCCAGTACGATGGTGGCCTGAAAGGTGGCAACAATCAGTGCCGGCACCGCTTTACCGATGAAAATCTGCCAGGTGGTAAGCGGGGAAACCAGCAGTTGATCCAGCGTGCCTTGCTCGCGCTCGCGAGCAACCGAGAGCGAGGTGACGATCATTACGCCGATAGTGGTGATCATGGCGATCAGCGACGGAACCACGAACCATTTGTAATCCAGATTCGGGTTGTACCAGTTACGCACGACCAGCTCGCTGTTGTTTGGTTTCGGCTTGCCGTCCATCAACTCCTGCTGATACGTCTTAACGATCTGCTGCAGATAATTTGCGGCAATCTGCGCGCTGTTGGAGTTGCGCCCATCGAGAATTAGCTGCATGGGTGCCTGCTGGAAAGTATCCAGATTACGCGAGAAGTCTGCCGGGAAGCGCACCAGTAGCAGTGCTTTTTGCGTGTCGATGGTGGGTTGGATTTCCTGGGGACTTTTTAGCAGCAGAATATGGGTAAAGGCGCTGGCGCGGGCGAAGCGTTGGGTTAATTCCACCGAATGTTTACCGTTGTCTTCGTTGTAGATAGCGATAGTGGCGTTGGTGACTTCCAGCGTTGCCGCAAACGGGAACAGGATCACCTGAATCAGTACCGGTAAAATCAGAATGGCTCGCGTTTGCGGTTCGCGTAGCAGCGATTGCAGCTCTTTACGAATTAACGTCCATAAGCGATGAAACATGCCCGTCCCCTTAATCCAGCCGACGTTTGGTTTTCAGCCACGTCAGGCCAATAAACATTACCGCCGAAGCGATTAAAAACAGCACGTTGATAATTAGCACCACTGGAATATTTCCCGCCAGAAACAGGCTTTGCAGGGTGCTGACGAAATAACGCGCCGGAATAATGTAGGTTACCGCCCGGATAATCGCGGGCATGCTGTCTATCTGGAAGATAAAACCTGACAGCATAATCGAGGGCAGGAAAGCGGCGTTCAGCGCGACCTGCGCGGCGTTAAACTGGTTGCGGGTAATAGTCGAAATCAACAGGCCCATGCCGAGCGTACTCAGCAGAAACAGGCTGGTAATGAAAAACAGGATCAGCAACGAGCCGCGATAGGGCACGCCAAGAATAAATACCGACACCAGCATACACAGCAGCATCGCCAGCATGCCCAGAAAGTAATACGGGATCAGTTTGCACAGCAGCAGCTCGACGCGGGTGACTTCGGTAGACAGCAGGGCCTCCATGGTTCCGCGTTCCCATTCGCGCGCTACCACTAATGAGGTGAGGATTGCGCCAATGACCGTCATTATGATGGTCACCGCTCCGGGAATAATAAAGTGCTGGCTGATGGCTGCCGGGTTAAACCAGTAGCGGGTCTGCACGTCGATCAAGGGCTTGAATGATTCCCCCCGGTCTTCCGCCCGCTGTTGTTGCCAGATCTGCCAGATACCTTCGACATAACCCTGTACAAAGTTGGCGGTATTCGGTTCGCTGCCGTCGGTGATCACCTGGATCGGCGCCACGTCGTTGGGTCGCGCCATCTGCTGGGCAAAATTCACCGGGATCACCACCAGCCCGCGAATGCGCCCGGCCTGCATTTTCTCAATCAATTCCTGACGGTTATCGCTGATGGTAGCATCAATATACGGCGAGCCGGTCATGGTATGGGTAAAATCCAGCGCCTCCTCGCTTTGCTGTTCGAGCAAAATCCCTACCCGCAGCTTGCTGGAGTCGAGGTTGATCCCGTAGCCGAAGATAAACAGCAGCAGCAGCGGGATCACGACGGCAATCAGCCAACTGCTGGGATCGCGGACGATCTGGCGGGTTTCTTTCACGCACAGCGCGCGTACGCGACGCCAGGAGAGGGCGGAATTACTCATGCGCGTGCTCCTTATCCCAGTCATTGATTAGCGTGATAAACGCCTGTTCCATCGTTGGGTCCGGCGTGTCGCTATCGGCTGCTTGTGCTTTCAGGTCATCAGGCGTGCCGCTGGCAATCAGTTTGCCGCGATACACCAGCCCGATACGGTCACAGTATTCCGCCTCATCCATAAAGTGGGTGGTCACCATCACCGTGACGCCTTTTTCCACCATGCTGTTGATATGCAGCCAGAACTCCCGACGGGTGAGGGGATCGACTCCGGAAGTGGGTTCATCGAGGAACAGGATATCGGGTTCATGCATCAGCGAGCAGGCCAGTGCCAGGCGCTGCTTAAAGCCCAGCGGCAGATCGTCGGTGGCGTGAGACGCGATACTCTTCAGGCCAAATGCCTCGCTCATACGATCGATTTTCTCCTTCTGCGCCCGACCGCGCAGACCGTAGACGCCGGAGAAAAAGCGCAGGTTCTGCTCAACGGTCAGGTTGCCGTACAGGGAGAATTTTTGCGCCATATAGCCCAGATGCTGGCGTGCTTTGCCGGAGCTGACTTTCAGATCCATGTCCAGCACCAGCGCTTTGCCGGAGGTGGGAACCAGCAGGCCGCACATCATTTTAAAGGTGGTGGATTTACCGGCACCGTTGGGCCCTAGCAGGCCAAAAATCTCACCACGCTGTACGGAAAAGTCTACGTGGTCGGTCGCGGCAAAATCGCCAAACTTCTTGGTCAGCGCTTTGGCTTCGATCACCGTTTCGCCAGGCGTGCCTTCAACCGTATGCAGGATAGCGCCCAGTGGCGATTCCGATGTCCCGGCTCCGCCGAGTAAATCGATAAAGGCATCCTCAAAGCGGGGAGTCGTTTCGCTGATGTTAATCTCCGGCATGCCGTCTGCCCGACGAATATCGTCCGCAGTGGCTGCTTTTTTCAGGATTAAGCGTACCGATTTCCCCTGAATCATCCCATCGCTGACCTGCGGTAGTTTTAATGCCCGCTGCAGCAATCGGCGGTTATTTTCCTGCGGACTGCTCATCAGGAAGCTGCGACCCGCCATGGTTTGCGTCAGTCGCGTCGGTTCACCCTGATACAACAGTTCGCCTTCGTTCATCAGCAGTACATCGCGGCACTGCTCTGCTTCATCCAGATACG
Source organism: Citrobacter sp. wls716 (assembly GCF_005280975.1). Lineage (NCBI taxonomy): Bacteria > Pseudomonadati > Pseudomonadota > Gammaproteobacteria > Enterobacterales > Enterobacteriaceae > Citrobacter > Citrobacter sp. wls716. The sequence goes on from NZ_SZWX01000012.1 coordinate 47,007, forward strand.
AGGTGCTCCAGAGGATCAACATGCCATCCCCGGCCAGCTCATGAACCATTTGCCACAGTTCACGACGGGAGATGGGGTCCACACCGACACCCGGTTCATCCAGCAGCAACACTTTGGGTTCGCCGACCAGCGTACAGGCTAGCCCGAGCTTCTGTTTCATCCCACCGGAAAGTTTGCCGGCCAGTCGTCCGGTAAATGGCCCCAGCGAGGTAAATTCCAGCAGGCGGGCAAAGGTTTTTTCTCGCGCTTCGCCGGTGACGCTACGCAAATCAGCATAGAGATTGAGGTTCTCCATGACGGTTAAATCTTCATACAGGCCAAATTTCTGCGGCATATAGCCCAGTACCGCATGCAGCGCGCTGTCGTCCTTGATAGGGTCAAAGCCAATCACCGCAGCACTTCCGGCATCGGGTTTTAACAATCCCGCCAGCATGCGCATCAACGTGGTTTTCCCCGCGCCGTCCGGCCCGACAAGTCCGGTCACGTAGCCTGCATGCACGGTGCAGTCGAGCGGGGCAACGGCCGGTTTTTCCATTCCGGCAAAGTTTTTTGTCAGCCCTTTGAGCGTAATAACGGCATCATTCATGCCGTGCCTCGTCACTGAATTTGATCGTTACCGGCATTCCCTGGCGCAGCGCATCGTCCGCGTCGGTTACGACAATACGCAGGCGATAAACCAGGTCGGTGCGCAGGTCAGGGGTTTCAACTGTTTTCGGCGTAAACTCGGCGGTTGGTGACACAAAGCCGATTTTGCCATGATACGGTTTGTCCGGACGGCCATCGGTGTAGAGCAGGATCTCACGTCCCGGCTGTGCCTGGCTCAGATTGCGTTCGTCAACGTAGGCGCGGACCCATACCGGACGCGTGAGCGACAGCGTCAGTACCGTACCGCCTGCGCTTAGCATACTGCCGGGTTCGACTGCACGGGTAAGCAGCGTACCGTCAGACGGCGAGGTCAGCGTGGTGTCATGCAAATTAAGCTCTGCCTGTGCCAGCTCGGCCTGAGCCTGTTCGAGCGTGGCTTTTGCCTGCTCGATGTCCTGCACACGATTACCGCTGCGATATTGGCTGAGTTTATCCTGTGCGGATTTCAGTGAAGCTAACGCCTGATCGCGAGATGAACGGGCGTTTTCCAGGTCGTTAGCGGAGATGGTGCGGCTTTTCCACAATCCAACCTGTCGATTATAAAAGTTCTGTGCGTAATCATAGGCGGCCTGTGCCTGTTTGACGGCCGCTGCCGCCTGGGCGATCTCTTCAGCGCGATACCCGGCCAGCATCAGATCGTATTGCGCCTGGGCGGCGGCAACATTGGCTTTGGCCTGCATCAATGCGTTTTCATACGGTGCGCGGTCCAGTTCGCCCAGCACCTGACCGGCGGTAATCGCATCGCCTTCATCAACCGCCAGTGAGGCCAGCCTGCCGCCGACGCGAAAACTCAGGTTGACGCTACGGATATCGACATTGCCGTACAGCGTCAGGCCGTTATCTTGCCGACTCTGATACCACCACGTTCCACCGGCAATCACGGCAACGAGGGCCGCGATAACCAGCCCGAGAACGACAGGTTTTTTCATGACTCCAGACTCCTTTGCGTTAAACCTTGCAGAATAAGATCGATGTGACAGGTGATCGTTTGGTCAATCAGCGCGGTTTTATCCTCATCAAATTGTGACCAACCCGTACGCAACAGAATGGTTTCTTTCCCCAGACGAAAGGCCAGCACCTCGCCGAGGATGGCGTGGGTATGCAGAATCATTTGGGTATCGTTGGCATCGCCGCCGGTATAGGCGGCAATCAGGCGCGTTAAGTGTGTATGCAGCGGATTGATAACCTGGTCGTGCACCAGTTGATAAGCCGCGGTGGGGGAAAGCTGTTCCCGCGAAATAAATTTGCTCAGGTTTACGGTGTCGTCCTGGGTGAGCAACATGATCATATTTTTGCAGGCGCGCAGGATTAATTCGCGCATCGCGCCACGATCCGGTTCTGGCTGAGCGAATAAACGCTCGGCCTCTTCAGCGTGCGGACGGAACTGTGAGCCGATAAAATCGGCAATCCACTGGGCGCAGGCGAGATATAAATCCTCTTTTGAGCCAAAATAGTAGGTGATAGCCGCAATGTTTTGCCCGGCCTGTGCAGCGATATCGCGCGTCGTGGCGTGCAGACCATACTCGCCGAATTGCGCCAATGCTGCGGCAATGAGCTGGTTCTTCGCCTGTTCACCTTTGGTTGTCATGGTGGGTGTATTCATAGCATGACCTGATCTTAATCAATCGATTGATTAAGATTATGACTGATGTGCAACCTTGTCCAGTCCGGATCGTTATTTTCCTCGCAGGGATAATTTATGCGGCACATCACAAAAACTGCTACACTCCGCCCCTTCATGACATTGTGGTTTTTGTCATCTCTATTGTATGTATCTCCCTGAAAACGACACCGGTAACGGTCAGGGCGGTTCGGAGTTGTTATGTCTTTTGATTCCCTTGGTTTAAACCCTGAAATTTTACGTGCCGTTGCCGAACAGGGTTACCGTGAACCTACCCCTATTCAGCAACAGGCGATCCCTGCCGTGCTGGAAGGCCGCGATCTGATGGCCAGCGCCCAGACCGGTACGGGGAAAACGGCAGGTTTTACCCTGCCGCTGTTGCAGCACCTGATTACCCATCAGCCGCATGGTAAAAGCCGTCGCCCGGTGCGTGCGCTGATCCTCACGCCAACCCGCGAACTGGCTGCTCAAATTGGCGAAAACGTACGTGATTACAGTAAGTATCTGAACATCCGCTCGCTGGTGGTCTTCGGCGGCGTCAGTATTAACCCGCAGATGATGAAGCTGCGCGGTGGTGTGGATGTGTTGATTGCCACACCTGGTCGTTTGCTCGATCTGGAACACCAGAATGCGGTGAAACTGGATCAGGTTGAGATCCTGGTACTCGATGAAGCTGACCGCATGCTGGATATGGGCTTTATTCACGACATTCGTCGCGTTCTGGCGAAGCTGCCGGCAAAACGCCAGAACCTGCTGTTCTCAGCAACGTTCTCTGACGATATTAAGTCGCTGGCCGAAAAGCTGCTGCACAATCCGCTGGAAATCGAAGTGGCGCGCCGTAATACCGCCTCAGAGCAGGTGACTCAGCACGTTCATTTCGTGGATAAAAAACGTAAACGTGAGCTGCTGTCGCAGATGATTGGTCAGGGCAACTGGCAGCAGGTGCTGGTGTTTACCCGTACCAAACACGGTGCGAATCATCTGGCTGAACAGCTGAATAAAGACGGTATCCGCAGCGCGGCAATCCACGGTAACAAATCTCAGGGAGCGCGTACCCGTGCGCTGGCCGATTTTAAATCCGGGGATATTCGCGTGCTGGTGGCGACGGACATTGCGGCGCGCGGGCTGGACATTGAAGAGTTACCGCACGTGGTGAACTACGAGCTGCCAAACGTCCCGGAAGATTACGTGCACCGTATTGTGTGCGTCGATGAACACAAGTTGTTGCGTGACATCGAGAAGCTGCTGAAAAAAGAGATCCCGCGTATTGCAACGCCAGGCTATGAGCCGGATCCGTCCATTAAAGCTGAGCCGATCCAGAACGGTCGCCAGCAGCGTGGCGGCGGTGGTGGTCGCGGGCAGGGCGGAGCAGGGCGTGGCCAGCAG
>NZ_SZWX01000013.1:0-4284 GCF_005280975.1 Citrobacter sp. wls716
ACGGATGGGCTTTTTTGCGTCTGTGCGGGGTACACATTGCCGGATGCGGCGCAGCGCGTACCATCGGGGGCAAAGCAACATCCTGAGCCTCCATAACACAAGCCATCCTGCAGCATATGCGGTAAACTAAGCGCGATTTTGCATCAGGAAAGCGTCTATGAATCACTCCCTTAAAGCCTGGAACACCTTCGGTATCGATCAACAAGCTAATGAACTTGTCCGCGCCGAAAATGAGCAACAACTACTGAATGCCTGGCAATTAGCCAATGCATCACATCATCCAGTACTGATCCTGGGCGAAGGGAGTAACATCCTGTTTCTTGATACCTTCCAGGGAACAGTGATCGTCAATCGTATTAAAGGTATAGAGGTTACAGAGAAGCCTGACGCGTGGTACCTACATGTTGGGGCTGGTGAGAACTGGCATCATCTGGTACAGCATACATTGCAGCTTGGCATGCCTGGACTGGAAAACCTGGCGCTTATTCCCGGCTGTGTTGGCTCATCGCCAATCCAGAATATTGGTGCTTATGGTGTGGAACTTCAGCGTGTTTGCGAATATGTGGACTGCATTGAACTGGCTACCGGTAAGCATCTGCGTGTAAGTGCCACAGAATGCCGATTTGGATACCGCGACAGTATCTTCAAGCATGAGTACCAGGATCGTTTCGCGATTGTAGCCGTTGGGCTGCGTTTACCTAAACAGTGGCAGCCCGTCCTCACTTACGGTGACCTGACGCGCCTGGATCCTGCAACGGTAACGCCTCAGCAGGTTTTTGATTCTGTTTGTCATATGCGCACCACAAAGCTGCCCGATCCAAAAGTAAACGGTAATGCGGGGAGTTTCTTCAAAAATCCGGTTGTCAGTTCGGATATCGCACAGGAACTTCTGGCGAAATTTCCGATTGCGCCTCATTACCCGCAGGCTGATGGTTCTGTGAAACTGGCTGCTGGCTGGCTTATCGATCAATGCCAGCTTAAAGGCATGCGCATTGGTGGCGCAGCGGTACATCAGCAGCAGGCACTGGTGCTGATCAATGCAGATAATGCGACGAGTCAGGATGTAGTGCAACTTGCGCATCACGTACGCCAAAAAGTCGGTGAGAAATTCAATGTCTGGCTCGAACCGGAAGTCCGGTTTATCGGCCCGCAGGGTGAGGTGAATGCCGTGGAGATCGTTGCATGAAGGATAATACCGTCCCCCTGACGCTTATTTCATTATTAGCCGATGGCGAATTTCACTCCGGTGAGCAACTCGGTGAAACGCTGGGAATGAGCCGTGCGGCAATCAATAAGCATGTCCAGACGCTACGTGACTGGGGTGTTGATGTATTTACTGTCCCTGGTAAAGGATATAGCTTACCTGAACCTATCCAGCTATTAGATTCATCACTTATTCATTCTCAGCTGGGCGGCGGAAACATTACTGTTCTACCCGTAATCGATTCAACCAACCAGTATCTGCTGGATCGAATTGGGCAACTGGAATCCGGAGATGCCTGCGTGGCGGAGTATCAGCAGGCTGGTCGTGGCCGGCGTGGGCGTAAATGGTTTTCGCCATTTGGTGCTAACCTGTATCTCTCTATGTTCTGGCGCCTGGAGCAGGGCCCGGCCGCTGCAATTGGCCTGAGTCTGGTCATTGGTATCGTCATGGCTGAGGTTTTACGCGATCTGGGTGCGGATAAAGTACGTGTTAAATGGCCTAATGATCTCTATTTGCTCGATCGTAAACTGGCAGGGATCCTGGTAGAACTCACTGGTAAGACGGGTGATGCCGCACAAATCGTTATTGGTGCCGGAATTAACATGTCTATGCGCCGGGTCGAAGAGAATGTGGTTAATCAGGGGTGGATTAACCTACAGGAAGCAGGCATAAACATTGACCGTAATACTCTTGCGGCTCGACTGATCCGCGAGCTTCGTGCTGCACTGATACTGTTTGAGCAAGAGGGGTTAGTGCCTTATTTATCACGCTGGAAGGCACTTGATAACTTTATCAACCGCCCGGTTAAACTCATTATTGGCGATAAAGAAATATTTGGTATCTCGCGGGGAATAGATGCTCAAGGTGCACTATTGCTTGAGCAGAATGGTGAGATAAAGCCATGGATGGGTGGGGAAATATCGCTCAGAAGCGCTGAATAATAAGAAGAAGGGGAGCATCGGCTCCCCTTTTTTATTTATTTTCTTAACCTGACTTGCTCAACGGCATGATTGGCACTTTTAGTCATTATCAAGCTGGCTCTTTCACGCGTTGGTAAAATATTTTGCTTTAAATTCAGCCAGTTGATTTCTTTCCATAGCGATGTGGCAGTGTTGATAGCCTCATCTTCTGATAATTTTGCATAGTTATGGAAATAAGAGTCCGGGTTGGTAAACGCCCCTTCACGGAATTTCAGAAAACGGTTGATATACCACGTCTGGAGTAATTCTTCTGGCGCATCAACATAAATAGAAAAGTCGACAAAGTCAGAAACAAATACATGATGTGGATCGTGAGGATAGTCCATCCCGCTTTGTAATACATTTAGCCCTTCGAGTATTAATATGTCGGGCTGGGCAACGGTTTTGTCACCATCAGGGATCACATCATAGATTAGATGAGAATAGACCGGCGCTGTGACGTTAGGGACGCCTGACTTCAGGTCGGAAACAAATTTTACCAGACGGTGCATATCATAAGACTGAGGGAAGCCTTTCTTCTTCATGAGCCCGCGTTCTTTCAACACCTGGTTTGGGTGAAGAAACCCATCGGTCGTAATCAGCTCAACTTTGCGGTGCTCTGGCCAGCGGCTAAGCAGTGCCTGCAAAACGCGCGCTGTCGTACTTTTACCGACGGCGACGCTGCCAGCAATACTAATGATATAAGGAATACGCTCGCCATTCGTGCCTAAAAATTGCTCCAGCACTGCCTGACGTCGCAGGTTCGAACTGATGTAAAAATTTAGCAAACGCGATAGAGGCAAATAAATCTCGGCAACTTCTTCCAGCGATAAGTCTTCGTTAATGCCTTTAAGACGAGCAATCTCTTCCTCGGTCAGGGTCATCGGCACTGAATCACGAAGCGCAGCCCACTGGTTGCGATCAAACTGTAGGTAAGGCGACGTTAACGCTTGCTCTTTTATACTCATACGCATGGTCTGGCTGTCATTGCTATATCAGGTCAGTGATAAAAAACGAAATCATCCCCGGCACGCAATGGCACGCACATTTCAGTTAATTTGGACAATGGGCAGGAGGGTAACACCAGATGAGGGGGAATAATAAGAAAAAATCGTCCCCTGAAAAGCATTGTGACGAGTATTCCAGATGTATAAAGATGTGCTTTCTCTCTGTCTGGACGTGAATAACGGAGCAAAACCCTCTCCGGTTATAACGCTCAACGTTGGAAATTTGTGCAATTCAGATAAGAAATAGATTATTTATCGGGCGTATAGTGCAAAATGTGAGCGGAAGAACATTTTATGCAATTTTTTAGTTGCATGAGCACGCAGGTATCCATAAAATGCGCGCTACTTGATGCCGACTTAGCTCAGTAGGTAGAGCAACTGACTTGTAATCAGTAGGTCACCAGTTCGATTCCGGTAGTCGGCACCATCAAGTCCGGTGGGGTTCCCGAGCGGCCAAAGGGAGCAGACTGTAAATCTGCCGTCACAGACTTCGAAGGTTCGAATCCTTCCCCCACCACCACTTTCTGGCAGCGTTATCGCCGCCTGAGTTGGTTAAAAAATTTAATCAGCTCAAACATAAAAGAGAGAAATCTCTTTTTTGTTACAGAAAGAACTGGGTAGCCGAGTTTCAGGATGCGGGCATCGTATAATGGCTATTACCTCAGCCTTCCAAGCTGATGATGCGGGTTCGATTCCCGCTGCCCGCTCCAGACGTGCTGATATGGCTCAGTTGGTAGAGCGCACCCTTGGTAAGGGTGAGGTCCCCAGTTCGACTCTGGGTATCAGCACCACTTCACTTCTCCCTCCCGTTTCTCTCTGTTTACTTTTAAAAGCATTCAACAGCTCAGGTATATTGCCTGGTTGATGTGGTGATATCACCGATTTATCCGTGTCTTAGAGGGACAATCGATGTCTAAAGAAAAATTTGAACGTACAAAACCGCACGTTAACGTCGGTACTATCGGCCACGTTGACCATGGTAAAACAACGCTGACCGCTGCAATCACTACCGTTCTGGCTAAAACCTACGGCGGTGCTGCTCGCGCATTCGATCAGATCGATAACGCGCCGGAAGAAAAAGCACGTGGTATCACCATCAACACTTCTCACGTTG
>NZ_SZWX01000014.1:0-82972 GCF_005280975.1 Citrobacter sp. wls716
AAAGACCGGGCCTTTTGTTTTATCTGTGGTCTGTCGGTGAGCGCTCTCCTGAGCAGGACAAATCCGCCGGGAGCGGATTTGAACGTTGCGCAGCAACGGCCCGGAGGGTGGCGGGCAGGACGCCCGCCATAAACTGCCAGGCATCAATTAAAGTGAAGAAGCCCATCCTGACGGATGGGCTTCTTCACGTCTGTGCGGGGTGCACATTGCCGGATTAAGCGCAGCGCATCAGGCAATTCTGACAGCCAACCTGGTTCTCTTCCTTCGAACATTTCTTAATCCTTTTCCTGCTAATTAAAATCGTGATCTATCTCTCATAATAAATTGTAACAATTATATAACATTTAATTTACTAAAACAGACATGAAACGTCATTGATAGATTCATAAGATCCTGGCAGGGGTACAATTCTAATGGCTGATAGCAGTGTAACTGAGAACGGGGCGCTGGCAGATGGCGACACCCGTCGTCGTATATGGGCAATTGTTGGTGCATCGTCAGGGAATCTGGTTGAATGGTTTGATTTCTATATTTACTCTTTCTGCTCTCTCTACTTTGCTCATATCTTTTTTCCATCTGGAAACACCACCACGCAACTCTTACAAACTGCCGGCGTTTTTGCTGCAGGCTTTCTGATGCGGCCAATCGGGGGATGGCTTTTTGGTCGTATTGCGGATAAACACGGGCGTAAAAAGTCTATGCTGTTGTCTGTTTGTATGATGTGCATGGGATCGTTGGTGATCGCTTGTCTTCCGGGATATGAAACCATCGGCACCTGGGCTCCCGCGCTATTACTGCTGGCCAGATTATTCCAGGGGTTATCTGTTGGTGGGGAATACGGAACCAGCGCTACCTATATGAGTGAAGTAGCCGTTGAAGGTAAGAAAGGTTTTTATGCCTCATTCCAGTATGTGACGTTAATCGGCGGGCAGTTACTGGCATTGCTGGTTGTGGTCATATTACAGCAAACGTTAGAAGACTCGGCGCTAAGAGCGTGGGGTTGGCGTATTCCCTTTGCGCTGGGAGCCGTGCTGGCTATTGTTGCGCTATGGTTGCGTCGCCAGTTGGATGAAACCTCGAAACAGGATGTCCGTGCGTTGAAAGAAGCGGGTTCTCTGAAAGGGCTGTGGCGTAACCGCAAAGCCTTTCTTATGGTACTGGGATTCACCGCTGCTGGCTCGCTGTGTTTTTATACGTTTACGACCTACATGCAGAAATATCTGGTTAATACGGCTGGTATGCATGCCAACGTGGCCAGCGGCATTATGACAGCTGCATTGTGCGTGTTTATGCTGGTGCAACCGCTGTTCGGTGCGTTGTCAGATAAAATAGGCCGACGGACTTCAATGCTGTGTTTTGGCGCGTTAGCCGCGATTTTCACTGTTCCCATTTTGACCGCGTTGCAAAGCGTGACGTCTCCTTACATGGCGTTTGCCCTGGTGATGTGTGCCTTGTTGATCGTGAGTTTCTATACGTCAATTAGCGGTATTCTGAAGGCCGAAATGTTCCCGGCGCAGGTGCGTGCTCTGGGGGTTGGGTTATCTTATGCGGTGGCTAATGCTTTGTTTGGTGGTTCAGCCGAATATGTTGCGTTATCCCTGAAGTCTGTCGGCATGGAGACATCATTCTTCTGGTATGTCACCGTGATGGCGGTGGTCGCATTCCTGGTTTCGCTGATGTTACACAGTAAGGGAAAAGGTTTACGCCTCTAATGGTGTGCCAGTTGCCAAACGGTATAGCCGGTTGATGCGCCCGCCACATCCCAGGCAAAGTCTTTCCAGCTCCAGCCGCTCCCAGCGGGGCGGCTATCCCACAGCTCTTTTGATGCACCCAGGCTGACTGAGAACATCAAACCGATAGCTGCGCTACGATCGCGATTGTTTCCCTGATGCTGTGCATACTCGTTCCCCGCTGCGGCAAGCATGGCCGAGGCGATAAAGTGTTGAGCTTTGTCTTGCCCACTCCAGCTGTCGTTAGCCATGTGGCTACAACCGGAAAGAAGCAAAACACTGGCAAGAATACACAGACGCATCGTTGCCTCCATAGGAAAAACCCCGTCGCTGGACGGGGTCTTGATTACAGAATACGGCTGATTAATCTGTCGATTCGAATACGGCGTAATCGACGGATGAGCTTACGTACTTTGACTGGATAGTCGGCAATGCTCTGCAGGTCGCGATAGTGTTTCACGACGGTGGTGTGCGTGCGGATAAGCTCCAGCTCTTTATCACGCTGAGGAGTCAGTTCCTGCTGGGGATCATGGATAAGAATGGCGTTTTCCAAATCCAGCCGCCAGGCGCGGGGGTTAAGATTATTGCCGGTAAGCAGCATCCATTTATCATCAACCCACATGCCTTTCAGATGATAGGTGTTGTCATCATCTTTCCATAAGCGCACGACCAACTGGTCGGTATTCACGTAATACTGCAGTCTGCTCAGGAAACGGCGCAGATTTATTTCATACAGATAAGGCAGCGCACCGATGATCTTGAATGGCTCATCTTCCGGAATGAAGAAGTCGTTGGCGGTTTTATCACCGACAATGATTTCGACCTTTTTCCCTTCACGCAGTAGTTGAATGATATTGCGCACCAGGATGGCTGGTAGGTTGAAATAAGGCGTACAAATGGTGAGTTTGTGCTCCGCGCAGGGCATGAGGTGGAAAATAGTCTTATTTAACAGACTGGATTTTCCGAGCCCAACCAGCGGCGTGACCGAAAGCTGTTCGTTATCCGCATCACCCTGAAAATGGAAGGATGCATCGCGCAATTCCTGACGGTACAGGCGGATATCATTTTTAATTTCCGGGCTTTTAGGACGATGGATATCATCGAGACGATTAACGCCGCGCCCATTCATCAGATTCTGCGTAACCCAATCGTACATTATATCGGCCATCTTCGCGTTGCGAATCAGCTGATAGCGGTCATAGCGGTATTTATCATGTTGGTGTAAGTAAACATCGTTCAGACTGGCCCCGCTATACAGGACGCTATCATCAATGATAAAGCCTTTAAAATGCAGAACACCAAGCGCTTCACGGGTGTTAATTGGCACGCCGTAGACAGGGATATCGATACCAGGATTTTCTTGCGCCATGCGGCAATACCAGTCAGCGTTGGTATTGGATGCCGCAACACCAATGCGTCCACGCTGGGCTCGATGCCAGTCGACAAGCACCCGGATATCCAGTTCAGGACGCTGCCGCTTTGCCGCATAGAGCGCGTCGAGTATGCCTTTACCGCCGTCATCCTGTTCCAGGTACAGCGCAATAATGCAGATCCGTCGCGTCGCGCTGGCTATTTTCTCCAGCAGAGTCTCCCTGAAATTTGCGGGAGCATAAAAGAAATCTACATCATCAACTGACTGAGAAATCTTAGGTAGTTGGGCAAGGTGTTGTTGATGTTTATTACGCTTAAATTTTGACAACATCACAGTGCATTTCTTCTCTGTTCATTGAAGGGTCCTCTGTGCTTTGCAGACGACATAAGCGGGCAATGATACCACCAGTACCCATTAATGTGGTCAACATTTCCAGTACCTTACTCACGATTCCTCATATTGGGCCAGATTCAGCGTTAGCCCAACAATTCCCTCTTCGAGCTGGACATCGACATCAAACCCGAGTTTTCGGGCCAGGGCGACCATCCCCCGATTGTTTGGCATCGTAATACCATTTAAACGTCTAAGTCCGTGATCTCGGGTGTATGCAATCAACTTTTCCATCAACCGACGACCTAAGCCCAGCCCTTTGAGGTCAGAACGAACCAGCACGGCAAACTCGGCGTCAACGTTATCAGGATCCGAGATTGCTCGCGTTACGCCGAGGATCTCTTGCTGATTATCTTTACAGCGTACTGCCACAAAGGCCATTTCCCGATCGTAGTCGATCTGTGTCATATTGGCTAAATCTTCGTGGGTAAATTCGTTTATCTCACTGAAATAGCGATAATAAAGATCTTCTTTCGTTACCTGAGATATGAACTGCTGCAGATGAGGCTCGTCCTCCGGCAAAATGGGACGGAACAGGCAGCGATCGCCATTTTTCAACTCCACCCATTCTTCAAGCTGATGGGGATAAGGGCGTACCGCCAGCCTGCTTTCGTTATCGCCCGTGAAAGGGGCAATATCCAGTGTGACGTCCAGTGCAGTAAATTCCCCAGCAGAGGCCAGTAGAGGATGGATATCCAGGCGCTGAATTTCCGGACAATCGACGATCAGGTTGGAGACCTGGACCAACAGTTGGCTTAAACCTGCAATATCTAAGGGCCGTAGTGCGCTGCGAGCGCGGATCTTTTTGTTTTTGATCCCCTGGATCACCAGATAACGCGCCAGATTCATGTTCAATGGCGGCAAGGCCACCACGGCTTGCTCGTCTGGACGCCACTCAACCCCGCCTTCGCCCAGCATAATCAACGGGCCAAACACAGGGTCATGTTCAACGACGACGCGCAGTTCCTGAGCGCCAGCGCGATTTGCCATACTTTGTACTAATAAACCGTGAATGCGCGCCTGCGGCCAGGCCATTTTTACCCGATCAAAAATCGCATTGGCAGCCTGCTGCACTTCTGTTGCTGTACGCAGGTAGAGCATTACCCCCTGAACTTCCGATTTATGCGGGATATCAGGAGAACGCAGCTTCAGTGCTACCGGGTAACCGATTTGTTCTGCGATGTGTACGGCTTCTGCACTGTCGCTGGCGATCCATGTCGGCAGTGTGTGTAAGCCATAGGCGTGTAAAATCGGCTGAACTTCATGAGTATCCAGCGACGTTGCGCCTTCTGCAATCGCCTGCTGTAACAGACTATGCGCTTCGGCGGTGTTAGTGGTCAGGCTATCGGGTAGGGCTGGTGTTTCTCGCAGTTGCTTCTGGTTACGCCGATATTCGACCATATGCATGAAGGCCGTAATGGTACCTTCCGGCGTACGATAGGTGGGTAATCCGGCTTCACTAAACAGCCTGCGGGCTTCCTGGGATGAAAACTCGCCGCACCAGTTGGTCAGCAACGAGACGAACTTGCCGCGCGGATGACGCTTTACCGCTTCGATCAACACCTGCGCGCTTTCGGTTCCGGGGGCGGCTGCGCTGGGTGAGTGAATCACCATCAGTGCGTCGAAATCCTGACTGGCGAGTAAAATATCCAGTGCCTTGACGTAATGTTCGCTGCTGGCATCATCACGCAGATCCAGTGGGTTGGCGATATCCACGTGAGCAGGTAGGGCATCGCGTAATTTCTGGCAGGTTTCTTCACTCAGCGCGGCCAGCTTACCGTTTCGCGACCACAGTTCATCTAATGCCAGCGCCGCGGGAGCGGCTCCATTGCTGATGATCATCAGCCTGTCGCCACGTAGCGGACGCATGTGGCTCAGGGTTTCGACTGCCGAGAAAAGCTCATGAGTGTCCTGAACGCGCAATAAACCAGCGCGTTGAATCGCCGCATCCCAGGCCGGGTCCATTCCGGCGCTGGTATGCAGTAAACGCTGTGCTGCGGGACTACGACCGCTTTTAATCACCAGAATAGGTTTATTGCGCGAGGCGCTACGGGCGGCGGAAACAAAGCGCCTTGCATCGCTTAAATGTTCGAGGTAGAGCAATATCGCGCTGGTTTTGCTGTCGCGGGCCAGGTAATCCAGCAACTCATCAACGTCTATATCCAGGCTGTCACCCAGCGCGATAAACCAGGAAAAACCCATGTCGCGCTGCTGCGCCCAGTCCAGAATGGTGTTGGAAATCGCCGCCGACTGGGAAATAAATGCCAGCTTGCCGCGCTTGATGGGGACGGGGGAAAAGCTGGCGTTAAGCCCCTGCCAGGGCGCGAGAAGTCCCAGACTGTTGGGCCCCAGCAGACGTATGTTGTAGCGTGATGCACAGGCCAGCAGCTCCGCGTGTTGCGCCGTGGGAGCCGAGAGAATAATGCAGGTTTTGCAGCCTTTCTCGCCAAGTGCTTCGAGCAACGTCAGGTTGCGGCTGGCATTGGTGCACAACACGGCGAGATCGGGGCTAAAAGGCAGGCTGCTGATATTGGGCCAGGCCAGTACGCCCAACACGGCTTTCCAGGCGGGGGTCACTGGTAAAACGGGGCCGTTGAACCCTCCTGCCAGCAGGTTACGCATCATCAGGTATCCTGCTCGATTGGGCTTCATTGACGCCCCAATCACGGCAATGGATTTCGGTCGCAGTAGCGCTTCCAGACCACGTTGACTCATATCGGCTTCCTTAATGACTCCAGTGACCGAATGATTTTAAACGCTTTCTGTTGAGTCTGCTGTGACGCTTCCCTGATGTTGAGTTTTTCCTGCCAGGTAGCGTGTTTTAAAGCGCGTGAAGTGCTCACCTAATCCTTCGGCTGCCTGCGTATCACCTGCCAGATCCAGTAAAGCAATTGCCACTTCGGCAGTGCAATATTGCCCCTCGGCATGGACTTCGCGCAGATGGTAAGCGGAGAGGCGTGATAAATCGACGGAGATCACCGGCAGGTTATCAAGGTACGGGCTTTTGCGGAACATTTTGCGTGCTTCTGGCCAGGTGCCATCAAGCATAATGAATAGCGGTGGTTTACCGGCTGGTGGTGTGAAAATGACCTCACGCCCCTCGTCGGCATAAGATGCCGGGAATACGACCATCGGCTGATAATCCGGATTTTTCACCAGTTCAAGCAGCGCCTGCGGTGGCTCGGTGCGTGACCACTGAAAAGCCGTTGTTTCGGGCAGAATATCAGCAATTAAACGCCCGGTATTGCTGGGCTTCATCGGTTCGGTATCAAACATCACCAGGCAAAAACGGCTTTTCGCCTGAGCTGGCGTCAGCGTTTCACACAGGCACAGTTTCAGCGGCAGCAGGCAGCGCTGACAGCGACGGATGCGATTACCTCGGGCAAGAAAAGGGCGCGTGGCGCGAGCAAGACGCTCGGCACGTAACTGGAGAACGGCGTTATTGGTCATCGGGAAGCACGTTGAAAAATGCTATTGTCTCAGAGGACAAAACGGGGCACAAGATGTGCCCCGCAGAGTTTATAATGATTCGTTAAGCCAGCTATCAAACGGAGCCTTAGGTACGGCGCCATTAAGCATGTCGACGATTTCACCTTTTCTGAAGATCATGATGGTCGGGATGCTGCGGATACCGAAGCGGGCGCTGAGCTCACGTTCGGCTTCCGTATTCACTTTAACAAAACGTACTTTACCGCTACGTTCTTCCGCGACATCTTCAAAAATCGGGGCGAAGTTACGACATGGACCACACCAGGGGGCCCAAAAGTCAACGACCACCGGGAGATCGTCTTTTAACAGTTTATCCAGTGTTTCACCGGTCGCATTGATCACCTCCCCATCAAACAGGTCGTGACCACAGCGTCCGCATTTAGCCGCTTCCTGGACACGATCGTCGGGGATGCGGTTGATAGCCTGGCAGCTGGTACAAACGGTATTCATAACTAACCTCTGGATGAGTGGAGTGGACTTCACGGCAGTAACGCCAGTATGTTTCTATTATGTTACATATTATCGGGGAGTCTGTTCTAAACAACAATGCGTTTTATTCAATGAGTACAATAGTCCTTAGCTTTTAAATGAAATAATGGCTAACGACGTGCACATCGGGTAATCTGCGCGCTTCGCGCAGAGCAGGTGGAGAAAAACATGAGCGACGAACTGAAGAACAAAAACGGCAAGGTCAAAGTGATGTACGTCCGCAGTGACGATGACTCGGATAAACGCACCCAAAATCCACGTACTGGTAAAGGCGGCGGTCGCCCCGGTACTTCCCGAGCCGAAGGCGGTCGTCGCCCTGCCCGTGATGACAGAAAGGGTCCGAACAGCGAACGAGGCCGTGAACGTGGTCGTGACCGCGATGTTGAACGCGATCGTAAACGTGAAGATTCGCCATGGCGTACCGTGTCCCGCGCCCCGAGTGATGACGCAGCGGAAAAAGCCGATCACGGCGGTATCAGCGGCAAAAGCTTTATTGATCCGGAAGTATTACGTCGCCAGCGCGCGGAAGAAACTCGCGTTTACGGTGAGAATGCCTGTCAGGCTCTGTTCCAGAGTCGTCCGGACGCTATCGTCCGCGCCTGGTTTGTTCAGAGCGTCACCCCGCGCTTTAAAGAAGCATTACGCTGGATGGCGGCAAACCGCAAAGCCTACCACGTGGTTGACGAAGCCGAACTGGCGAAGGCCTCCGGCACTGAACACCACGGTGGTGTCTGTTTCCTGATTAAAAAACGTAACGGTACCACCGTTAAGCAGTGGGTTGGTCAGGCGGGTGCGCAGGATTGCGTACTGGCGCTGGAAGATATCGCCAACCCGCATAACCTGGGCGGTATGATGCGTAGCTGCGCACACTTCGGTGTGAAAGGCGTGGTGGTGCAGGATGCGGCGCTGCTGGAATCGGGTGCGGCTATCCGTACCGCTGAAGGGGGGGCTGAGCACGTTCAGCCGATTACCGGTGACAGTATTGTCGACGTGCTGGACGATTTCCGTAACGCGGGTTACACGATAGTGATGACCTCAAGCGTGAAAGGTAAACCGCTGTTTACGACCACGCTGCCGGAAAAAATGGTGCTGGTATTAGGGCGTGAGCGTGAAGCTCTGCCGGAAGCGGCATGCTCAGCCGACGATTTGTGCGTAGCGATTGACGGTACCGGCAACGTAGAAACGCTTAACGTTTCTGTTGCGACCGGCGTGCTGCTCGCGGAGTGGTGGCGTCAGAACAAAGCCTGATAATAAAAATGCCAGCGAATCGCTGGCATTTTTTTACTCGCTTTCTGCGGGTAATACCGGCATCCAGTCAATCGGTTTTTCACCTCGTTGTTCCAGCCATTCATTAGCCAGTACAAAGTGATTGCAGCCAAAGAAACCGCGATGTGCAGAGAGCGGTGATGGGTGTGGCGCTTTCAACACATGGTGACGCTGCGCATCAATAATCGCGCCTTTCTTCTGAGCATGTGAACCCCAGAGCAGGAAAACCACACCTTCCCGATGTTGGTTAATCAGGCTGATGACTTTATCAGTAAACGTTTCCCATCCCAGACTGGCATGCGAATGCGCCTGACCCGCCCGAACGGTGAGAACGGTGTTGAGTAACAATACGCCCTGGCGTGCCCAGCTTTCCAGGTATCCATGTGTCGGACGGGTAAATCCCGGGATGGTGGCTTCCAGCTCTTTATACATGTTCAGTAGTGACGGCGGAGTGGCGATGCCAGGGCGTACAGAGAAGGCGAGACCGTGTGCCTGGCCTGGGCCGTGGTAGGGATCTTGTCCCAGAATGACAACTTTAACGTCGCCAAGCTCAGTAAAGCGAAACGCGTTAAACACATCTTTTTGCGGTGGATAGATTGTCATACCCGACTGACGCTCGCCGGCAACGGTATGCAGCGTGTTAACAAAGTAAGGCTGCTGTTTCTCTTCAGCCAGCACATCGTGCCAGGTTAATTCGGTGGCCATCTCGCTCTCCTGCGATTTTTTCAATCCCCATAGCTTAACTGCTTCTTTCAACGGCGCAAAATTCTGCACGTTTCTCAAAGCGCTACCTATTAAAGATAGTTGAAAATTTATGTAAAAAGTTTACCCGTGCATATGGTGTAAGTTGATGTAAAACAATAAAATCCACCTATCACCACTTTTCATGTGTGGTTTTTGTTGATTTAAATCAAAGATTCAAGGGTGTGTGAGGGGTATATATACACTCAAGCAACAATGGTTTTACCAATTGGCCGGATGAGGCCAACCGAAATCAAATAATTTTGCCGGGGAGGCATCAACATGATTACAGGTATCCAGATTACTAAAGCTGCAAACGACGACCTGCTGAACTCTTTCTGGCTGCTGGACAGCGAAAAAGGCGAAGCACGCTGCATCGTTGCGAAAGCAGGTTTCAATGCTGATGACGTCGTTGCCGTCAGCAAACTGGGCGAAATCGAATACCGTGAAGTACCGGTAGATGTACAGCCAGAAGTTCGTGTAGAAGGTGGTCAGCACCTGAACGTTAACGTTCTGCGTCGTGAAACACTGGAAGATGCAGTTAAGCACCCGGAAAAATATCCGCAGCTGACCATCCGTGTTTCTGGTTATGCAGTGCGTTTCAACTCTCTGACCCCAGAGCAGCAGCGCGACGTTATTGCTCGTACCTTTACTGAGAGCCTGTAAGGCTCGCGGGGAATAACCCCGTTCAGCAGAGAATCTACAAGCGGAAGACGCCAGTGCGTCTTCCAAATCCTCACCGCACAATACACCAACAGTAATGCCAGAATGATATTCAACTGCCGACCGTAACGGCGAAAGATGCGCTGAAAAAGATGGCCCGCCAGCGCCCAACAGGCATTCCCGAAGGTGCCGATGAGCGCCAGCAGAATACTCACTCCAATCAACCAGTGCGCGTCCTGTGTATACGGCAATACAAATGTGGATAACGCGGTAATGCCGTACAAAATGATTTTGACGTTCACAAACTGCAAACCAAAACTCGCCCAAAAGCTAATCGGTTCCGCCTGCAGGCTATCGTTTGAGGCTGGGCTGGTGGCGATTTTCAGCGCCAGCCATAAAATGTAGGCTGCCCCTGCCCAACTCAGCCAATGAATAATAGCCGGATCCAGGACGGCCAGCGAAAACGAGATCCCGGCGCACAGCAGCATGACGATTAAAAAGCCCAGACTCATTCCGGCCAGAACACGCGTGCTTTGACGTAAGCCATGTGATGTCGCCGCACTCAGCGCGAGGATATTATTCGGGCCGGGTGTTAGCGCAGTAATCAGTGTATAGGTCCAGAATGCACTTAAAAGCATGGGGGTCACTTGTTATCTCCTCTGTTTTAGCAGACAGTACCCGAGATATAAGGTTTAAAAAAATGAATTTTTTTGCATTTTGAATTCGATAATTTCGATAGGTTGGTGAGGATGGATTTACGTCGGTTTATTACGTTAAAAACGGTAGTGGAAGAGGGCTCATTCCTTCGGGCTTCACAAAAGCTTTGCTGTACGCAATCAACCGTAACGTTTCATATTCAACAGCTTGAACAAGAACTCTCAGTACAGCTATTCGAAAAAATTGGCCGGCGGATGTGTCTCACCAGTGAGGGCAAACGGCTGATGCCGCATATACATGACCTGACGCGTGTGATGGCATCGATCCGTCAGACGGTGCAACAAGATGCACAGCCGAGCGGCGATCTCCGCGTCGCAACCGGAGAAACGTTACTGGCCTATAAAATGCCGCAGGTTTTACAGCGCTTTAAACAACGCGCTCCCAATGTTCGGTTGTCCCTACAGTCGCTCAATTGTTATGTCATTCGTGATGCCCTGCTGGACGATGAGGTTGATCTGGGTGTGTTTTATCGGGTTGGGAATGATGAGGCGCTTGAGATGCTGTCACTGGGTGAACAGTCACTGGCGCTGGTCGCCTCTCCGGCTCTTCAGGATGTTGATTTCACTCAGCATAATCAGCATATTCCCTGCAGTTTTATCATTAATGAACCGCAATGTATTTTTAGACAGCGTTTTGAAAGTCTGCTGCGTAAGCGGCAGATAACGCTGGAAAATACTATTGAGCTATGGAGTATCGAAAGCATCAAGCAGTGCGTCTCTGCGAATCTTGGTGTCAGTTTTTTACCGCGGTTTACCGTTGAGAAGGAATTACACTCAGGAGAATTAATCGAGTTGCCGTTCAGTGAAAAGCCTGAATTGATTACCGCATTGTGCGCACATCATGCCGGAAAAGTCGTTAGCCCGGCGATACGGGTTTTTATGGAATGTATTACAGAGAGCTTTGCTGCGCATGAAAAAATGCCGGGCTAAACGGCCCGGCATTCGGTTTACTCTTTGTCGGACTGCTGGGTAGCAGCTCCGCTCGGCTTACGACGTTTGCCGATATTTTTGGCGTCGCGGTGACGTTTTTTCACCCGCGGCTTCTCTTTCTCTTTCGCTTTTTTCTCGGCGCGCTTCGCCAGCACTTTCTTGGATGGCTTACCGTTGGATTTCTCACTTGGCGCGCGCGTGGTTGGACGCAGTTCGTCGATGACGCGTGCTTTCAGCGGCTCGTCAATATAGCGGCTCGCTTTGCCGAGCAGCAGGTGGTCATGCGCTTCAACCAAAGAGATTGCAGTACCTTTACGCCCGGCACGACCGGTACGACCAATGCGGTGCAGATAGGCATCGCCACTGCGCGGCATGTCGAAGTTAAACACGTGGCTGACGTCAGGAATATCGATCCCGCGAGCGGCAACGTCGGTGGCTACCAGCACGTTCACGCGACCATCGGTCAGGCGTTTGATCGCTTCGTTACGTTTGTTCTGCACCATCTCGCCTTCGAGATAGCAGTTATTAATGCCTGCCTGGCGCAGCCAGCCAGCCAGCTCGTGCACACGTTCGCGTTTGCGTACAAAGACAATTGAGCGGGTCGCTTCCGGCTGTTTTAACAGATGGATCAGCAGGGCAGTTTTGTGCTCGATATCATCGGCACGGTAGTAAAACTGATGGATCTTCTTGCGTTCGCGGGTGGACGGATCTGCCGAGACTTCGACAGGATCTTCCAGCAGACGCTCGGCAAAATCTTTGATCGCATCGCCTTCCAGGGTGGCGGAGAACAGCATCGTTTGCTTACGCCAGCGGGTTTCACCGGCGATATGTTCGATGTCCTGGGCAAAGCCCATGTCCAGCATACGGTCTGCTTCATCGAGGATCAGCGTTTCAACTGCATGGCAGTCGAAGTTCTCTTCTTTAATGTATTGCAGCAGACGACCAGTGGTGGCGACCACGATGTCCTGGTTTTCGCTAAAGACTTCCATGTGGTTCATGTAAGCCACGCCGCCGGTAATGGTGGCAATATCCAGATGCGTATTTTTGGCCAATTCACGGGCGTGTTCGGCAACCTGCATCGCCAGTTCGCGCGTCGGTGTCAGGATTAAAATGCGCGGTGGACCTGATTTCTTGCGCGGGAAGTCGAGCAAGTGCTGCAACGCTGGCAGCAAATATGCCGCCGTTTTACCGGTGCCTGTCGGCGCAGAACCGAGTACATCACGGCCATCGAGCGCAGGCGGAATGGCGGCAGCCTGAATGGCGGTCGGGCGAGTGAAACCTTTTTCCTGGAGGGCTTCCAGCAGGCTTTCATCGAGTTCAAGTTCGGAAAAAGTCGTTACAGTCATGTTCTACCTCTGAGTGGGGCGCTGATTATAGACGTTACGGCTGCAATCTTCATCTGTTTGTATGGATATACCTTCTCAGGTATTGTTTTTATCCTATGTTATCGTTTTTTTTCCAGGAAGGTTGTTCTTCATGCCCCAGTCTACATCCGTACTTAGACGTAATGGATTTACTTTTAAGCAGTTTTTTGTGGCACACGATCGTTGTGCAATGAAAGTCGGAACGGACGGCATTTTATTGGGAGCCTGGGCCCCCGTTGCGGGCGTAAAGCGGATCCTGGATATTGGTACCGGGAGCGGCCTGCTGGCGCTGATGCTGGCCCAGCGCACTGAGGAAAACGTCATCATTGACGCCGTGGAGCTTGATGTCGACGCCGCGCAGCAGGCGCAGGAGAACATCGCGCAATCTCCGTGGATGCATCGTGTGAACGTGCATACGGAAGATGCCCAGCAGTGGATACCGCGCCAGACCGTGCGTTTTGATTTGATAATCAGCAATCCTCCCTATTATGAACAGGGCGTGGAATGTGCTACGCCGCAGCGCGAGCAGGCACGCTACACCACCACGCTCGATCATCAGGCACTGCTTACGCTGGCGGCGGACAGCATTACGGAAGAAGGCTTTTTTTGTGTGGTGCTACCGGAGCAGATTGGTAACGCATTTACTCAGCAGGCACTTGGCATGGGCTGGCATCTGCGATTGCGCACAGATGTAGCAGAAACCGAGGCCCGTCTACCGCATCGGGTATTGCTGGCATTCTCCCCGCAGGCCGGGGAGTGCTTTAGCGACAGGTTGGTTATCCGTGGGCCAGACCAGCGTTACTCTGAAGGTTATACGGCGCTGACCCAGGCATTCTATCTGTTTATGTGATGACTGAGCGGCGAGAGAATTGACGGGCCCGCCTCTGGAAGCTGTTCTGGATAATCCAGCGTGTAGTGCAGGCCCCGACTCTCTTTGCGCATCATCGCGCAGCGGACAATCAGCTCGGCAACCTGCACCAGATTGCGCAGCTCCAGTAGGTTGTTCGACACACGGAAATGGGCGTAATACTCGTCGATTTCCTGTTGCAGCATGGTGATACGGCGCAGGGCGCGCTCCAGACGTTTAGTGGTGCGCACGATGCCGACGTAATCCCACATAAACAGCCGCAGCTCATGCCAGTTATGCTGAATGACAACCAACTCATCCGGGTTTTCTACCCGGCTTTCATCCCAACCCGGGAGCGAGTTAACGCCGCGGGCATAAGGCATTCTGCGGTCAATATCTTCCGCCGCAGACCAGCCATACACCAGACACTCCAGCAGCGAGTTCGACGCCATGCGGTTGGCGCCATGCAGGCCGGTATAACTCACTTCGCCGATCGCATACAGCCCGTCGACATCTGTACGACCAAAGTCATCAACCATCACGCCGCCGCAGGTATAGTGCGCGGCAGGAACGATAGGGACCGGCTCTTTGGTCAGATCGATGCCCAGTCCCAGCAATTTTTCGTAAATCATCGGGAAATGCTGGCGAACAAACTCTTCGGGCTTATGGCTGATGTCGAGGAACATACAGTCAGCGCCGAGGCGCTTCATTTCGTGGTCGATGGCACGGGCGACAATATCACGTGGGGCCAGCTCGCCGCGCTTGTCAAAGTCGGGCATAAAGCGTGAGCCATCCGGGCGTTTCAGGTGTGCGCCTTCGCCGCGAAGCGCTTCAGTCAGCAGAAAATTGCGCGCCTGTGGATGATACAGCGCGGTTGGGTGAAATTGGTTAAATTCCAGATTGGCGACGCGGCATCCTGCGCGCCAGGCCATCGCAATACCGTCGCCCGAAGAAATATCCGGATTGGTGGTGTATTGATACACTTTAGAAGCGCCGCCAGTGGCCAACACTACCGACTTCGCATGGCAGGTCTCAACGGTTTCTTTATTACGATTCCAGATCCAGGCTCCGACAACCCGACGTGTTCCCGGCAGGCCAATTTTATCAGAGACAATCAGGTCCACGGCGTTACTGCGCTCCAGTACCCGAATATTCGGATGACTTTGCGCCTGGCTGACCAATGTGGTTTCGACCTCTTTACCAGTGGCATCTGCCGCATGCAGGATTCGTCGATGGCTATGGCCGCCTTCTCGGGTCAGATGATAGCTCTCTTCGCCATTGGGTTGAACCTGAGTATCAAATAAGACGCCTTGATCAATTAGCCACTGGACACACGAGCGGGCGTTACTGGCTACAAACTCAACGGCATGACGATCGCAAAGACCGGCCCCTGCAATCAGCGTGTCTTCAACGTGGGAGTCAATGCTGTCGGTTTCATCGAAAACAGCGGCGATGCCACCCTGAGCATAAAATGTCGAGCCTTCACTAACTGGCCCTTTGCTCAGGACAATGACCTGATGTTTTTCAGCCAGGCGTAGCGCCAGTGAGAGTCCGGCAGCCCCGCTGCCAATGATCAGCACGTCACAGGATAATTCGGGAGTCGTATTCATGATTTTTGTTTAATTTACTAAACAGTGTTCGTTCACCATAGCACCATACTGCGCGATACTGCACGTTTTATTTTCAACTGTGTTGCAATGGCTAAACACAGGGGAAGAGAATGTGGATGAGTGAAAGAGCAAAAATATTTTGTGAAGCAGGCCGTTAGCATCAGATTATGAGGTGAAATAAAGTGGCTGTTGGGTTACTCTGCTGGCGGTGAAATGGGCATTTCTATACAGATAGTGCGTTGATCGGGTTATGTAGACTTATAATGAGAGATAAGACCTGTCTACAACATGACAAACAAAAACAAATGCGTAACGGAACTTTACGAAACTTGAGCACTCTAAGCTTTTGCTTGCTCATAGTGAAGCTTATGGAGTGGCGTTTCGAAAGCGCGTGGAAATTTGGTTTGGGGAGACTTTACCTCGGATGAGCGAGCAGTTAACGGACCAGGTCCTGGTTGAACGGGTCCAGAAGGGAGATCAGAAAGCCTTTAACTTACTGGTGGTTCGCTACCAGCATAAAGTGGCGAGTCTGGTTTCCCGCTATGTACCGTCGGGCGATGTTCCCGATGTTGTACAAGAAGCATTTATCAAGGCCTATCGTGCGCTGGACTCGTTCCGGGGAGATAGTGCTTTTTATACCTGGCTGTATCGTATTGCGGTCAATACAGCGAAGAATTACCTGGTCGCTCAGGGGCGTCGTCCACCTTCCAGTGATATAGATGCGATAGAAGCAGAAAATTACGAAAGTGGCGGTGCGCTGAAAGAAATTTCGAACCCTGAGAACTTAATGTTGTCAGAAGAACTGAGACAGATAGTTTTCCGAACTATTGAGTCCCTCCCGGAAGATTTACGCATGGCAATAACCTTGCGGGAGCTGGATGGCCTGAGCTATGAAGAGATAGCCGCTATCATGGATTGTCCGGTGGGTACGGTGCGTTCACGTATCTTCCGAGCGAGGGAAGCTATTGATAATAAAGTTCAACCGCTTATCAGGCGTTGACGATAGCGGGATACTGGAAAAGGTATTAGGCATGCAGAAAGAAAAACTTTCCGCTTTAATGGATGGCGAAACGCTGGACACTGAGTTGCTCAAAGAGTTGGCTCATGACCCGGAAATGCAAAAAACCTGGGAGAGTTATCACCTGATTCGCGATTCCATGCGAGGTGATACCGCCGACGTTCTCCATTTCGATATTTCCGACCGCGTAATGGCTGCTATCGCAGATGAGCCAGTACGTCAGGCGGTGCCATTGATCCCTGAGGCCCAGCCAGCACCGCATCAGTGGCAGAAAATGCCATTCTGGAAGAAAATGCGTCCGTGGGCTGCGCAGCTTACCCAAATGGGTGTGGCCGCGTGTGTATCACTTGCAGTTATTGTTGGCGTCCAGCACTATAATGGACAATCTGAAACGTCCCAGCAGCCCGAAACGCCGGTATTTAATACATTACCGATGATGGGTAAAGCCAGTCCGGTGAGCCTGGGTGTACCTTCTGACGCGACTGCCAGCGGCGGTCAGCAACAGCAGGTACAGGAGCAGCGTCGTCGTATTAATGCCATGTTGCAGGATTACGAACTGCAACGTCGACTGCACTCCGAACAGCTTCAGTTTGAGCAGGCGCAAACACAGCAAGCCGCTGTCCAGGTGCCAGGAATTCAAACTTTAGGAACGCAATCGCAGTAATGAAGCAACTTTGGTTTGCCATGTCACTTGTGGCTGGTAGCCTGTTCTTCTCTGTAAACGCCTCGGCCAATCCTGCGTCCGGGGCGTTGTTGCAGCAGATGAATCTGGCCAGCCAGTCGCTCACCTATGAGCTGTCATTTGTCAGCATCAATAAGCAGGGCGTTGAATCCCTACGTTATCGCCATGCCCGCCAGGACAACCGCCCTCTTGCACAGTTGTTGCAAATGGATGGACCGCGTCGGGAAGTGGTGCAACGTGGCAACGAAATCAGTTACTTTGAGCCAGGACTCGAACCGTTCACGCTGAATGGCGACTATATTGTTGATTCTCTGCCATCCCTGATTTACACCGATTTTAAACGTCTTGCACCCTACTATGATTTTATCGCGGTAGGACGCACGCGTATTGCCGACCGACTCTGTGAAGTTATCCGCGTGGTAGCGCGTGACGGTACGCGTTACAGCTACATCGTCTGGATGGACACCGAAACCAAGCTGCCAATGCGTGTCGATCTCCTCGATCGGGATGGCGAAACGCTTGAACAATTCCGCGTTATCGCCTTTACCGTCAATAACGGGGTTAGCGACAGCATGCAGACGCTGGCGAAAGCAAATCTTCCGCCGTTATTGTCAGTTCCTGCGGGGGAGAAAACGAACTTCAACTGGAGTCCATCGTGGTTACCGCAAGGCTTCAGCGAGGTTTCCAGCAGTCGACGCCCGCTGCCGACAATGGATAACATGCCGATTGAATCGCGCCTGTATTCTGATGGCCTGTTCAGTTTTTCTGTGAACGTGAACCGCGCGTCGCAAAACAGCGCCGATCAACTGCTGCGTACCGGACGTCGAACGGTCAGTACTACCGTGCGGGATAATGCCGAAATCACTATTGTCGGTGAGCTTCCGCCGCAAACGGCGAAGCGTATCGCGGACAATATTAAGTTCAGGGCAGCACAATGATTAAAGAGTGGGCAACAGTCGTCTCCTGGCAAAATGGCCTGGCGACGGTCAGCTGCGATGTTAAAGCATCGTGTAGCAGCTGCGCGTCGCGGGCTGGATGCGGCAGTCGTGTGCTGAACAAACTGGGGCCGCAAACAACGCATACTATCGTGGTACCCAGCGATGAACCGCTGACGCCTGGGCAGAAAGTTGAACTGGGTATTGCCGAAGGGAGCCTGTTAGGCTCGGCGATGCTGGTTTATATGTCTCCGCTGGCGGGACTCTTTATTTTTGCTGCGCTGTTTCAGGTGCTGTTTGGCAGCGATATCGCCGCACTCAGCGGGGCGATACTGGGCGGTGTGGGGGGATTCCTGATTGCGCGAGGATATTCCCGTAAGCTTGCTGAGCGCGAAGCCTGGCAACCGGTTATTCTCAACGTAGCTCTCCCGCCCGATCTGATTCGTGTTGAAACCCCGCAGTGATATCTTTGCCTGATGGCGCTGCGCTTATCAGGCCTACAGCGTCCTCAGATGCAAAGGTAGGCCGGATAAGGCGTTTATGCCGCCATCCGGCAAAAGTTTCACTGACTTTGCAAAGTTGTTTCCAGTTCCCGCTATCCTTGCTCTATGAACATTTCCTCGCCTCAGCGATGTAGTGTAGAATGCGGCGTTTCACTAAAACAGACGTTAAGCTCAGAACAGCGACTTCTCAGAGCCTGCCCAGGCAGGCGTAAGGCACAATAATTACACTATATGAAGAACATACGTAACTTTTCAATCATAGCTCACATCGACCACGGTAAATCGACGCTGTCTGACCGTATTATCCAGATCTGCGGTGGCCTGTCTGACCGTGAAATGGAAGCGCAGGTTCTCGACTCGATGGATCTTGAGCGTGAGCGCGGTATTACTATCAAAGCGCAGAGCGTGACGCTCGATTTCAAAGCATCTGATGGTGAAACCTACCAGCTTAACTTTATCGACACCCCGGGCCACGTTGACTTCTCTTATGAAGTTTCACGCTCGCTTGCCGCCTGTGAAGGCGCACTGCTGGTCGTTGATGCCGGGCAGGGGGTTGAAGCGCAAACACTGGCTAACTGCTATACCGCCATGGAAATGGATCTGGAAGTGGTGCCAGTACTGAACAAAATTGACCTGCCAGCCGCCGATCCAGAGCGTGTGGCGGAAGAGATTGAAGATATCGTCGGTATTGATGCGGCTGACGCTGTCCGTTGCTCGGCGAAAACCGGTGTTGGCGTGACCGACGTTCTTGAACGTCTGGTGCGTGATATTCCGCCGCCAGAAGGCGACCCGGAAGGCCCGTTACAGGCGCTTATCATCGACTCCTGGTTCGATAACTATCTCGGTGTGGTCTCGCTGGTGCGTATTAAAAACGGTACCATGCGTAAAGGCGACAAAATCAAAGTGATGAGTACCGGTCAGGTCTACAACGCAGATCGCCTGGGTATCTTTACGCCGAAACAGGTTGACCGTACAGAACTGAAGTGTGGCGAGGTAGGTTGGTTAGTTTGCGCCA
Source organism: Citrobacter sp. wls716 (assembly GCF_005280975.1). Classification (NCBI taxonomy): domain Bacteria; kingdom Pseudomonadati; phylum Pseudomonadota; class Gammaproteobacteria; order Enterobacterales; family Enterobacteriaceae; genus Citrobacter; species Citrobacter sp. wls716. The sequence goes on from NZ_SZWX01000014.1 coordinate 19,761, forward strand.
TTAAAGACATCCTCGGCGCGCCGGTAGGCGATACCCTGACGCTGGCTCGTAACCCGGCAGATAAACCCCTGCCTGGCTTTAAAAAAGTGAAGCCGCAGGTATATGCGGGTCTGTTCCCGGTCAGCTCCGACGACTACGAAAACTTCCGTGATGCGCTTGGTAAGCTGAGCCTCAACGACGCCTCACTGTTCTACGAACCGGAAAGTTCTACCGCGCTGGGCTTCGGCTTCCGCTGTGGCTTCCTGGGGCTGCTGCACATGGAGATCATTCAGGAACGTCTGGAACGTGAATACGACCTGGATCTGATCACCACTGCGCCGACCGTAGTTTACGAAGTGGAAACCACGGCGAAAGAGACTATCTACGTCGACAGCCCGTCCAAACTGCCGCCGCTGAATAACATTTACGAACTACGCGAGCCGATTGCTGAATGTCATATGCTGCTGCCGCAGGCATACCTCGGCAACGTTATTACGCTGTGTATCGAGAAGCGTGGTGTACAGACCAACATGGTTTACCACGGTAACCAGGTTGCGTTGACCTATGAAATTCCAATGGCGGAAGTGGTCCTCGACTTCTTCGACCGTCTGAAGTCGACTTCTCGCGGCTATGCGTCGCTGGATTATAACTTCAAACGTTTCCAGGCCTCCGACATGGTACGCGTTGATGTCCTCATCAACAACGAACGCGTCGATGCACTGGCGCTGATTACCCACCGCGATAACTCCCAGAGCCGTGGCCGTGAACTGGTCGAGAAGATGAAAGATCTGATCCCTCGCCAGCAGTTCGATATCGCAATTCAGGCGGCCATTGGTACGCACATCATTGCGCGTTCAACGGTTAAGCAACTGCGTAAAAACGTTCTGGCTAAGTGCTACGGTGGCGATATCAGCCGTAAGAAAAAGCTGCTGCAAAAACAGAAAGAGGGTAAAAAGCGAATGAAGCAGATCGGTAACGTCGAACTGCCGCAGGAAGCCTTCCTCGCTATTCTGCATGTCGGTAAAGACAGCAAATAATCTTAAGGAGTTGGCATGGCGAACATGTTTGCCCTGATTCTGGTGATTGCCACACTGGTGACGGGCATTTTATGGTGCGTAGATAAGTTTGTCTTCGCGCCAAAACGCCGGGAGCGCCAGGCTGCGGCACAGGCCGCTGCAGGCGATTCACTGGATAAAGCAACGCTGAAAAAAGTTGCCCCTAAGCCGGGTTGGCTGGAAACCGGTGCGTCCGTTTTCCCGGTACTGGCTATTGTGCTGGTGGTGCGTTCATTTATTTATGAACCGTTCCAGATCCCGTCGGGTTCGATGATGCCAACACTGTTGATTGGTGATTTTATTCTGGTAGAGAAATTTGCCTACGGAATTAAAGATCCGATTTATCAGAAAACGTTGATCGAAACTGGCCACCCGAAACGCGGTGATATCGTGGTATTTAAATACCCGGAAGATCCGCGTCTGGACTACATCAAACGCGCTGTCGGTTTACCGGGAGACAAAGTGACGTACGATCCGGTGGCGAAAGAGGTGACGATTCAGCCGGGATGCAGTTCTGGTCAGGCTTGTGAAAACGCGCTGCCGGTAACGTACTCTGATGTTCAGCCAAGTGATTTTGTGCAGACGTTTGCTCGCCGCAACGGCGGGGAAGCGACCAGCGGTTTCTTTGAAGTTCCGCTGAACGAAACGAAAGACAACGGTATTCGCCTGACCGAGCGTAAAGAAACGCTGGGTGAGGTAACTCACCGCATTCTGATGGTGCCAATCGCGCAGGATCAGGTGGGGATGTATTACCGTCAGCCGGGTCAGCAGTTAGCCACCTGGATCGTTCCACCGGGGCATTACTTCATGATGGGCGATAACCGTGACAACAGCGCGGACAGCCGTTACTGGGGATTTGTACCGGAAGCGAATCTGGTAGGTAAAGCGACCGCAATCTGGATGAGTTTCGACAAACAAGAAGGTGAGTGGCCAACCGGTGTTCGTTTGAGCCGCATTGGCGGCATCCACTAATTGCTGATAATGGTTCACGCTGTCGTCTTAATAACGACAGCGTGAATTATTTCTCGGATTAATTCCCTCAGACTAACGACATCCCTTGTCGTTGTGTATAGAATATTCCCCCGAAGTTTTAGGTTGGCACCGTCAGGTTGCCACGGCACACGAAACAGCATTGGTCTCTCTAATGACGGGTGTATATCAGGTCTGTTTCGTGTGCTGAATTGTTGACGCATTCATTTATTGGTATCGCATGAATCCCATCGTAATTAATCGGCTTCAACGGAAGCTGGGCTACACTTTTAATCATCAGGAGCTGTTGCAGCAGGCATTAACTCACCGTAGTGCCAGCAGCAAACATAACGAGCGTTTAGAATTTTTAGGCGACTCTATTTTGAGCTTTGTTATTGCGAATGCGCTGTATCACCGTTTCCCTCGAGTGGACGAAGGTGACATGAGCCGCATGCGCGCCACGCTGGTGCGTGGAAATACGCTGGCTGAATTAGCCCGTGAATTTGACCTCGGTGAATGTTTACGCCTGGGACCGGGCGAGCTGAAAAGCGGCGGTTTTCGTCGCGAATCAATTCTGGCGGATACCGTCGAAGCGTTGATCGGCGGCGTCTTCCTCGACAGCGATATTCAAACCGTTGAGCAATTAATCCTGAACTGGTATCAAACGCGTCTGGACGAAATTAGCCCAGGCGATAAACAAAAAGATCCGAAAACGCGCCTGCAGGAATATTTGCAGGGTCGCCACCTGCCGCTGCCGTCTTATCTGGTGGTGCAGGTTCGTGGTGAAGCGCACGATCAAGAATTTACTATCCACTGCCAGGTTAGCGGCCTGAGTGAACCGGTGGTTGGCACAGGTTCGAGCCGTCGTAAGGCTGAGCAGGCTGCCGCCGAACAGGCGTTAAAAAAACTGGAGCTGGAATGAGCATCGACAAAACCTATTGCGGATTTATTGCCATCGTCGGTCGCCCGAACGTCGGCAAATCCACCCTGTTGAATAATCTGCTTGGGCAGAAGATTTCCATTACCTCACGTAAGGCTCAGACAACACGTCACCGTATTGTTGGCATCCATACTGAAGGCGCGTATCAGGCGATTTATGTCGATACCCCGGGCCTGCATATGGAAGAGAAACGTGCCATCAACCGCCTGATGAACAAAGCGGCCAGCAGCTCGATTGGTGATGTTGAACTGGTTATTTTCGTTGTGGAAGGCACCCGCTGGACGCCGGACGACGAAATGGTGCTCAACAAGCTGCGCGACGGTAAAGCGCCGGTAATTCTGGCCGTGAACAAAGTAGACAACGTTCAGGAAAAAGCCGATCTGCTACCGCACCTGCAGTTCCTGGCAAGCCAGATGAACTTCCTCGATATCGTCCCGATTTCTGCCGAGACCGGCCTGAATGTTGATACCGTTGCGGGCATCGTGCGTAAGCATTTGCCGGAAGCTATTCATCACTTCCCGGAAGATTACATCACCGACCGTTCTCAGCGTTTTATGGCCTCTGAAATCATCCGTGAAAAGCTGATGCGTTTTCTAGGCGCTGAATTGCCGTACTCCGTTACTGTGGAAATTGAGCGTTTTATCTCCAATGAGCGCGGTGGTTACGATATTAACGGTCTGATCCTCGTTGAACGTGAAGGGCAGAAGAAGATGGTTATTGGCAACAAAGGGGCCAAAATTAAAACCATCGGCATCGAAGCGCGTAAAGACATGCAGGAGATGTTCGAAGCGCCGGTTCACCTCGAACTGTGGGTGAAAGTGAAATCCGGCTGGGCCGATGACGAACGCGCGCTGCGTAGCCTCGGTTACGGCGACGACGTCTAAACCCATCTTCTGAAACACGGCGAGTATATGGAAGGATGGCAACGAGCCTTTGTCTTGCATAGTCGCCCCTGGAGCGAAACCAGTCTCGTGCTGGACGTCTTCACGGAAGAGTCGGGTCGCGTGCGCCTGGTGGCTAAAGGCGCACGTTCTAAACGTTCTAATCTCAAAGGCGCGCTCCAGCCTTTTACCCCATTGTTGCTTCGCTTTGGTGGGCGTGGAGAGGTTAAAACCCTGCGTAGCGCTGAAGCCGTTTCTCTGGCACTCCCTCTTAGCGGTATCACGCTGTACAGCGGCTTGTATATCAATGAACTTATCTCCCGCGTACTCGAGTACGAGACCCGTTTTTCTGAACTCTTTTTCGATTATCTGAATTGTATCCAGGCGCTGGCTGGTGCGACGGGTTCGCCAGAGCCTGCGCTGCGTCGCTTTGAGCTGGCCTTACTTGGACATCTGGGGTACGGCGTCGATTTTACCCATTGTGCGGGCAGCGGCGAGCCGGTAGACGACACCATGACCTATCGTTACCGGGAAGAAAAAGGGTTTATCGCCAGCGTAGTGATCGATAATTCCACTTTTACCGGACGCCATCTCAAAGCGCTTGAGTCACGTGAATTTCCCGATGTCGATACGTTACGCGCCGCGAAACGCTTTACCCGCATGGCGTTAAAGCCGTATCTTGGTGGTAAGCCGTTAAAAAGCAGGGAACTGTTCCGGCAATTTATGCCAAAACGCGCAGTAAAAACAAATAATGATTAACGAGGATTGTCATGGCTGAATTACTGTTAGGCGTCAATATTGACCACATTGCCACGTTACGTAATGCACGCGGCACCGCATACCCGGATCCGGTTCAGGCGGCGTTTATCGTTGAGCAGGCGGGCGCGGACGGTATTACCGTACACCTGCGTGAAGACCGCCGCCATATCACCGACCGCGACGTACGTATTCTGCGCCAGACGCTGGATACGCGCATGAATCTGGAAATGGCGGTCACCGACGAAATGTTGGCAATCGCCGTCGAGACGAAGCCGCATTTTTGCTGTCTGGTGCCGGAAAAACGTCAGGAAGTGACTACTGAAGGTGGTCTGGACGTCGCCGGCCAGCGTGACAAGATGCGCGATGCCTGCAAACGCCTGGCGGACGCAGGCATTCTGGTTTCGCTGTTTATCGATGCCGACGAAGAACAGATTAAGGCCGCTGCGGAAGTTGGCGCGCCGTTTATTGAAATTCACACCGGCTGTTACGCCGATGCGAAAACCGATGCGGAACAGGCCAGCGAACTGGCGCGTATCGCCAAAGCGGCAACTTTTGCCGCCAGCCTGGGCCTGAAGGTGAATGCCGGTCACGGCCTGACGTATCACAACGTTAAAGCCATTGCGCGGATCCCGGAAATGCATGAGCTGAATATTGGCCATGCCATTATCGGACGCGCGGTGATGAGCGGTCTGAAAGACGCCGTGGTGGAAATGAAACGCCTGATGCTGGAAGCGCGTGGCTAATGGCTATTCTGGGATTAGGCACGGATATCGTGGAGATTGCCCGCATTGAAGCGGTGATCTCCCGTTCCGGTGACCGTCTGGCAAGACGCGTGCTCAGTGACAACGAATGGGCAATCTGGGAGACGCATCAGCAGCCGGTGCGTTTTCTGGCAAAGCGCTTTGCGGTCAAAGAGGCGGCAGCAAAAGCCTTTGGCACGGGTATTCGCAATGGGCTGGCGTTTAATCAGTTTGAAGTCTTCAACGATGAACTCGGTAAGCCGCGTCTGCGGTTATGGGGGGAGGCGTTAAAACTGGCGGAAAAACTGGGTGTCGCGCATATGCATGTGACGCTGGCCGATGAGCGTCACTACGCCTGCGCCACGGTGATTATCGAGAGTTAGATTCTGCACGTTGCCGGATGGCGACGCGGTTAAAGTTTATCGGCGTGGTGCATCAGCACAAACTTATCCCACAACTGCTCTTCCGTTTCGACATGTGCCGGATCTTTCAAAATAGTATTGGGGATCGGGCACACCTTCTGGCAGGTTGGCGTGTCGTAATGGCCTACGCATTCCGTACATTTGTCGCTGTTAATCTCGTAAATGCTGTCACCCATCGAAATTGCCTCATTCGGGCATTCGGGTTCGCACATATCGCAATTGATACACTTTTTAGTGATTAACAGGGCCATCAGGAAACTCTCAAAACATCACAAATCGGGCGGGCATTATACGCGCATTCTTTGCTCAGACCAGTTTTTTTACCAGTGCTTCGCTGTGGCGAATGCGTTCCGGAGCATGTTCTAAATCTTGCTGAACCAGCGCCATAAACAGTAAATCCGTGAGCATCATCTGCGCGTGCGTCGATGAAATTGCCGCGCTGCGTGTCGCTTGTTCTTCGGCAATCGTATACAGGCAATGGCTTGCTCGCTGTTGCAGGGCGTTCGGTGTAAATCCAGTGATGGCGAGGATTTTCGCGCCGGTGCGCAACGTTTCATCCGCAGCCAGGTTGAGCTCGCGGCGCTCTCCGGTATACGAAATCGCCAACAGGAGATCGCCCGGCGAAAGCGCCTGTACCGTTGCCAGCAGGGCGTGCATATCGCGTTCCACTACCGCGTTAAAACCTATTTTCAACAGTTTCCAGGCAAAATTCTGTGCTACCAACCCCGATGCACCAATTCCGGTCAGGACAATGCGTCGGGCGGAGCGTAACAAGGCGACGCTTTCCATCAGCTTTTCTTCGCTGTTGATATCCAGTGTGGCGTGCATGGCCGCCACGTTCTCCTGAATCAGTTTTTCACCCACCAGACGCATAGGGTCGTCGCCGCGAATCTGATTATGCACTGGGATAGAGTGGGGATTGGGATTACTGGCCAGTGCTTCACTGATCGCCAGTTTGAGTGCAGGAAATCCTTTGAAACCCATCTTTTGCGCGAACTTCACCACGCTGGACTGGCTGACGCCCGCTTCAAAGGCGAGTTGCTGTGAACTGAGATGACGCGCAGTATCCGGCTGTGCGAGGAGGTAATCCGCAAGCTTTTTATCGCTTTGCGCGAGGTCCGGGTAACGCTGACGAATGCGAATCAAACAGTTCATGCTGTCTCCTGGCGAAAACGTGATGGCGATTACAAAACAAAATTTCACTCGCCTGGGTGAATATTATATTCCATTATAACGGATTAATATGAATTAAAAATTCCTAAGGAACAAAAAATGAATCTCGGTGCGTTAGTGTCAGAAAGCCGCAATCCTCAGACCATGGATCTTGATGCGTTATCCACACTTGAGTTGGTTCATCGTTTTAATCAACAGGATACGCTGGTAGCCGTTGCTGTAAAAGCAACGCTGACTGAAGTTGCGCTTGCGGTCGATGCAGCGGCTGACGCGTTAAAAGCGGGTGGACGGATTATCTACATGGGGGCGGGGACCAGTGGGCGTCTTGGCGTACTGGATGCGTCTGAGTGCCCACCGACTTTTGGTGTACCACATGGACGGGTTGTTGGCCTGATTGCTGGTGGGCCGGGCGCATTGCTGAAGGCCGTTGAAGGTGCAGAAGATAATCCGCAGCTGGGTGAAGATGATCTTCGTTCGCTCAACCTTACGGCTCAGGATGTGGTGGTGGGTCTGGCTGCATCCGGGCGTACACCGTATGTGATTGGCGGCTTGCAATATGCCCGTTCCGTTGGCTGCACCACGGTGGCGATTTCCTGTAATCCGGATTCCCCCATCGCGCGTGAAGCGGACATCGCCATATCACCGGTTGTTGGCCCGGAGGCTCTGACAGGGTCAACGCGACTGAAGTCCGGTACTGCGCAAAAACTGGTACTCAATATGATTTCTACCGGTGCAATGGTGAAGTTTGGCAAGGTGTATCAGAACCTGATGGTGGATATGAAAGCGACTAACGTTAAGCTGGTAGACCGGGCTTGTCGCATGGTCGTGGAAGCTACCGGTATTGCGTATGACCAGGCGCAAGCTCTGCTGAAACAGACCGATTTTGATGTTAAGCCCGCCATTCTGATGGCTCTCACGGGGCTCGATGCCGCTGCAGCCCGCGAAAAGCTTGCCGCTCACCAGGGTTTTTTACGCGCGGCGTTAGAACACTAAGAGGTGTATATGGATAAGACGGCGGTGCTGGCCAGCGATATCCTGCTGGGCGTGGGCGGAGAGAAAAATATTCTGCGCCTGGAAAACTGTATGACCCGCGTCAGAGTGGAAGTACAGGATGACGCTCAGCTCGATATTTCCCGACTCAAGCAACTGCCGGGCGTTAGCGGCTATGTGAAGCAAGGGGCGCAGCACCAGATCATTGTCGGCCCCGGCAAAGCCGCGAAAGTGGTCGATGCCATGCGTTCCCTGATTGCCGATGGCGGCGAACGTTCCAATGTGGTGGATATTGAGCGAACAAAATCAGAGGCCAAAGCGAAGTACAAAGCGCCGATGAGTGACGCGCTACGCAAGCTGGCTAACGTTTTTATCCCGCTTATTCCGGCGTTTATCGCCTCCGGTTTGATTACCGGCATCATTAACATCCTTAAGCGACCGGATATCGTTGGGGATTTTGCGACCCACTATCCAAATATGCTTGGGCTGATGGGAATATTTGGCAGCGCCGTGTTTGCCATCATGAATATTCTGGTCGGAGTGAATACCGCCAAAGTATTTGGCGGTTCGCTGGCGATGGGCGGGGTGATGGCCGGTATTCTCTCCAGCCCGCAACTGGCGCAAATTACCTTGTTTGGCGAGGCATTGCAGCCGGGACGCGGTGGAGTGATCGCAGTGCTGCTGGTGGTGGCGTTGATGTGCTGGGTCGAACGCAAATTCCGCGAAGTGCTGCCGGAGTCTCTCGAACTGATCCTCAATCCACTGCTGACCACCCTTATTACCGGGACAATCGCCATTGTGGCGCTGCAACCGCTTGGCGGCTGGATTTCTGAATCGATTGCTCACGGCGCATCCTGGGCTATCGATCGCGGCGGTTTCCTGGTGGGAGCCGTGCTGGCTGGGACTTTCCTGCCGTTGGTGCTCACCGGACTTCATCAGGGGTTGGTGCCGATCCACGTTGAACTGGTACAGGCGCATGGTTATAACGCGCTCTTTCCTATTCTGGCGATGGCAGGAGTGGGGCAAATCGGTGCGGCTATTGCGGTACTGATGAAAACCCGTAACGCACGGCTGAAAAAAGTGATTAAAAGCGCGCTGCCGGTTGGATTGCTGGGCATTGGTGAACCGCTGATTTTTGGGGTGACGTTGCCATTAGGCAAGCCGTTTATCGGTGCCTGTCTCGGTGGTGCAGTCGGTGGGGCGCTGATCAGCTACTGGAAGGTGGCGACGGTCATCACCTTTGGCATCTCGGGATTGCCGCTGGCACTGACGATTGTTGCCGGAAAAGTGATGTTCTATCTGTTAGGCTATCTGGTAGCGGTTATTGCCGGGTTCCTGTTTACCTGGCTATTGGGGTTCAACGATCCAGAGGAATAAGGTTTGACCAGTCACCAGCGTCGCGTTGTTTTTTTTGATTTGGATGGCACGTTACACCAGCAGGATATGTTCGGCAGTTTCTTACGTTTTCTGCTGCGTCGCCAACCGCTAAATGCGTTGCTGGTGCTGCCCCTGTTGCCGATTATTGCGCTGGCAATGTTAATTAAAGGGCGCGCCGCCCGCTGGCCCATGAGCCTGCTGTTGTGGGGTTGTACCTTTGGTCGCAGCGAGGCGTGTCTGAAGGCACATCAGGCCGATTTTGTGCGCTGGTTTCGCGGGCATGTGACGGCATTTCCTGTCGTGCAGCAGCGTCTGACGACGTACCTGTTAAGCTCCGATGCTGATATCTGGCTTATCACCGGTTCTCCGCAGTCGCTGGTCGAGCAGGTTTACTTCGACACGCCGTGGCTACCGCGTGTCAATCTGATCGCCAGTCAAATGGCGCGGGGATACGGTGGCTGGGTATTGCCGCTACGCTGTCTGGGGCATGAAAAAGTCGCGCAACTGGAACGGCAGATTGGCGCACCGCTGTCTCTTTACAGCGGCTACAGCGACAGTAAGCAGGACAATCCACTGCTCTCTTTTTGCCAGCATCGCTGGCGCGTCACGCCGCGCGGAGAGCTGCAACAACTCGAATAGAGTAAACGATAGCGTCTGTGTATAATGCGCCCGCTTTGATTACTGGAGTTACCCCTTTGTCTGAAGTTGAATTTAGCCACGAATACTGGATGCGCCATGCTTTAACGTTAGCTAAGCGCGCCTGGGATGAGCGTGAAGTCCCGGTGGGTGCAGTATTGGTACTCAACAACCGCGTTATTGGCGAAGGCTGGAACCGACCGATTGGCCATCATGATCCTACCGCCCACGCTGAAATCATGGCGTTGCGCCAGGGCGGTCTGGTGCTACAAAACTACCGTCTGCTGGATGCAACGTTGTATGTCACACTGGAGCCGTGCGTGATGTGCGCAGGCGCGATGGTCCATAGCCGTATCGGTCGGGTGGTTTTTGGCGCACGCGATGCGAAAACGGGCGCTGCCGGGTCATTAATGGATGTGCTGCATCACCCTGGAATGAATCATCGGGTTGACGTGACCGAAGGGGTGTTACGCGATGAATGCGCCACGCTGCTCAGTGATTTCTTTCGCATGCGTCGGCAGGAAATCAAAGCGTTGAAAAAATCTGCCAATCAGTAAATACCAAGCAGACTACTTGTCCTCTTTCTTCTGTGCTGAAAACAGCAGAGAAGGGGAGTGCGACAGATAGTTTGACGACGTCTGAGTCAGAAACGCTGAAAGCGGAAATTTATCTTTACCTAACAGCTCAGCCGGTGACACAGCCGGGTAATCCTGTGCCAGTTGCTGCGTTTCCTGCGCCTGTTTTTCTTTCTCCTGCAGATACCCCACCAGGCTAATCTGGTATTTACGGATGTTTTCCACATAGGCGTAGGCTTCGTGACCGCGCGCATAGCCATAGGTCAACTTGTTGTAATACGGCTTTTGGCTGAGCAGCGGCAGACGCTGTTTTACGTCGGACCAACTGTTCGGATTACCTTTGGTTTTCACCGTCAGCGCCCGGGCATCCAGCATGTGCGCATAACCCATGTTGTAGGCGGCAAGCGCAAACCAGATACGTTCCCCTTCGGGGACGGTATCCGGCACTTTGCTCATCATGTCCTGCAAATACCGCGCGCCGCCGCTGATGCTCTGCTCGGCATCGGTACGGTCAGTTAGCCCGAGACTCTGGGCGGTATTTTTGGTCAGCATCATCAGCCCGCGTACACCGGTCGGGGAAGTCGCCTGCGCGTCCCAGTGTGACTCCTGATAGGATATTGCGGCGAGCAGTCGCCAGTCTATCTCTTGCGCATATTTCTCAAACAGCGGCTTGAGGTCTGGCAACACGCTGTCTACGGCGCGCAAAAAGGTGCGGGTATCAACATAGTCAAAATCATCGCCATGCCCAAGGTACTTTTCTTCCAGTCGCGCAAGCGAGCCGTCTTCATTCATGGTATTGAAGAAATCCAGCAGGGCAGCAGACAGCGTATTGTCATCGTCCAGACGACTGAACCAGGTCACCGGCTGTTCGTCAGAGACGTCCAGCGCCACGGCCAGCTCAGGATGAACTCGCTGATATAAGCTGATGGCAACGGAATCGGCAATGGTGTAATCCAGCTTACCGGCGATGACATCATCAAGCAGTTCAGTGGTGCCCTTTTTCTCATCAACTTTCCAGCTCAGATCGGGGAATTTTTTCTCTTTTAGCTGCTGGAGGTCGTTAACCACTACGTGCCCCGGGGCGATAGTCAGTTGGTTTTCGTTCACGGTGGCAAGCGTACGCGGGCGGTATTGCCCAACCCGATACACCAGTTGTTGCGATACGGAATAGTAGGTCGGGCCTGGCTGGTAATTTTTAACGCGCTCGCTGTTATACACCAGACCAGCGGCTAACAGATCGGCATTACCGTTATCCAGGTCGTCAAAAAGCTGGCTGATGTTCTGGCGTACGGTGATTTTCAGCTTCACACCCAGGTAGTTGGCGAAGGCTTTGGTCAGTTCGTAATCCAGGCCAAACTTTTTCCCATTAAGCGCGGCGTAAGTGAGCGGTGAGTCGATGGTACTGACGCGCAGCTCTCCCCGCGACTGAATGGCGGCGATACGATTGTCGGCTTTACCGAACCAGGGGATAGATGGCCAGAGGGCCGCTGCCAACAACAGCGTCAAAATACCGATGAACAGATAATTAATCTTTAATTTTTTCAATTAGTTAATTCTCTGAACCGTACGTTGTCTCTGCGTGCTGTGGTATTGATTAAGAAGTGAAGTCGTCATTAATGAGCGGCATTTTGCTTAAACTTGCGCCAGTTGGCAACTTATTCAGAAACCAGACCGCATTTGATGATAAGAAGAGGCCGTGATTTTATTTCGACGCAAACGGTTTCGTCGGCGCGCCAGATTCTTTATAATGACGCCCGTTTCCCCCACTTGGGCACACCGAAAGCTTAGAAGACGAGAGACTTATGATGGAAATTCTGCGTGGTTCACCTGCACTGTCTGCATTCCGTATTAACAAACTGCTGGCACGTTTTCAGGCTGCCAACCTCCAGGTCCACAATATTTACGCCGAGTACGTCCATTTTGCCGATCTGAATGCACCATTGAATGAGGATGAGCGCGCGCAACTTGCACGTCTGCTGAAATATGGTCCTGCTCTTCACAGCCACGCCCCTGAAGGCAAACTGCTGCTGGTCACGCCTCGCCCGGGTACCATTTCCCCGTGGTCTTCTAAAGCGACTGATATTGCCCATAACTGCGGCCTGCAACAGATTAGCCGCCTGGAACGTGGCATTGCCTGGTATGTTGAGGCCTCCACGTTGACCGCTGAGCAGTGGCTGACGGTTGCCGATATTTTGCACGACCGCATGATGGAAACGGTTTTCTCTGCGCTGAGCGATGCTGAAAAACTGTTTGTTCATCACCAGCCTGCGCCGGTTTCCTGCGTTGACCTGCTGGGTGAGGGACGCCAGGCGCTGATCGACGCTAACCTGCGTCTGGGCCTGGCGCTGGCGGAAGACGAAATCGACTATCTGCAGGATGCGTTCACCAAACTGGGACGCAACCCGAACGACATTGAACTGTACATGTTCGCGCAGGCTAACTCCGAGCACTGCCGCCACAAGATTTTTAACGCCGACTGGGTTATCGATGGTAAACAACAGCCTAAGTCGCTGTTCAAGATGATCAAGAATACCTTCGAAACCACGCCGGACCACGTGCTGTCTGCCTATAAAGACAACGCCGCGGTAATGGAAGGTTCTGAAGTGGGCCGCTATTTTGCCGACCACAAAACTGGCCGCTACGATTTCCATCAGGAACCAGCCCACATCCTGATGAAGGTAGAAACTCATAACCACCCGACGGCTATCTCTCCGTGGCCAGGTGCGGCAACCGGCTCTGGCGGTGAAATTCGCGATGAAGGCGCAACCGGGCGCGGTGCGAAACCGAAAGCCGGGCTGGTAGGCTTCTCCGTCTCCAACCTGCGTATTCCTGGCTTTGAACAGCCTTGGGAAGAGGACTTTGGTAAGCCGGATCGTATTGTCACCGCGCTCGACATCATGACCGAAGGCCCGCTGGGTGGTGCTGCGTTTAACAACGAATTTGGTCGCCCTGCGCTGACGGGCTACTTCCGCACCTATGAAGAAAAGGTCAACAGCCATAACGGCGAAGAGCTGCGCGGTTACCATAAACCGATCATGCTGGCAGGCGGGATCGGCAATATCCGTGCCGATCACGTGCAGAAGGGCGAGATCGTCGTTGGCGCCAAGCTGATCGTCCTCGGCGGCCCGGCGATGAACATTGGCCTTGGCGGCGGGGCAGCCTCCTCTATGGCTTCTGGCCAGTCTGATGCCGATCTTGATTTCGCTTCTGTACAGCGTGATAACCCGGAAATGGAACGTCGTTGCCAGGAAGTTATCGACCGTTGCTGGCAGATGGGCGATGCGAACCCAATTCTGTTTATCCATGACGTTGGCGCGGGTGGTCTGTCTAACGCCATGCCGGAGCTGGTCAGCGACGGCGGCCGCGGCGGTAAGTTCCAGCTGCGTGACATCCTCAGCGACGAGCCGGGTATGAGCCCGCTGGAAATCTGGTGTAACGAATCTCAGGAGCGCTATGTGCTGGCGGTTGCCGCCGATCAATTGCCGCTGTTTGACGAACTGTGTAAGCGTGAGCGCGCGCCGTATGCGGTGATAGGTGAAGCTACCGAAGAACAGCATCTGACCTTGAGCGACAGCCACTTCGACAATCAGCCGATCGACATGCCGCTCGATGTGTTGTTGGGCAAAACACCGAAAATGACCCGCGATGTGCAGACGCTGAAAGCCAAAGGCGATGCCCTGAATCGTGGCGAAATCTCGATTGCAGATGCGGTTAACCGTGTGCTGCATCTGCCGACTGTCGCGGAGAAAACGTTCCTCGTGACTATCGGCGACCGTACCGTTACCGGTATGGTGGCGCGCGATCAGATGGTGGGGCCATGGCAGATCCCGGTCGCCAACTGCGCGGTCACTACTGCAAGCCTTGATAGCTACTACGGCGAAGCGATGTCTCTCGGCGAGCGCGCGCCAGTCGCATTGCTCGACTTCTCAGCCTCTGCGCGTCTGGCTGTAGGTGAGGCGCTGACCAACATTGCGGCAACGCAGATTGGCGACATCAAACGCATTAAACTGTCGGCCAACTGGATGGCGGCTGCGGGTCACCCTGGCGAAGACGCCGGGCTGTACGAAGCGGTAAAAGCCGTTGGGGAAGAATTATGTCCGGCGCTTGGCCTGACCATTCCGGTGGGCAAAGACTCTATGTCGATGAAAACCCGCTGGCAGGAAGGCAACGAACAGCGTGAAATGACCTCGCCGTTGTCGCTGGTGATCACCGCCTTTGCCCGCGTGGAAGATGTACGCCACACGATTACCCCGCAACTGTCTACTGAAGACAATGCGCTGCTGCTGATTGATCTTGGCCTTGGCCACAATGCGCTGGGTGCGACGGCGCTGGCGCAGGTTTACCGTCAACTGGGCGATAAGCCTGCCGATGTGCGTAACGTAGAGCAGCTGAAAGGCTTCTACGACGCCATTCAGGCGCTGGTGGCACAGCGTAAGCTGCTGGCCTACCACGACCGCTCCGACGGCGGCCTGCTGGTTACGCTGGCGGAAATGGCCTTCACCGGCCACTGCGGCGTTGAAGCAGACATCGGCACTCTGGGCGATGATCATCTGGCGGCGCTGTTTAATGAAGAGTTGGGGGCTGTCATTCAGGTTCGCGCCGCTGACCGTGACGCGGTTGAGGCGTTGCTGGCTCAACATGGCCTGGCCGATTGCGTGCACTATCTGGGTAAAGCCGTGCAGGGCGACCGCTTCGTGGTCGAAGCAGACGGTCAGGCGGTGTTCAGCGAAAGCCGTACTACTCTGCGTATGTGGTGGGCGGAAACAACCTGGCAGATGCAGCGTCTGCGCGACAATCCAGAGTGCGCCGATCAGGAACATAACGCTAAAACCAACGATGCCGATCCTGGCCTCAACGTTAAACTGTCGTTTGACATCAACGAAGATATTGCGGCTCCGTATATCGCTACCGGTGCGCGTCCGAAAGTGGCCGTGCTGCGCGAACAGGGCGTTAACTCCCACGTAGAAATGGCGGCAGCTTTCCACCGTGCGGGCTTTGACGCTATCGACGTGCATATGAGCGATCTGCTGGGTGGGCGCATCGGGTTGGGCAACTTCCAGGCGCTGGTGGCCTGTGGTGGCTTCTCTTACGGTGATGTGCTTGGCGCAGGCGAAGGTTGGGCGAAGTCGATTCTGTTCAACAATCGGGTCCGTGATGAGTTCGAAACCTTTTTCCATCGCCCGCAAACGCTGGCACTCGGCGTGTGTAACGGTTGTCAGATGATGTCTAACCTGCGCGAACTGATCCCAGGAAGCGATCTGTGGCCACGCTTTGTGCGTAACCACTCCGATCGCTTTGAAGCGCGTTTCAGCCTGGTCGAAGTGACACAAAGCCCGTCTCTGCTGCTTGCCGGTATGGTTGGGTCACAGATGCCAATCGCAGTTTCTCACGGCGAAGGTCGCGTAGAAGTGCGTGACGATGTACATCTGGCAGGACTGGAGAGCAAAGGGCTGGTGGCACTGCGCTACGTTGATAACTTCGGTAAGGTGACCGAAACCTATCCGGCTAACCCGAACGGTTCGCCAAACGGTATCACTGCTGTTACCACCGAAAATGGTCGCGTCACCATTATGATGCCGCACCCGGAACGCGTGTTCCGTACCGTGAGCAACTCCTGGCACCCGGAAAACTGGGGCGAGGATAGCCCGTGGATGCGTATCTTCCGTAATGCGCGTAAACAGCTCGGTTAATTGGCCTGCAATCATCAAGCCCCTCTTCGTGAGGGGCTTTTTTTATATCACAGGCCGGATAAGGCGTTTACGCCGCCATCCGGCAATAAACTCAGCGCTTATGCCACAAAATTAAAGTGTCGGGAAATCCCGACATTGGCAGGGTTGGCTTGTCGCCAAAAAGAGACACTTAATGATTTGATTTATAATGATTTTGTTTTTAAGTACAGCGAGTGTTGCTGATTAGCGACAGAATGGACAAAAAACACTCAACTCTTATTTTTACACAATTATTCATATTTCTTATATTTATCATTGTGTTAACAAAGTGTTTTGAATATTGGCACAGATGCTGCATAATATTAACCAGTGGCTCATTCACCTTCTTATGTCAGCCCCTTCGGGACGTGCTACATAAACTTCGAATGACGCACAACAAGGTGCCTGCCGTCCAACATCTGATATTAGCGAAGCTCATATCAACCTCCGGGCGAAACGTCGAGTTAGGCACCGCCTTATTCCATAACAAAGCCGGGTTAATCCCGGCTTTGTTGTATCTGACGTTCCCCTCAGTTAGCATCGTCTTATTCCCGTCCATTGAGAGTAACGCCTTGAAGCGCTGGTCTGTTTTCCCCCGATCCTTACGTCAGCTGGTGACACTGGCATTTTTGCTGATCCTGCTCCCTTTGCTCGTACTGGCCTGGCAAGCGTGGCAGAGCCTGAACGCCCTGAGCGCGCAGGCGGCGCTGACTAACAGAACCACGCTCATTGATGCCCGACGCAGTGAGGCAATGACCAACGCCGCGCTGGAGATGGAACGTAGCTACCGACAGTATTGTGTGCTGGATGACCCGACGCTGGCAAAGGTTTACCAGAGCCAGCGTAAACGTTATAGCGACATGCTGGATGCGCATGCGGGCGTGTTGCCGGACAACAAGCTCTACCAGGCGTTGCGGCAGGATCTCAACGATCTCGCCCAATTGCAGTGTAATAACAGTGGTCCTGACAGCCAGGCGGCAGCCCGCCTGGAAGCCTTCGCTAATGCGAATACCGACATGGTGCAGGCCACACGTACCGTGGTCTTTTCGCGTGGTCAGCAGTTACAACAAGAAATTGCCGAACGAGGTCAGTTCTTTGGCTGGCAGGCGCTGGTGCTGTTTCTCGTTAGTCTGGCGATGGTGCTGCTGTTTACCCGTATGATCATCGGTCCGGTGAAGGGCATCGAGCGGATGATTAACCGTCTGGGGGAAGGGCGCTCGCTGGGTGATAGCGTATTATTTACCGGGCCCCGGGAGCTGCGGTCCGTGGGGCAGCGCATTATCTGGTTGAGTGAACGTCTCTCCTGGCTTGAGTCGCAACGGCATCAGTTTTTACGCCATCTTTCCCATGAGCTGAAAACACCGCTTGCGAGCATGCGCGAAGGTACCGAATTGTTAGCCGATCAGGTAGTTGGCCCGTTAACGCCGGAGCAAAAAGAGGTAGTCGGGATTCTGGATGACAGCAGCCGTAATCTGCAAAAGTTGATTGAGCAATTGCTTGATTACAACCGCAAGCTGGCGGATGACGAGGTTGAGCTTGAAACTGTAGAAATCGCGCCGCTGGTGGAAAGCGTGGTTTCAGCACATAGCCTGCCTGCTCGCGCCAAAATGATCCATACTGATGTTGCGCTGGCGGCGAACGCTTGTCTGGCCGAACCCATGCTGTTAATGAGCGTGCTGGACAATCTTTATTCCAATGCGGTGCACTATGGCGCTGAATCCGGTAACATTTGGATCCGCAGCAGTTTGCATGGCTCAACGGTATATATTGATGTCATAAATACCGGCACACCGATTCCAGAAGCAGAACAGGCGATGATCTTCGAGCCTTTTTTCCAGGGCAGCCATCAGCGAAAAGGGGCAGTCAAAGGAAGCGGGTTGGGGCTGAGCATAGCCAGAGACTGTATCCGCCGTATGCGGGGAAAACTGTATCTGGTTGATGAGCATGCGCAAAGCGTTTGTTTCCGCATAGAACTGCCGCTATCTGCATCGAAAAACCACTAAAATGAACCTAAGTCTGGTGAGTATGCCACACGTTGTTGCCCGAATGCTTAAACGAGATTTTATTCGCCGCGTCTTACTCGCAAGTCTGCCATGCCTGGCGCTGGTCGGCTGCGTTCCAAATGCGGTGAATCACATTATCGGCGATCCTTCGCAGGAGAAAATCCCGCCGCATCAACTCGCTGATTACCTTGCCACCGAATGTACGGATATCTGGTCGCTAACGGGTCAGTCCACGGATACCAACCCGTTGTATTGGCTGCGGGCGATGGATTGCGCCGATCGCATGATGCCAGTGCAGGCGCGCAGTGAAGCCAGTAGCCAACTTACGGATACCTGGCAGGGCGCTTTTAAGCGTGGGATCCTGCTCGATAACGCCCGTATTACCCCGCCTGAACGGCGGGAGGTCGTTACGCGTCTCGACGCGTTAAGTCCACAAATTCCGACTCAGGTTAGACCGCTTTATCAGGCCTGGTTCCGTAACCAAATGTTGCAGTTACAGCTTGCCGAAGAACGCATGCGTTACAGTAAGCTCCAGCAGTCGTCAGATAGCGATCTCGATACGCTGCGTCAGCAGCAACAGCATTTGCAGAGTCAGCTCGATCTCACCACCCGTAAGCTGGAAAATCTGACCGATATTGAACGACAACTGTCCACCCGTAAACCTGCCGGCAGCTATAATCCCGATGCGTTGCACGGTACTGATAAACTCACGACGCCCGATGATGGGGAGGCCATGCCATGATAAGCCGCAAGCCCGCGCATCTGCTGCTCGTCGATGACGATCCGGGACTGTTGAAATTGCTCGGTATGCGACTGACCAGCGAAGGTTACAGCGTCGTAACTGCAGAAAGTGGGCAGGAAGGATTACGGGTACTGAATCGTGAAAAAGTGGATCTGGTCATTAGCGACCTGCGCATGGATGAAATGGACGGCATGCAGCTGTTCACTGAAATCCAGAAAGTGCAGCCGGGGATGCCGGTCATTATCCTGACAGCGCATGGCTCCATTCCTGATGCTGTCGCGGCAACGCAGCAGGGTGTTTTCAGCTTTCTTACCAAGCCGGTCGATAAAGATGCGCTCTACAAAGCGATTGACGGTGCGCTGGAACAGTCCGCGCCTGCTACCGATGACAGCTGGCGTGAATCAATTGTTACCCGTAGCCCGTTAATGTTGCGTTTGTTAGAACAGGCGCGGATGGTCGCGCAATCGGATGTCAGCGTATTGATCAATGGTCAGAGCGGCACCGGGAAAGAGGTGTTTGCCCAGGCGATTCACAACGCCAGCCCGCGCAGCCACAAGCCCTTTATTGCCATTAACTGTGGCGCGTTGCCGGAACAACTGCTGGAGTCTGAACTGTTTGGCCATGCGCGCGGCGCTTTTACCGGCGCGGTGAGTAATCGTGAAGGGCTGTTTCAGGCTGCGGAAGGCGGGACGCTTTTTCTCGATGAGATTGGCGATATGCCTGCACCGTTACAGGTGAAACTGCTTCGCGTATTGCAGGAACGAAAAGTCAGACCGCTGGGAAGTAACCGCGATATCGACATTGATGTGCGGATCGTTTCTGCGACCCACCGCGATTTACCCAAAGCGATGGCTCGGGGAGAATTTCGCGAGGATTTGTACTATCGCCTCAACGTGGTGAGTCTGAAGATCCCGACGCTGGCCGAGCGTACGGAAGATATTCCGCTGCTGGCGAACCATCTGCTGCGCCAGTCTGCTGAACGGCACAAACCGTTCGTACGCGCCTTTTCAAGCGATGCCATGAAGCGGTTAATGACCGCCAGCTGGCCGGGCAACGTGCGTCAGTTGGTCAACGTAATTGAGCAGTGCGTGGCGTTGACCTCTTCGCCGGTGATCAGCGACGCGCTGGTGGAGCAGGCGCTGGAAGGGGAAAACACCGCGCTGCCGACATTTGTTGAGGCGCGTAACCAGTTTGAGCTCAACTATCTGCGTAAGCTGCTGCAAATCACCAAGGGCAATGTGACCCACGCGGCAAGAATGGCGGGGCGCAACCGCACCGAATTCTATAAGTTGCTTTCTCGCCATGAGTTAGATGCAAACGATTTCAAAGAATAAATACACGTCATCCTTCAAGCTGCCTCTTTGTTGGCTGCACGATAAAACCCCAGTCACATAGTTATCTATGCTCCTGAGATTTTATCATTTGCCGCCGCGATGCATCATGAATGATTTTGTGTATTCGTATATTATGTTACGTTTATCCGATCAGCATACAGGCGACCTTTTCAAGGAATAGCATGAAAAAGATTGATGCGATTATTAAACCCTTCAAGCTGGACGACGTCCGCGAAGCGCTGGCAGAAGTCGGTATCACCGGGATGACGGTAACGGAAGTGAAAGGCTTTGGCCGTCAGAAAGGCCATACCGAGCTGTACCGTGGCGCGGAATATATGGTGGATTTTCTGCCGAAGGTAAAAATTGAAATTGTGGTTACCGACGACATCGTCGATACCTGCGTCGACACCATTATTCGTACTGCCCAGACCGGCAAGATCGGCGACGGTAAGATTTTTGTCTTTGACGTGGCTCGCGTTATTCGTATTCGTACCGGTGAAGAAGACGACGCGGCAATCTAAGCCGCGCCTTGCTTGCCGGATGGCGGTGTAAACACCTTATCCGGCCTACAATATCTCGTAGGCCTGATAAGCGCAGCGCCATTAGGCATAACGTAATTACAGAACTTTATGCGGACCGAAGCATTCGTAATGAATGTTCTCGTTTTTCACGCCCAGGCCGACCAGCTGCTTTGCGGCAAACTGCATAAAGCCAACCGGACCGCACAGATAAAACTGCATCGCCGGATCGCTGATTGCGCTTTCCAGTTTGTTCAAATCCATCAGACCTACGCTATCAAACGCACCTTTCGCGCGATCGGCTTCAGTTGGCTCACGATACCAGGTGTGCGCACTAAAGCGTGGCAGCGTTTTGCCGAGTTCATTTACTTCATCAGCGAAAGCATGTACATCGCCATTTTCTGCCGCGTGGAACCAGTTAACCTGCGCCGTATGCTTCGCTTTCGCCAACGTGTCCAGCATCGCCAGCATTGGGGTCTGACCTACGCCTGCGGAAATCAGAGACACAGGGGTATCGGTCGCGACGTCCATAAAGAAATCGCCCGCAGGTGCGGCTAAGTGAACAACGTCGCCAACATTTGCATGGTTGTGCAGCCAGGTGGAAACCTGACCACCGTCTTCACGCTTAACGGCAATCCGATAGCCTTTGCCATCAGGTTTTCGGGTCAGTGAGTACTGACGAATTTCCTGATGCGGGAAACCTTCCGGCTTCAGCCAGACGCCCAGGTATTGCCCCGGATGATATTCAGCTACTGCGCCACCGTCGACAGGCTCAAACTCAAAGCTGGTAATCAGTGCACTTCGTGGCGTTTTTGCCACGATGCGGAAAGGACGGGTACCTTCCCAGCCGCCATTTTTATTGGCATTTTCGCTATAGATTTGCGCTTCACGGTTGATGAAAACGTTCGCCAGTACGCCATACGCTTTACCCCACGCATCCAGGACTTCCTGGCCTGGGCTGAACATTTCGTCCAGCGTTGCCAGCAAATGACCACCCACGATGTTGTACTGCTCTGGTTTAATCTGGAAACTGGTATGCTTCTGCGCGATTTTCTCAACCGCCGGCAACAGCGCCGCCAGGTTTTCGATATTGCTGGCATACGCGGCAATCGCGTTAAACAGCGCCTCGCGCTGATCGCCATTACGCTGGTTACTCATGTTGAAAATTTCTTTCAGCTCTGGGTTATGCGTAAACATGCGATCGTAGAAATGGGCAGTCAGCTTCGGACCTGTTTCAACCAGCAGGGGAATGGTGGCTTTCACTGTAGCGATGGTTTGTGCGTCAAGCATACGGTCTTCCTTTATCTGAGACTTTAATGATGTATGTCAAATACATCTTATAAAAAATACCCCTGCATTGTAAATGGTTCTTTGTAACTTTGCGTTGTAAAGGTTACATCGTGAAAAATCTGCATCACAAACCTGAAAAGAAATCCGTTGAAATTCAGCAGACCTTTGTTCTCCAAAGCCTTGCGTGCCGTGAAGGTAATCGTTTGCGTAAAATCCTTTGTCAAGACCTGTTATCGAAGAATGATTCGGTTATACTGTTGGCCGAAGTCCTAGGGACTGCCTTTTTAGGCCGAAATTCTATTGTTAGCTGAGTCAGGAGATGCGGATGTTAAAGCGTGAAATGAACATTGCCGATTATGATGCCGAACTGTGGCAGGCTATGGAGCAGGAAAAAGTACGTCAGGAAGAGCACATCGAACTGATCGCCTCCGAAAACTACACCAGCCCGCGTGTTATGCAGGCGCAGGGTTCTCAGCTGACCAACAAATATGCTGAAGGTTATCCGGGCAAGCGCTACTACGGCGGTTGCGAGTACGTTGATATCGTTGAGCAACTGGCTATCGATCGTGCCAAAGAGCTGTTTGGCGCTGACTACGCTAACGTACAGCCGCACTCTGGTTCTCAGGCTAACTTCGCTGTTTACACCGCTCTGCTGCAACCGGGCGATACCGTTCTGGGTATGAACCTGGCACAAGGCGGCCACCTGACTCACGGCTCCCCGGTTAACTTCTCCGGCAAACTGTACAACATCATCCCTTACGGTATTGATGAGTCCGGCAAAATTGACTACGAAGACATGGCGAAGCAGGCCAAAGAGCACAAACCGAAGATGATCATCGGTGGCTTCTCTGCTTACTCCGGCGTTGTTGACTGGGCAAAAATGCGTGAAATCGCCGACAGCATCGGCGCATACCTGTTCGTCGATATGGCGCACGTTGCGGGTCTGATTGCCGCAGGCGTTTATCCGAACCCGGTTCCACACGCTCACGTTGTCACCACCACCACCCACAAAACTCTGGCGGGTCCGCGCGGCGGCCTGATCCTGGCGAAAGGCGGTGACGAAGAGCTGTACAAAAAACTGAACTCTGCGGTGTTCCCAAGCGCGCAGGGCGGCCCGCTGATGCACGTGATCGCGGCGAAAGCTGTGGCGCTGAAAGAAGCGATGGAGCCTGAGTTCAAGGTTTACCAGCAGCAGGTTGCTAAAAACGCCAAAGCGATGGTGGAAGTGTTCCTGAACCGTGGCTACAAAGTGGTTTCTGGCGGGACTGAAAACCACCTGTTCCTGCTGGATCTGGTTGATAAAAACCTGACCGGTAAAGAAGCTGATGCCGCGCTGGGCCGTGCTAACATCACCGTTAACAAAAACAGCGTACCGAACGATCCGAAGAGCCCGTTTGTGACTTCCGGTATCCGTATCGGTTCTCCGGCAATCACTCGCCGCGGCTTCAAAGAAGCGGAAGCGAAAGAGCTGGCTGGCTGGATGTGTGACGTGCTGGACAACATCAATGACGAAGCCGTAATCGAGCGCGTCAAAGGTAAAGTTCTGGATATCTGCGCACGCTTCCCGGTTTACGCGTAAGCGTCAATTGTTAGCTGTGAAAAAGGCCGCGAATGCGGCCTTTTTTATGTCCGATGGCGGCTTTGCCTTATCAGACAACGATCATAACGATTTCAGTGCCACGCCTTCATCACACAACGCTTCCTCGCTCATGGCTCGCCCTGACTGAATCAGCTTACGTAGTACACGCACTTCGCGCCCGTTGTTGAGCGCGGCTGCGCCAATTATCGCTCCATCGCGCAACTGGAACCAGATAGCCTTGCCGTCCTCCGGGTTTCCACGACACAGCCAGCTTTCTCCCTGCATCTCACCGACAAACTGTAGGTTATCGCTGTACTGATCGGTCCAGAACCAACCTGGCGTGGCAGTGGGCAGCGGCAAACCGAGCATCGCCGCGGCAGCAATCTGCGCCTGGAAGTTAGCATTTTCCCAGCTTTCTACCCGGCGCAGTGAACCGTCCGGTTGGCGAGTGAGCGCCACATCACCGGCGGCGAAAATCGCGGGATCGGAGGTGGTGCAGGTGGTATTAACGATAATACCGTTAGCCGTCTCCAGACCGGCGTCGCGGGCCAGCGTATCATTCGCCACGATACCGATGCCATAGATCACCGTATCAGCGGTGAGAGTTTCGCCGTTTTGCAGCGTCAGCGAGAGAAACTCTCCCGCTTCGGCGTGTTCAATGGCGCTGTTGAGTAACACCCGTACGCCCGCCTGCTGGTGGCGGGCAAGCAGGTAGTCGCGCACCGGAGCAGGCGCATTGCGGCCCATCACCGTTGGCGCCTGCTCCACTACGGTTACCCGGCAACCGCGCTGGGTCGCGCTGGCCGCCAGTTCCAGACCAATGGTGCCCGCCCCGACTATCACAATCGATTTACCGGGGAGTAAAGCGTCTCGCAGACGAGTCGCGTCGTCAACGTGGCGCAGAGTAAAGCAGCGATCGCCCAGTTTATCCAGCAGCGGAAGAGGACGGGCCGCGGCACCGGTGGCAATCAGTAGCTGATCCCACGGATAAACCTGGCCATCAGCCAGCACCAACTGATGCGTTTGGCGGCCGAGCGTCTGCACAGTAACGCCCAGATGCAGCTGTACGTTGTGTTCCCGCCACCAGGCCGTGTTTAGCACCGGCTGTAGCTGCGGGGCGTCGTCCAGCAGCATGGATTTGGACAATGGCGGGCGTTCGTACGGCTGATGCGGCTCATTGGAGAACAGATGTATCTCGCCGTCAAACCCTTGCTGGCGCAGTGCTACCGCCGCCATCGCTGCGGCCTGTCCACCGCCGATGATAGCAATAATTTTGTTGTGCATAACGCCTCCTCAGAGATCCAGACCAGCGGCGACGTGGCGAATACCGCGAATACCCAGCCCGGCATCGGCATTGATCATCACGCCGCTTAAGGTGCGGTTGTTGCGACGCGACGCCAGCATCACGTATGGCCCGGTAAAGTCGGCTGGGTCGGGGAAGAACTGGAGCGGCAGAATGGCGGCGATTTTCTCCGGCGTCAGTGACTGCATAATTGAGGTATCGCTTTGCCCCAGCGCCTGTGGGCCGCGCAGATCGGTGGCCATACCGCACGGACCGACGCCGTTCACCCGCACTTTAGGCGCCAGCTCGTAGGCCAACTGGCGAATCAGCCCGGTAGCCGCGTGCTTACTGGCGGTGTACAGCGGCCCGCCGCCGCCGGGATACCAGGCAGCGTTTGACAGGGTAAATATGATGCTGCCTTCGCTGGCGATCAGCGCCGGGGCACAGGCTTTCGCCCCCAGCAGATAACCCAGCACATTGACGTTAAATAACTCGTGAAAGCCGCTCTCCAGCGCTTCAGCAGAGGTGTTCACCAGCGTTGCGTTGTGATCCCAGATGCCCGCATTGCCAATAAAACAGTCCAGCTTGCCAAACACGGTGAGGATCTGATCGACCGCACGCTGATAGTCGGCGTAGCAGGTGACGTTGCCCTCTACCGCCAATACATGTTCGCCAAAACGCTGGCGCAGGCTGGCGACTTTGGCTGGCGACAGTTCGAGCGTAGCGACCTTCGCGCCTTCTTCAATAAAGCGCTCGACCAGCGCCAGGCCGAGGCCGGAACCGCCGCCGGTAATAAAAACCACGTTATCGCGTAAATCGCTCATCGGGCGTCCTCTGGAATATCAACAAATACATCGCTACCGTCCACATATACTGCGTAGGTGGTTAGCGGATCGGTGGCGGGCAGGCATAGCGCTTTGCCGGTTTTCAGACAAAAACTGGCCGCATGCAGCGGGCATTCCACGGTGGCATCGTCTTCCAGATAACCTTCCGACATCGAGGCGTTGCCGTGGCTACAGCGATCGTTAATGGCATAAAACTCGCCGCCAACATTGAACAGCGCGATGACGGGCGAGGTGTCGAGCCGGAGGGCTTCACCCTCCGGCAAATCCCCTACGGGGCAGGCATAAATACGACTCATCAGAACAGTACACTCAGGTTATGGGAGGTAATAACCGCCTGATCCAGCACGATCTCGCGCGCCAGTAGACGCCACTCATCGCCCGGCAAACGGCGCACTTTGTCTACGCGCATGCCGACGTAAAAGGTTTCATCGCGCTCTTTTTGCGCGCGATACAGCAGATAGTTGAGGCGCACGGCGAAGACGTCGGGCACGTCGGTTTCGCTGATTTGTAAGTTGTTAATCAGATGACGGGTACGCGACGGCGGTTCTTCCGCCCAGGCCATGCCGGTTTCCAGCCGCGCGATGCGGCGCTCAAGCTGGTCTTTGTTGTCGTTGAAAATCCAGGTGGTTGGTGGCTGCACGCCTTTGCGGCGGTCGCGCGTCTGGGCGTTGACCGTGGTACGCATGGTGTAGCGAATGTCGTCATCCAGCTGCGCCAGCCAGTCGCGAAACTGCCAGTCGTCCAGCAGACGCGCTTCTTCATACAGAAACTGGCTGATGCGATGATGCAGTTCGAGAGAAACTAAAGTGCTCATTTCATCACCTCCTGCTGGTACGCGGCGGTTTTCTCGTGCACGTCCTGCCAGCTTTCGCTGCTGAGCAAATCGGCCCAGCGTTGGTACATACCGCGCGCGGCGGTTTCCGAAAAGATGTAGTTGGTGATCCCCGGAATGCCGTCTTCACGACGTTTCTCCTGGCCAAGCCCCATTTCCAGACACAATTTCGTGTTGCGTGCGCGGTGGCCTTTGAGCAGTTTTTGAATTTCACACCAGTTTTCCGAGTCGTCCTGCTCCAGGAACCCGGCGGGGCCAAAAGCCCGCGTGGCGCTGTTTTCAAACGCGGCTTTCACTTCATCAGAGGCGGCTTTATCGGTAATACAGAACGCCCACACTTCAACCCGATCCGGCCCGCGCGGGTGCCAGACGCGCAGCGTGGCTGTACCGTTGAGCCAGGAAAGCGTAGGGAAAATGTTGTTGTGACCGGCCAGACGTAGGGCGCGAACTTTACCCAGACGCTGCTCGGCCTCTTCGTAGGTGTCGCGGTAGTAGCTGGAGACTTCACCGTCGACCCACACGTTGGCGTCCGGTTTCTCGGTAAAGAAGAAGCCGCTGCCGTGGCCGTCCTGGCCGAACTGTAGTGCATCTTTGGCGGTTTCCCACACCGGGCGGGCGGTCTGACCGTCGCCGAGGCGCTTATCGCTGCCGTCGTCTTTCGCCCCCAGCACCTGCACCGCAGAGGCATGGCTGAACAGCGCGTGATACTGGTCGCTGGCAAACTGTTCGGCGGGGAATTTCCAGTTGCAGTCGATGGTCCACTTCTGGACGCCTCCGACGATTTCGGTGCCACCTTCACGGCGGTCGAGCACGCCGTCGAGATACCAGGCGATGTCGCCGAGATAATCGCGCAGGTTTGGTGCGCTGGTATCCCAGTTGCCGAAAATCAGCCCTTTATAGCTCTCGACGCCAGGCACTTCGTTCAGTCCCCAATGCGATTTGCATAAACCTTGCGGATAAGCGCGCGGCTCCAGCGGGACGTCGATCAACTCGCCGTTAATACCGTAAGACCAGCCGTGATACGGGCAGGTGAAGGCGCGGGTATTGCCGCAGTCAGCGTAGCTGACGCGCATCGCGCGGTGGCGGCACTGGTTGAGAAACGCTTTAATGCTGCCGTCTTTCTGGCGAACCACCACCACCGCATCCTCGCCCATGTAGGTGTTAAAAAAATCACCGGGTTTGGGGATTTGGCTTTCGTGGGCGAGAAACAGCCAGCAGCGTCCGAAGATGCGTTCCAGCTCCAGTTGGTAAATTTCAGGGTCGGTATAAATTCGTGGGGTTACGCGACCGTTTTGCGTGTCGATCAGTTGGTAGATGTCTAAATTTGAGGGTGTGGTCATATTTTTTAATCCTGAAAGCTAAGATGTATTGACCTTCTTTTTATGTGCCCTAAGGATGTTGCTGGTTAGTTATCAATCTGTGAAATAGTAAATTTCTACCAGTTGATACATTTTTTCGATAACAAGGAGCAGGGCATGGAACTGAGGCACTTACGCTATTTTGTCGCGGTGGCGCAGGCGCTGAATTTCACCCGAGCGGCAGAAAAGTTGCATACCTCCCAGCCGTCGTTAAGCAGTCAGATCCGCGATCTGGAAACCTGCGTGGGCGTTCCGTTACTGGTGCGCGATAAGCGAAAAGTTGCGCTGACGGCGGCAGGAGAGTGCTTTTTACAGGATGCGTTGGCTATCCTCGAACAGGCAGAGAACGCGAAAATTCGCGCCCGTAAAACGGTGCAGGAAGATAATCATTTTACGATTGGTTTTGTTCCTTCAGCAGAGGTGAATCTGCTGCCTAAGGTGCTGCCTTTGTTTCGTTTAAAACAACCGGATACACACATTGAACTGGTGAGTCTGATAACCACCGAGCAGGAAGAGAAGATCCTGAGTGGGGAGCTGGATGTTGGTTTAATGCGCCATCCGGTTTACAGCCCGGAACTGGAGTATCTGGAGCTCATTCATGAGCCGCTGGTGGTAGTGCTACCGGTTAACCATCCGTTAGCCAGTGAAAAGGCGATATCGGCACAGCAACTGAACGGCGTCAATTTTGTCAGCACCGATCCCGCTTATTCCGGCGTATTAGCGAAGATTGTCAAAAACTGGTTTCAGCAGCAGAAAAGCCAGCCCAATATTGTGCAGGTGGCGACCAATATTCTGGTGACGATGAACCTGGTCGGTATGGGGCTGGGGGTCACTTTGATACCCGGTTATATGAATAATTTTAATACCGGACAGGTGGTTTTCCGGCCAATTATCGGCGATATCCCAACCATTTCGCTGCTGATGGCGTGGAAAAAAGGTGACCTGAAACCCGCCCTGCGCGATTTTATCGAGCTGGCGCAGCGGCCAGCCGAGTGCGCTACTTTACAATAACGGTAATGGTTGCTGTGCCGCTATATTTTCCCGGTGACAGCGTGCCGCCCACCATGTTTATCGGCCACGCTTCCAGGCTGATGGCACCCTGACCTGAAGAATCGAGGCTGAGCAACCCATTAGTAAAGGGGATCATCTGGGAGCCATCACGTGACATTTGTATACCGACATCCGGGACGTTGTCCGTTTCACGGCGACGGGCGACCAACGTGTACTGGTTAACGACATCGTTGCTATCAATCTGCATTTCCATATCATTACCCATTTCTGATGTGTCGCCGCAATCGTAACGAATTTCAAATTTAACCGGCGTGTAGCCGTCTGGCATCCTGTCCTTTGTCGTAAAACGGCTGACATTGATAAAGCCGAGATCGACTCGAATGATGTCTCCCTGGTTGATTTTACAATTTTGCGGCACGGTAATGCTCCCTTGAATGCGCAGTTCGGCAATATCTTGTAGCGTACTCAAGGATGGTGGGGTGGTGTTGGTGCTCCATCCGGCACGTACTGAAGCGACGAGTGTGTCCGGGATCACGAGCTCGCCCAGGAAGGGTTTGGTGACGTAAAACGTCAAACGGGTATTGGCACCAATTGTCACAGGCGCGGCTCGGGTATCCGCCGGATCGGCCGCGCAGACGCTGCCGTTGCTACCACCGCTTTGGTAGGCACCACTCTCTCTGATGGCTTGCGTATTCAGTGGGGTGACACCGGTAACGCCAGGAATATCGTCGACTTCAGTTTGAATATCCAGATTGTTGTTCAGGCGGTAATAACCACCTACTTTGCCAGTTTGTGAGAGGCCGCTGGTTACCGTATAAAACAGGCCCACCTTGGTATTTGCCTCGCAGGTACACTCTATCTGGTAGGCGTTGCCCGTGAGCGGTGTCGGCAGTTCCAGGGTGCGGCCAGTGACATTCTGATCTTGCGTCCAGTCGCTGGACACATTGGCGCTAAAACTGCCTTTCGCCGAGCAGGCGCCAGTGATCGCATAGCCTGCGGGGGAAAAAAGCGCGAGCAGCACGACGCTTGCAGCGGTAGAAATTCCATTTCTCATCCACATCTTCCTTATCGACATTGTGCGTTGCCATTTTGTATTGAAGTGCCGCGGCTGACACTTTCCGGCAGGCTAAAGGTGAACTGACACTGCTGATCGGGTTGGTTGCCCCAACGCACAGACCAGATTTGCGGCTGATTGTTCACACCGCTGATATACAACACACCGCCGTCATCAACAATACTTTGCTGGGTCTGGCTGCTGGCGATGGCGCCAAAAGGGAGTGCGTTACCCTGACCATCGGTGAGTTTTAGCAGTACGCGGTAACCCGTACGAGCAAGGAACTGGGCGGCGACGGCGGCGCCTCGATTAGGCACAACGGTGCGCACTGTTTCGGTTACGTCAACGTTATCCGGCATCTGCGTAGTATCGATCGATATCGCATTTTCCTGGTAAGCGGTCAGGAAGGGAATCACGGCATAGCCGAAATGGTCGGTGGCAATGCCGGGGTAGTTTTTCACCCGGATACCGGCAGCGCCGTTGGCATCTACCAGCGCAAAGGCATTGCCCAAAGGCTGTGAAAGGGTCACGCCGTGGCGGTGGACAACAATACCTCCGGAAAGACCATAGCTCAATTGCCGGCTATCGGCGCTGTAATCATAGCCAGCGTTGGCGGTGCCAAAAGCAGAACGATAGCTGCCGTAAAGGCTGCTGCTTTTGTTGCCGCCTCCTTCGCTTTGTCGTTGTTTCAGGTTATAGCTCAGGCGGCCATCGTCCAGCAGAGAGCCGTTAATGCCCACTTCGTGCTCAGTAGGACGATCGCGCTGATCGGTGGTCCTCCACGTGGCCTGTGTATGGGATAGCCAGCGATCTAGCGGTATGCTCAGGCTGAGCGATAGCGTGCGATCGTTTTCGTGGTCCTGAGAGTCGGTGAACTGGCCGCTCAGGTTATAGCTGACTCCCCATAGGTTACCGTTCAGGCCAATAGACAGGTTTTTATCCTGCTGCCCGCGGTCCCAGTATTCTTGCTGTGAGCCTGAAGCATAAAAGCTGATGCCTGTTAGCAGTGACTGGTTGAACGTAAATTGAGCCTCGCTGCGCAGGCGATCGTCGGCACGGATATCCTTCTGATTGGCGTCGGAAAAGTTGAAATAGCCACTGCTGGTATAGCGATAATAGCTTAGCGACACGCTGGTGCCGCTTTCGAGGATATCTTTAATGTACTGTGTACGCCAGCTATAACCATGATAACGACCATCCGTATTCAACTGGGTATCTGCATGGCTCAGATCTGTCGACACCGCCCCGAGTACGCCAAGCGTTGAGCCAAGACCCAGCGCTAAAGCCTGGTAATCCTGCGAGGCATTCAGACCACCATACAGCGTAATGGCGTTGCTCAGGCCATAGCTGGCGGTACTTTCAAGAAACTCGGGTTCATTGCTGTCCTGCGACGTTGGGGCGCGAAAACGCCCAGCAGTGACGCTGTATTTAAGGTATCCGGGTCTTTGCATTTGCGGCAGCGCAGAGAAGGGTTGGACGAAGTGCCTTACCGTACCGTCAGCTTCCTCAATCGTGACATCGAGATCGCCACTAAAGGAGGAAGGGTAGAGGTCGTTGATTTCAAAGGCCCCAGCCGGCACGTTGCTTTGATAAAGGGTGTAGCCGTTTTGCTGTATTGTGACGATAGCGCTTGAGTGTGCGATGCCACGAATCGTTGGCGCAAAGCCACGTTGGCTGTTTGGTAACATGGTTTCGTCGGAAAAGAGACGTGCTCCCGTGAACTGATAACTTGAGAACACGGTGCCTTCAGTTGCGCTTTCTCCTACTATCAGCTGTGATTTCAGGCTTTTAATATCTCGTTGTAGCCAGCTATTAATGCTATCCCAATGCGCATCACTGTCGTTGTGTGTCCAGGTCGAGTAGTTACGTAGCCTCCAGGGACCAAGGTTGACACCGTTTTGCATATTCAGATACTGGTGCTGATTGCTATCACCGTCATACTGATTTTGCGAACCGCTAAACGTGTAGTGGGTGAACAGAACCGGTATGCCATCGTCCCAGCGAGAAGGGGCAACGTAGCCGCGAGCATCGCGGTACAGCGCTATCTGGGGCACGCTTAGGTTCAGTCTGCCGTGGTTGATATCAAACTCCGAGACGGTGCCAGGAATGGCCTGCGCCAGGTTGCCGATCGTCGTAAGGTCATCCAGCTTTTCGAGCTGTGGATAATTTTCAATTTTCACGCCCAACTCGCGCAGTTGTTCAAGGGTTAGCTGGGGAATTAACTGGTGATTTTTATCTGCAATAAATGGGATTTTTCGCTGTACGATTTTCTTTTTATTAACATAAATATCAACGATATATTCTCCTGGGAGCTGTGAATTCTCCTGAGAGAAAACGGAAAGATCGACCGACGACTGACCACTTTTTTCTGTTTCCAGAAGCGTTGGGTCAAAGTAGAAGACATCGGCTCTGGCATGGACAGATGCCAGACATCCGCTGACGATTGCGCAATGCAGCCACAAGGCGAGTGGTTTAATTTCTGAAAAATGTGGCGTTGATTGCACCATATCGCTTTTCATTCCCTGAGAGCTAACGTCGTAAGTTGGCTGTAAGACGCGATTTATTGCAGCGTCCTGGTTTCCGTCTGGCTAGTTCCGCCGTAGTCGTTTATTGCAGCCCACTGCACCGTCTTTCCTGCCAGACCCGGTACTGCCAACTGTTTATGCTCGCCAGGTGCGATCCGCTCTATGTTGTTGGTCAGATCGGTTTTATCCAGCATCAATCCCGCGAAGACCACGTAATAAGCAGATGGGTTATAGATGTCTAACTTATTATTGCTATATTTATATTCGAGTAATTTATAGGCGTCATAGGGCTTCCCTACCAGGCTGCTCGGACGGTAGAAGAGCTTAATTCGGGTTTTAAATACCAGCGTCAGCATATTATTTTCGACGCTATCGGATTGTTGTGTTGCCGGAATGGCGCGTACGTTAATAAAAAACAGGGATTCTTTATCTTTAGCTATATCATCAGATGTCTTTATTATTCTCAATGATGAATTATTGCCTGCATTCAGGCGAAATAGCGGTGGCGTCATAATAAAGGGACCACGGGCTGTCCCTTGTTCATTGTCGACCCAGGATTGCAGTAAATAGGGCAGACTTTCACTGTGATTAGTCACGGATAGCGCGGCTTCTTTCTTCCCTGCGTCATAAATGACGCGGGTTCTTTCCAGTACAATTCCGCCAGCGAAATTTTGGCAGGACCAGCCGCTCAGCAGTAATGTCAGCGCAAATGCTGTGATTTTTTTCATCTCGGTTATCCTTAACCTGGCGTCAGAAACCACTTCTTTCCCCGTCTATGGAAAGAAGGGAAAGAGATGGTAGATGGCAATCAGCGATAGTCGATGGTGACATCAACAGTGGCGTTTGCTTCCCCTGGGGTGATGGCAGAAGAATCGACGGTGGAAACGTAGTAGGCCTGTAGCCCTACCGTAGTTGTGCCGTCGGCTTCAGGTGTAAAGCTGATTTTCGGATCGGTAAGCTTATTCAGCGACATTTGTTTCCCGTCGATGGCTCTGTCGATTCGAATACCTACACCCGTTGCAGGAACATCGAGACTGTTGACGGCAATCAGGTTTTCGTTGCCCGCAACGGTACCGCCGCTACGCGTTTCTAACCACATCTGGAATGAGTTGTCCGTATTGCCATCAAGGTGTTTCCACGGCGTTGTTGGGCAGTTTTTCAGTGGAATATCGACCGGAATAGCCGGAGAACGATCGCCAACGCTTTTAAATTGTTTGGCGGCGTAGTGGCCTAATTCGACGTTGATCGTATCACCGTTGGCAAATTCACAGGTGCTGGTTAAAATCTCGCCTGTAAATTCAATGGTGCCGTCCGTCGCCCATGCGCTTCCCGCAGAAAGCGCAAGTAAACCGACGGCGATTGATTTCACTACTTTTTTCATTAAAGTACCTCTTTCTTCCATGCGTTATATTAATGAATGATGACAATTAAAATTGTTTAACTATTTTAATAACTTTAGTTACCTTGAATGATATTGAATGTATTCCAGTTCTGGTATTGCTTAAGGTGATTTTCAGAATTTGTTTATGGATAATTAATATATTATTACTTGTTCTGCTAATTTATTATTGATTGTGCAGATGTGTTTTGTTTGTGAATTATTTTTGCTTTTCTATATATATACTATCTATTTCAGAAACGTATTAGCTCGTATAGGTGCAATTCTTCGAGTGCCCTCGACAACGGGAGGAACCAAGGTTTGCACTCCACGGCTGGTTGGTGGGCGATGCTGCAAAGCGTGGTCTGGCAGCGCGACGTGAACCAGCAGATGATCGCTTACAGAGACGGGTGGCGATTTAGTGGGGGGGCGTTTCTGACACGATTGCAGCATCTGCCGCTGGAATGGCAACGTGTCATTCCACCAGCGGCGGATTTCATGCGCGCGCAATACGGTGAGGATAGCTGGCTGAACGTCGGCTATTCCGGCTGGAGCGGACGGGCTGTTATTCAGCGAGATGTGATGAGAGTCACGATTTTAGCGCAAACTCCATGGTTGATGCTGTTCAGAATGTCGGGTGAGCCGTTTCTGTGTCTGGATCCGCAGACGCATCCGGTGAATGCCCACCACATGCAGGGGCAGCCGGGGTTACAGGTTTTAGCGCAGGGTGAACGCTGCCATTTTGCGATGCAAATTTGCGTCGAATAGGGCAAAAATCATGTTATCTGCGTGTTAATGCTCACTTGCGCCAGCCTGCGTTTGTCGCCAGACTATCGCCACCAAACGGGAGGGATTCATGGCTTTGCATTCCACGCGCTGGCTGGCGCTCGGTTATTTCACCTACTTCTTTAGCTACGGTATTTTTCTGCCTTTCTGGAGCGTTTGGCTCGAAGGGCTGGGGCTGACGCCGGAAACCATCGGTTTACTGCTGGGCGCGGGGCTGATTGCCCGTTTTCTCGGTAGCTTGCTGATCGCACCGCGTGTGAGCGATCCCTCTCGGCTGATCTCAGCGTTACGTATTCTGGCCTTGTTGACGTTGGTGTTTGCACTGGCCTTCTGGGCGGGGACCAACGTGGCGTGGCTGATGGTGGTGATGGTCGGCTTTAACCTGTTTTTCTCGCCGCTGGTGCCGCTGACCGACGCACTGGCCAACACCTGGCAAAAACAGATAACCATGGATTACGGTCGGGTGCGACTGTGGGGATCCGTGGCCTTTGTGATCGGCTCTGCGTTGACCGGCAAACTGGTGAGCCTGTTCGACTATCGGATTATCCTGGTCCTGCTATCGCTTGGCGTTGCATCAATGCTGCTGGGGATGATGATCCGCCCAAGCGTACAGCCAGCGGGGGAGAACCGTCAGCAGGAGAGCGCGGGATGGCCCGCCTGGCGCGCGCTAATAACCCAAAGCTGGCGTTTTCTGGCCTGCGTGAGTCTGCTGCAGGGCGCACATGCCGCTTATTACGGTTTCAGCGCCATTTACTGGCAGTCTGCCGGTTATTCCGCTTCGGCGGTGGGCTATTTATGGTCATTAGGCGTGGTGGCGGAAGTGATTATTTTTGCGCTCAGCCACAAGCTGTTCCGCCGCTTTAGCGCTCGCGATCTTCTGCTGCTTTCCGCCGTTTGCGGCGTCGCGCGTTGGGGGCTGATGGGCTGGAGCACAGAGCTGCCGTGGCTGATTGTGGTGCAAATCCTGCATTGCGGCACGTTTACCGTCTGCCACCTGGCGGCGATGCGTTACATTGCTGCGCGACAGGGCAGCGAAGTGATTCGTCTCCAGGCGGTGTACTCGGCGGTGGCGATGGGCGGCAGCATTGCCATCATGACCGTATTCGCAGGATACCTGTACCAGAATCTGGGCAGCGGCGTATTCTGGGTGATGGCGCTGGTGGCGCTCCCGGCAATCTTTCTGCGCCCGAAGGTGGCGGCGCAGCCTGCGATGTTATGATTCGAGGATTTTGCGGATCTGCTGCTGTTGATGCGGCGTAAGCGCCAGATCCGCATGAATCAGCGGGGGAGAAAACAGCGGTAGCGGCGTGGTGTATGGCGTAATAATCAGCGTTACGCCACGCGGGGCTCCCTCTTTTTGAAAATCCTGCATCGGCATATGCTTTACGTTGAGCGGCAGCAGCGTCAGTTCGCGCAGCTGTTGCTCTATATGCGCTTCAAGTTGTTCGTTACTACCGGTCAGCAGGATAATCTGCTTCTCGTGCAAATCCTTTTCCTGCATCAGCCAGGCACCGAAAATAACCGCAACCAGGCCGATCTCTTCTTCTGAAAACTGCACGTCGTATTCCGCTTCGAAGCCGTGTATTGCCTCACGGGTGGTACGTACCAGCCGGGGATAAAGTCGGCTGAACTCCTCCGGGAGCGTGTTATCAATGCCAATGGCGAATAAGCTACGGTTAAGCGCCTGGGCAAGGTGAATATAAAGCTGATCGTGCAGTCCTTGCTCGTCGCTGAAGCGCACGTTGCCATACTCGCGAAAACGCAGCACCAGCCGCGCAATAGCAAGGCGCAGGCGGCGATCCTGCTGGTGATTATCGCGGATAGGATCGGGGATGCGGATCATGGAGAATAACAACGCCATAAACAGCGATTCGCCCAGCGGCGCACGTTGCATGACGTGGCGCTGCCAGTGGCGGCCAATTTCCTCGGCGAGCGGATACTCAGCGCAGGATTGCGCCCACCGTTGCTGGAGTGGATTAAACTCCGGGGTGATCCCCGCGTGGTGCTGTAGCAGGCAATATTGTAAATACAGGCGCAGGAACTGGATGTCACGACACTCAAACGGCTTCTGTAAGCGCCGAGAGCACAGATTGATGAGCGCATGCAGATTGGTGTCGTCATACAGCGTACGTGCAATACCTTGTTGTTTCAGCTCCATTTTTAATGCGGGCGTGAAATGCTGGGCGATAAAAGTCGGGCAAATTCGCAAACCACGACGCAGCCACTGCAACAGACACAGACGCTGATTTAGCGGGGTTCCTTCGATCGCATAGCCACCATTCTGCGCGGTGGCTATCGTGAGCCGGTGATAGCGCTGGATTTCGAGCCCTGCGCCAATAATATCTTCCTGAACCGTGGCATCATCGACACCGTTGAGGCTGCTGAAGGTTTGTGTAGTAGCGATTTGCCCCGGCAGGAAAAGCGTCAGCAGTACCTGGCAACGGCGCTGGGGAGCGGAAAGTACAGATGGTGGAGCAAGCGTTGACATCATCTGTAGGGTCTCCCGTAAGTATGTTTGATAAGAATAGCTAAAGTTTGATCATAGATTTGAAGAATGGAATGCTTTCCACCAGGAATGCTGGAGGGCGTCACAGAATTTTTCACGTGCGGATCAGATAGCGGGAGTGGAACGCAGCGCGTTAATCCGCTTTTTCACTGTTTTATCTTTTGTTGAGATATAAAAAAATGCCAGAGGGGGGAATGCTGGCGGAGGGAGGTATGAACATGCTATCGCAGAGAAGTGAAAAACCTAAAGTGAACGTAGCAATACGACGGAGGCAACAGATTCATTACCTCCGTAACAGTTGTCTGGCGTTACTGCTCACGACTCAGCGTTAATCCCACATCGCCGCCCGGATGTACCGCCAGCAGCGTTTCCTTTGAGTAGCCGCTTTCGCTCATCAGACAGGCGCAGGCGGCGTCAAAGATAGCCAGCACCAGTAAAATTGAGGTAGTGGCTAACATGTTCAGCGGGTCGGCCTCTCGCTGAACGCCGGTGGAAATCACCAGCCTCGACGCTTTAGCGATGGCTGAATCCGCGTTTTCAGTCATGCTCAGGATGGGCACATTTCTCGCAGCCAGTCCGGGCAGCAGCCGGGTGAGCTCGTCCGAATTGCCCCCGCGCGACAGCATAATCACCAGGTCGTCGGCGCGTAAAAAACCGAGATCGCCATGCGCTGCGTCCGTCGCGTTGAGGTAAATCGCCGGACGTTCCACGCAGGCCAGCATATGCGCGACTTTACGCGCTGCAATGCCAGAGGTACCGACGCCGGTGACGACGACTTTGCCCTGACAACCGCGCAGCTCCGCCATCAGCGACTGCCAGACAGGTTCAGTCAGATGCTGCCCCAGACCCGCCAGGGCATCGCTATAGAGCTGGAATACGCCGCTGGCCTGAGACCAGGAGTTACTCATGCGTCCTCCTGCATCAACTGGCGGTATTTCATATGATCCTGATACATCTCGTGGAATACCCGATATTTGCGATCGTAGTACTGCTTAATGCGATTGGTCTGCGGGGTGACCGTTTTACCTATCCGGCTCATCGCCGACATTGCTTCCGGGAAGGTATCGAACACGCCCGCGGCGATAGTTCCCATCATGGCGCCGCCCAGCAGCATGGCTTCGCTCTCTTCAGGCAGCAGCATCGCACAGCCGGTGGCGTTGGCATGCTCCTGAACGAAGATCGGGTTTTTCGTCCCGCCGCCGCTGGCCATAATGGTATCGATGGTGTAGCCGCTTTGATTCATCGTTTCAATGATATGACGGGTTCCCAGCGCAATGGCCTGGATGGTCGCGAGGTACTGTAACGCCATATCTTCCGGCGTGCGCGACAGCTTCAGTCCGGTGATAGCGCCTGTGAGCGTTGGGTTGGCGCGCGGTGAACGGTTGCCGTGGAAATAGGGCAGGATGTGCATGTCACGGGTTAAAAATGCGATATCTTCCGGCTCACCGGCCATTTTACGCAGCAGCGCATTCAGCACTTCATAAATGGTCTGCCCTTGAGATTTCGCCTGGGTCAACAAGGTTTCGTAACAAGGATGCGACTGAATAACGTGGTCGATTAACGCCCCTGTTGCCGACTGTCCACCTTCGTTAAGCCAGTATTCTGGCAGCACTGCTGAGTAGTAAGGACCCCAAACGCCGCCGATAAAACGCGGCTCTTTGGAAATCGCCATGTGTCCGGTAGAGGTGCCGCCAATCAGCGCGACGCGGCGATCGAAATCCGCCACCTCGCCGGAGACACCGCTCGCGCCGAGCGTGCCGAGCGTACCGGCGTGGGCATCGATGATCGAGACGCTGACCGCGGTCCCCGGAATCAGCCCCATTTCGCTGGCGGCGCGTGCGGACAGCCCGTGACCGAGCGGTTCGCCCATGGTTTTCACGTAGCGACCAATTTTGGCGGCATCATGTTCCAGCAAGTCTTCCAGCCCAATCTGGCGGAAATAGCTGGCATCCCATTTGTCTTCATGGCCCATATAGGTCCATTTACACACCGTCGAGCACAGTGAGCGCGTGTCATCGCCCGTTGCGCGCCAGGTCAGGAAATCGGGCAGGTCAAAGTAGTATCCCGCATTGGCCCAGGTGTTGGGCATATGTTGCTTCAGCCACAGCAGTTTGGGCGTTTGCATTTCCGGGGAGATAATACCGCCAACGTAGTCCAGCACCCGATGATGCAGGGCGTTAATGCGCTCAGCCTGAGTAATGGCGCGGTGATCCATCCACACAATGATATTCTGTTCGCTGCGCCCGGACGGGCTAATGGTCAGCGGTTTACCTTCTTTATCCAACACCACCAGTGAACAGGTCGCGTCAAAGCCCAGACCTTTCACCTGGATAGGGTTGATATCTGACTGGTTAATCGCATCGCGAACCGCGTTACACACTGCCTGCCAGATGTTATCGGAAGACTGCTCAACAAAATCGGCCTGCGGGCGGTAAATCTCGATGGCCCGACTGGCCTGTCCGACCATTCTGCCGTTGAGATCAAACACGCCAGCACGGGCGCTTCCGGTTCCGACATCCACACCAATAAAGTAACTTGCCATAATTTTTTCTCCTGAAATCAGGCTTTACGATTCTGTAATGCGATAAAGAGGATCAGCACCGCGCCCCACAGCGCCATCGTCAGATAGCTGCTGACCCCCAGCAAGTTAAGGCCGCTTTCCAGCATTTGCAGCACAATCAGCGCCAGGACCAGGCCGATAATGCGTCCGAAGCCGCCATCCGGATTGATGCCGCCGAGTACGGAGGCAAGGATGGTGACCAGCAGGTAGGACTCACCGTATCCGGCTTTTGCCGAGTTAAATTTCGCCATCATCAGAATGGCGGCGACCCAGCCGAGCAGGGCTGAAATCACGTACACGGAAATTTGTACCCGTACGGTATTCACACCACTGTAGCGGGTAGCCTGTTCATTGGAGCCGACGAGATAAAGACTGCGCCCCAGCGTGGTGTGCTCCAGCAGTACCCATAGCAGGATTGCCACCAGGAAAAAGAGCAACAGCGCCACCGGAATACCCACAATTGTGGCGTTGCCAAGGTACTGAATGGCGGTCGGGAAACCCGAAATCACCGTCCCGTTGGAGAGCAGAATATTCAGCCCGGAGATAAGTGTCATCGTGCCGAGGGTGGCGAGAATCGGTGAGACGCCGACCCAGGCAATCAGCGCGCCGTTGAGCGTACCGATAGCCACCGCCACGGCTGCGCCTGCCAGCAGCGCCAGCACCAGAAACAGCGGGTTATCCGGATGGGTAACGATAATCGCTGCCATTACCAGCGAGCAGGCGTTCGCCCCGGCAATAATTGACAGGTTAATGCCGCCGGTCAGCATGGTCATACCCATCCCGAGGGCCAGCATGCCGAGGATCGGTAACTGTGAGCCTATCGACTGGAAGTTAGCGACGCTAAAAAAACGGCTGCCAAGCAGGGCTGAGAAGACCAGGGCGACGACCACAATAATGACGCATTGCAGACGAATGATGGCATCACCGGGTAAAAATCTGGCGATTGTTTTCATCTCAAAGCTCCCTTGCCAGTTTGCGTTTTTCGTTCCAGGCCGTGGCACTGATGCTGACCAGGATAATGGCGCCGCTGAATACGGTGTGCCAGTAAGAGGAGACGCTGAGCAGCGTCAGACCATTTTGTAAGAAGGCGAGCAAGACAACGCCGAGCAGGGTTCCGGTCAACGTACCGCGCCCGCCGCTCATGCTGGTTCCGCCGAGTACGACCGCCGCCAGCACCGTCAGCTCAAAGCCGAGCAGCGAATTGGGTGCAACTGACTGGGTGATTTGCGCCTGAACCACGGCCGCAACACCTGCCAGAATGCCCATATAGCCATACACGTAGAAATGCAGCTTCAGCAGATTCAGCCCCAGGCGTGAGGCCGCGTCGCGGTTGCCGCCCATGGCGTAAACCTGACGGCCAAGACGGGTATAGTTCATCAGCACTGCGGTAAAGACGATCACCGCCGCCAGGCACAGCAGGGGCAGGGTCAGGCCGTAGTCGTAGCCATCTGCCGCGGTGAAGGAGAACCAGTTAATGCCGTTCATAAACCAGTCAGGGAAACCGTACAGCCAGGTGCCTTTGGTGGCGTAAACCAGAAGGCCGTAGTAGACGTTCAGCGTGGCGATGGTAATGATGATTGCCGGAACGCGCAGCCAGTAGACCAGGAAGCCATTAATCAGTCCAAGCAGCAGGCCCACCGCAATCGCAATGGTTAATGCCAGTGCGAAGTTGCCGCCGTGGCCGATCACCCAACTGGCCATCGCATACTGGGCAATCGCGGTCATCGCCGGAAATGAGATATCGATCCCACCGGAAATCAGCACCACAAACAACCCGCAGGCAAGAATGCCGAGAATCGCGTAGCTGGTGGCCACATCTGTCAGATTGCCGAGCGAGAGGAACTCATCGGTGCTGACACTTAGCCCAACCGCGAGCGCTACGACCAGCAGGCCCAGCCAGAATTCATGTTGTCCGATTAAACGGGACAGATGCATCTTATTCATTGATTACCTCGACCACTTCAGCAATCTCCTCTTCACGGCAGTGATGAGGATTAAATTCCGCCACCAGTCTGCCGCGACGCATCACCAGCACGCGGTGGCTGTTGTAATATGCTTCCGGAATTTCATCGCAAATCATCAGCACCGCCATACCTTGTTCCGCCAAATCGCGGGCTATCTGGTAAATGCCCTCTTTGTTGGCGATATCCACGCCGACGGTAGGCGAGTCGAGGATCAGGATGCGGGGATTGGTCGCCACCCATTTGGCAATGGCGATACGCTGGGCATTGCCGCCGGAAAGGGTTTTGACCGGCAGGTGCGGATCGGACACTTTGATATTCAGTTCGCGGATTAAATCGGCGACCAGCTTTTGCGCTTTACGATGATCGAGCAAGCCGCTACCGGTGTGCAGTTGATCAAACACCGTGACGATGGTGTTGTCGTAAATCGACTGCTCCATGATCAGCCCCTGCGTCAGGCGATCTTCTGAGACGTAGCCGATCCCGTGCTTAATGGCGTCGTGGTTATTATGAAGCGTGACCGGCTGACCGTTAATACGCATCTCGCCGCTTTCCGGGTGCGTCATGCCAAACAGGCTCAAACAAAGCTCGGTACGCCCGGCGCCCAACAGGCCGACAATCGAGACAATCTCGCCGCCATGCAGCGACAGATTGATGTTCTGGTATTTGCCTCTGCGGCTTAGGTTGCGCAGCTCCAGCAGGGGGGCTCGATCGTCGAATGATTTCTCCGGCAGCGGGCTGTAGTGGAAGCGCTGTCCGGTCATCAGGAAGGCCAGCTCGTGACTGTCCAGTTCGCTGGCAGGATATGTGCCCACCAGTTTGCCGTCGCGCATCACGCTGATGCGGTCTGCCACTTCCATTACTTCATCCAGACGATGGCTGACAAACACCACGCAAATGCCGGCCGCTTTCAGTTCGTTAACCACCTTCAGCAGGCCATTGACCTCCTGACGGGTCAGCGAGGCGGTGGGCTCGTCCATAATCACCAGGCGCGCGTCGGCGGCAATTGCCCGACAAATAGCGACCAGCTGTCGGTCGGCAATCGAGAGTTTTTCAACTTTTTTATCGGGATCGATATTCACCCCGATACGCTTCATGGCGGCCAGCGCCTGCTGTTTCATGGCTCCGCGACGCACCCAGATATCGCCGCCGGGAAGGTAGCGGTTAACCGCAATATTTTCCGCGACGCTAAAGTTGGGGAACAACGACAGGTCCTGGTAGATAACCTGAATGCCGTAGTGGGACGAAAGCTGCGGCGTCAGGTGATGGAACAGTTTGCCATCGAGTAAAATCTGCGCGCCTTTTTCCGGGTGATATACCCCGGAGATCACTTTAATAATGGTGCTTTTACCACAGCCGTTTTGACCCGCCAGACAGTGAACTTCGCCTTTTCTCAGCGTCAGATTCACGTTATCCAGCGCCAGCACGCCCGGGAATTGTTTGCTGATATTCTCAAGAGTGATAAATGCGGTGGTGTCTGTCATGGACAATACCCCTGCGAGCGCCCTGACGGACGCTGAGTGTTAAGTTTGGTTGATAGCGCCGACCAGACGGTCGGCGTTATGGTTTCCCTGGTGTTGGCAAAAGCCTTAGAAACCGAGTGACTGTGCGTTGTCTTTGGTGACTTCGAGGATCTTGTTAAAGCGGATCACTTTCTTCTCCGTGTCGATATCGGCTTTCCCTAAACCGTCGATACTCAGATCTGCATTGACTTCTTTGCCCTGCAACAGCTGATCGGCAACCGTTACCAGCGCATAGCCCGCATCTTTTGGATCCCACAGCAGCGCTTTTTTGATATCACCGCGCATCAGGTAAGGCGCAGCCTGTGCTGGCATGGCGATCCCGACAACGGCGATCTTATCTTTGGCGCGTTTTTTCTGCACAGCCTGACCCGCACCAATTGGACCCAGTGAGCCGAAGCCGATAATGCCCTTCATCTGCGGATAGGTTTTCATCAGATCCAGCGTTGTGGCGTAGGATTTATCGATGCTTTCCGCGACCGGCAGGCGTGAAGTGACCTCGAACATTTCCGGATATTTTTCTTTCTGGTACTTAATTGCATAATCCGCCCACGCGTTATGCAGTGGGACCGTCAGCGAGCCGACATAAATGGCGTAACCCCCTTTGCCGCCTATGTTTTTTGCTAGCTCATCAACGTTGGCCTGCGCGTATTTTTCACTGTCGATGGTTTCGATATCCCACTGACCGATTTGCTCGTCCGGGGATTCGTGCGTCAGGACCACAATGCCTTTCTCGCGCGCTTTTTTCAGTACCGGCTCAAGAACCTTGGCATCGTTTGGTACCACGATGATTGCGTTGACGTTTTTGGCGATCAGATCCTCAATCACTTTGACCTGCTGTGCCGGGTCCGGCGTAGACGGACCGGTCTGGTAAGCGTTCACATCCAGTTTTTTTGCTGCTTCGTTAACACCGGTTTCCATGCGGTTAAACCAGGGAATACCGGTGACTTTGGCAACCACAGCAATTTCATATTTTTCCGCCGCAAAGGACGTGCCGGACAACATGCATGCAGAAACCAGGGTTGCACTGAGTAATGCGAGTTTGAATTTCATAGTTGTACCTTTCGTAGGGGGCAGGACATGTCACGGCGTGAAGTTAACAACGAATGGAAGAGGGAATGAATTATAAGTTTGGAGAATGTGATATATGCCCATTATTGTTAATTTATGGAAATAAAGTGGTTAATAATTGGTTAAATTTACATGATTTTAGATTCAGGCATTCAAATTAAGTGTTAATAAAACATTAAAATGAAACCGTTAATTAACATTTTCTTATCATTTAACTTAAGATTTGACGCCGAAAAGGTGTTTGGGTGG
Organism: Citrobacter sp. wls716; assembly: GCF_005280975.1. Taxonomy (NCBI): domain Bacteria; kingdom Pseudomonadati; phylum Pseudomonadota; class Gammaproteobacteria; order Enterobacterales; family Enterobacteriaceae; genus Citrobacter; species Citrobacter sp. wls716. The sequence continues at coordinate 64,369 of NZ_SZWX01000014.1, forward strand.
AATTTCCCGAAGAAGAAATTATCGAAATTGAGAACTGAATCGATACCGGAAAAGGGTGCTCAACTTTTTTTCGTTCAATGATATCCTCGGCACACTTGCGCCAAATACGGCATCATTATTTGTGGCGGTGTTGATTTTTATCGTGGAGAACTCATGCAAGGCGTTAAACGTATCATTATGACGTTGTTTCTCGCTGTCCTGTCTTTTGGCACAGGTGCGCATCCCCACAGCTTTATTCATCTGAAAACCGAAGTTGTGAGCGAAAATGATCGGTTCGTCGCGCTAAAAATGCGCTGGACGATGGATGAAATCACGTCGGCGGATCTGCTTTACGACGCGGGGAATGCTAAACCTGGCGATGAAATTTGGAAAAAACTGGCGGCGGAAGTGATGGCCAACGTTCTCGGGCAGCACTATTTCACCGAAGTATGGCACGATGGGAAAAAGGTAAAGTTTAAAAACAGACCGACGGAATATGGCATGGAGCGTAAAGAACACCAGGCGGTGCTGACGTTCGTTCTGCCGCTGGCCGAAGCTCAACCACTGAGCGGTCAAAAATATACTATTTCAACCTTCGATCCGACCTACTACGTCGATATGAGCTATGACAAAGACAGCGACGCCCGGCTTTCGCAGACCATAAGCCAGCAATGCCATATTTCAATGCATACGCCGACGCCGAATGAACACATGCTGAGTTTTGCGCAGTCTCTGGATAAAGAAGACGCACCGCCGGAGGATATGGAGTTGGGTAAACAGTTTGCACAGACGGTGACGCTGCAATGTCAGTAGTTTATCAACAACGCGCAGCCAGACGCCGCTGGCTCACGCTATGGCCGCTGGCGGTCTTTTTGTTGTTGGCGACAGGCGGGGTGTTGTGGTTATGGCAGGCCTGGCCGCAGGTGATGATGCAAAGTGTCGTCTGGCAGCGAGACGTTAACCAGCAGATGAGCGGGTTGCTGAAAGCGGTTGCCGCGAACCCCACACGTGCGGGCGGATCTCTGCTGTTGTTTAGCTTTATATATGGGGTATTGCACGCATTGGGGCCGGGGCACGGCAAAATCGTCATCACGACCTGGCTTGCGACGCATCCGTCGAAGCTCAAGTCGAGCATCGGGCTGACGCTGGCGTCTTCCCTATTACAGGGGCTGGTGGCAATAGGGCTGGTGGTTGTGGTGCTCACGGTACTGCAACTGCCTGCCCGACAGCTGCATATAAGCAGTTTCTGGCTGGAGAAGGGAAGTTATGCGCTGGTTGGCATGTTGGGTGTTTTATTGTGTGTCCGTGCGCTAAAGAAATTGCGCCAGCTGCTGATGCGCCCGAAATTCACCGCCTTTACGCCGCACCATGTGCATCACGAGGGCTGCGGCTGCGGGCATCAGCATTTGCCCAACCCGGAACAACTGCAAAGCGGTGATGACTGGCGCGCCCGGTTGATGATTATTCTCTCTATGGGCATGCGCCCCTGCTCTGGCGCAATTATGGTGCTGCTGTTCAGTAAAGTGGTTGGCGTCTTTAGCTGGGGTATGGCGTCGGCGCTGGCGATGGCGGCAGGAACCTCTTTAACGATTACGTCACTGGCTCTGCTGGTACACAGTTTTCGCTCGCTGGCGGTGAGAATTAGCGGACACAAAGCCCCGGTGCTGTGGCGACAGATTGGCTGGACGACGCTGGCGTTAGCCGGTGGTGCGGTGCTGATTGCTGCTGCGGTAGTGATGTGGATGAGCGCGGTGCCGGTAGGGCGAGGGATAAGACCGTTTTAGCACTGTTGTAGAATGAATGCCTGATGGCGCCTCGCTTATCAGGCCTACGGGGAACGCCCCTGGTAGGCCGGATAAGGCGCTAGCCGCCATCCGGCATCAAACGATTAGCGTTTCAGCGCGTCGCTCAGTTCATCACGCATGTTCGCCAGCATGGCTTTAACAACGCGCGGGTTACCTGCAACGATGTTGCCGGTCGCCAGATAGTTATGACCACCGGTGAAGTCGCAAACCAGTGCGCCAGCTTCACGCGCAATCAGCTCACCTGCTGCGAAATCCCATGGTTTCAGACCGATTTCGAAGTAACCGTCAACGCGCGCAGCGGCAACGTAAGCCAGATCCAGCGCAGCAGAACCTGTGCGGCGGAAGTCAGCGCACTCGGTAAACATTTTGCCAAGAATTTTCATGTAAGAAGCGGCGTGTTGCTTCGCTTTGAACGGGAAACCGGTGGCGATGATGGTGCCGTCCAGATCGCGGGCGGTGCTGCCACGCAGACGATAGCCGTTCAGCTGTGCGCCCTGGCCGCGAGTGGCGGTGAACAGTTCGTTACGCATCGGATCGTAAACAACGGCAACTTCAGTACGGCCTTTAATGCGTACTGCGATAGATACCGCGAAGTGCGGCAGACGTTTTACGAAGTTGGTAGTGCCATCCAGTGGATCGATAACCCATTGAACATCCTGATCTTCACCTGCGTGCTCACCGCTTTCTTCGGTGATGATGGTGTGCTGTGGGTAAGATTTGCGAATTGTTTCGATAATAATCGCTTCGGCGGCTTTATCGACGTTAGTCACGAAATCATTGCTGCCTTTCTGGCTGGTTTCTACAGAGTCTGGGGTTTCGTAGTGTTTGGCAATTATATTACCCGCCTTGCGCGCTGCGCGCACGGCGATGGTCAGCATCGGATGCATCGGTCTCTCTCACTGGATGTTAAAGAACGGGAAAACGGCGCAGAGTATAGCAGCGAGTTCGGAATATGTCTTCGTTTTATGATAATATGCCCGAATAATCTTTAGCCGAAGAAATACAATGCTGCAAAATATTCGAATCGTGCTGGTGGAAACCTCTCACACTGGCAACATGGGCTCTGTAGCCCGCGCAATGAAAACCATGGGTTTAACCAATTTGTGGCTGGTAAATCCACTGGTTAAACCGGACTCTCAGGCCATCGCTCTGGCGGCAGGTGCCAGTGATGTAATCGGCAGCGCACAGATCGTCGATACTCTTGATGAAGCGCTGGCAGGTTGCAGCCTGGTAGTAGGCACCAGTGCGCGCTCCCGTACACTACCGTGGCCGATGCTGGATCCGCGTGAATGCGGTTTAAAAAGCGTCTCTGAAGCGACGAATTCGCCCGTAGCGCTGGTGTTTGGTCGTGAACGCGTTGGTCTGACGAATGAAGAACTGCAGAAGTGCCATTACCACGTCGCTATTGCCGCGAACCCGGAATACAGCTCGCTGAACCTGGCGATGGCGGTGCAGGTCATCTCTTATGAAGTGCGTATGGCCTGGCTGGCAACGCAGGAAAGCGAGAAGACCACAGAATACGAAGAAGCTGAGTACCCGCTGGTCGATGATTTAGAGCGTTTTTACGGTCATCTGGAACAAACGCTGCTGTCGACCGGGTTTATCCGCGAAGGGCATCCGGGACAGGTGATGAACAAGCTGCGCCGTCTGTTTACGCGCGCGCGTCCGGAGAGCCAGGAACTGAACATTTTGCGCGGGATTTTAGCGTCGATTGAGCAACAAAATAAAGGCAAGTAAACGTAACGCCTCCGGCAAGTAAAAATGGCACTGAAGGTTAAATACCTGACTAAATTAGTCAAGTAAATAGTTGACTGATTTAGTCGGGAATGTCAGACTTGCCCCTGCTATGCAATACCCCCATTTTACAATAAAAAACCCCGGGCAGGGGCGAGTTTGAGGCTAAGTAAGACATGAGACTGACATCAAAAGGGCGTTATGCCGTGACCGCAATGTTGGACGTTGCGCTCAACTCCGAAACGGGCCCGGTACCGTTGGCTGATATTTCTGAACGTCAGGGAATTTCCCTGTCATATCTGGAGCAGCTGTTTTCCCGTTTGCGTAAAAACGGTCTGGTTTCCAGCGTACGTGGACCAGGCGGCGGGTATCTGCTGGGTAAAGATGCCGGCAGCATCGCAGTAGGTGAAGTAATCAGCGCTGTGGACGAGTCTGTAGATGCGACCCGTTGCCAGGGCAAAGGCGGTTGTCAGGGCGGCGATAAATGCCTGACCCACGCGCTGTGGCGCGATCTGAGCGATCGTCTGACCGGTTTCCTCAACAACATTACGTTGGGCGAACTGGTGAATAATCAGGAAGTCCTGGATGTGTCTGGTCGCCAGCATACCCATGACGCTCCGCGCACTAATCGTGCTCAAGACGCGATCGACGTTAAGTTACGCGCATAATAAAAGTATTTTAGAATCAGGCCGGGGTGTTACACACCCCGTTAACACGGTCGTACATCCAGCCGGTTGCCTGATTCCTTGCATTGAAGCGATGTACGGAGTTTATAGAGCAATGAAATTACCGATCTATCTCGACTACTCCGCAACCACGCCGGTGGACCCGCGTGTTGCCGAGAAAATGATGCAGTGTCTGACCCTGGACGGAAACTTTGGTAACCCAGCGTCTCGTTCACACCGTTTCGGCTGGCAGGCTGAAGAGGCGGTAGATATCGCCCGTAACCAGATTGCCGATCTTGTGGGCGCTGACCCGCGTGAAATCGTCTTTACTTCCGGTGCGACTGAATCCGATAACCTGGCGATTAAAGGTGCAGCCAACTTTTATCAGAAAAAAGGCAAGCACATCATCACCAGCAAAACCGAACACAAAGCCGTGCTGGACACCTGTCGTCAGCTGGAGCGCGAAGGGTTCGAAGTCACCTACCTCGCCCCGCAGCGTAACGGCATTATCGACCTGAAAGAACTTGAAGCGGCAATGCGTGACGACACCATCCTCGTCTCCATCATGCACGTGAATAACGAAATCGGCGTGGTGCAGGATATCGCGACTATCGGCGAAATGTGCCGTGCGCGCGGCATCATCTATCACGTTGATGCGACCCAGAGCGTAGGCAAACTGCCTATCGATCTGAGCCAACTGAAAGTGGACCTGATGTCCTTCTCCGGTCACAAAATCTATGGCCCGAAAGGTATCGGTGCGCTGTACGTGCGTCGTAAACCGCGTATTCGTATTGAAGCGCAGATGCACGGCGGCGGTCACGAGCGCGGTATGCGTTCCGGTACGCTGCCTGTGCACCAGATCGTCGGCATGGGTGAAGCTTACCGCATCGCCAAAGAAGAGATGGAAACCGAGATGGCGCGCCTGCGCAGTCTGCGTAACCGTCTGTGGAACGGCGTGAAAGATATGGAAGAGGTGTATCTCAACGGTGACCTCGAGCAGGGCGCACCGAACATTCTCAACGTCAGCTTCAACTTTGTTGAAGGCGAGTCGCTGATTATGGCGCTGAAAGATCTGGCGGTATCCTCCGGTTCTGCATGTACTTCTGCAAGCCTGGAGCCATCCTACGTGCTGCGCGCACTGGGGATGACCGACGAGCTGGCACACAGCTCAATTCGTTTCTCTTTAGGTCGTTTCACTACCGAAGAAGAGATTGACTACGCCATTAATCTGGTTCGCAACTCCATCGGCCGCCTGCGTGACCTTTCTCCGCTGTGGGAAATGTTCAAACAGGGCGTGGATCTGAACAGCATTGAATGGTCACATCACTAATCGGTACCGATAAGGAGAATTCAGCATGGCTTATAGCGAAAAAGTAATCGATCATTACGAGAATCCACGTAACGTGGGTTCTTTTGACAACAGCGACGAGAACGTGGGCAGCGGCATGGTGGGTGCACCAGCCTGTGGCGACGTGATGAAGTTGCAGATCAAAGTCAACAATGAGGGTATCATTGAAGACGCGCGTTTCAAGACTTACGGCTGCGGTTCCGCTATTGCTTCCAGCTCTCTGGTTACCGAATGGGTAAAAGGGAAATCTCTGGACGAAGCACAGGCGATTAAAAACACCGATATCGCCGACGAGCTTGAACTGCCACCGGTGAAAATTCACTGCTCTATTCTGGCTGAAGACGCGATTAAAGCCGCGATTGCGGATTACAAAAGCAAACGTGAAGCAAAATAATTAAGAGTTGAGGTTTTATTATGTCGATTACCTTAAGCGACAGTGCAGCAGCGCGTGTAAATACCTTCCTGGCAAACCGCGGTAAAGGGTTTGGTCTGCGTCTGGGCGTGAGAACCTCCGGCTGCTCAGGTATGGCCTATGTACTGGAATTTGTTGACGAGCCGGCGGCTGAAGATACCGTGTTTGAAGACAAAGGCGTAAAAGTTGTGGTCGACGGTAAGAGCCTGCAATTCCTCGACGGTACGCAGTTAGACTTCGTCAAAGAAGGTCTGAACGAAGGGTTTAAGTTTACTAACCCGAACGTGAAAGACGAATGTGGATGCGGCGAAAGCTTCCACGTGTAACGCGCTTACCGATAACCCCACCGTGGTCGCCTGCGCGTGGGGTTTGTTTTACCTGACTCTCTGGTTTTGCTCCCGTGAACAACAGAGAATCGATGCCCTGAGAATGTTATGGACTACTTCACCCTCTTTGGCTTGCCGGCCCGTTATCAGCTCGATACTCAGGCGCTGAGCCTACGTTTTCAGGATCTACAACGTCAGTATCATCCTGATAAATTCGCCAGCGGTTCCCAGGCGGAACAACTTGCTGCGGTTTCGCAGTCCGCTACCATTAATCAGGCCTGGCAAACGCTGCGTCATCCTTTGATGCGCGCCGAATACTTATTGTCTTTACACGGCTTTGACATCCGTAGCGAGCAGCACACGGTGCGCGATACCGCGTTCCTGATGGAACAGCTGGAGCTGCGCGAAGAGCTGGACGAAATTGAACAGGCAAAAGACAGTCAACGTTTAGATGCGTTTATGCAGCGCGTCAGCGAAATGTATAACGTTCGCCATCAATTGATGGTGGAACAGCTGGATAGCGAGACGTGGGACGCAGCGGCAGATACCGTGCGTAAGCTGCGTTTTCTCGATAAACTGCGAAGCAGTGCAGAACAACTCGAAGAAAAACTGCTCGATTTTTAATTTCCGGAAGCGAAAATGGCCTTATTACAAATTAGTGAGCCTGGTCTGAGCGCCGCGCCGCACCAGCGTCGTCTGGCGGTAGGTATCGATTTAGGCACCACCAACTCCCTGGTTGCGACCGTACGCAGCGGCCAGGCCGAAACGCTGGCAGATCATGAAGGTCGCCACCTGTTGCCGTCAGTGGTTCACTATCAGCAGCAGGGTTATTCTGTCGGTTACGATGCCCGCGCCAATGCTGCGCTGGATACGGCAAACACCGTCAGTTCGGTAAAACGCATGATGGGCCGCTCTCTGGCGGATATCCAGGCGCGTTACCCGCATCTGCCATATACGTTCCAGGCAAGCGAAAACGGCTTGCCGATGATTGAAACCGCTGCCGGATTGCTTAATCCGGTGCGCGTCTCCGCTGATATTCTGAAAGCGCTGGCCGCGCGGGCAACCGAATCACTGTCCGGCGAACTGGACGGCGTGGTGATCACCGTTCCGGCTTACTTTGACGATGCACAGCGTCAGGGGACCAAAGACGCCGCGCGTCTGGCGGGTCTGCACGTATTACGTCTGCTGAACGAACCGACCGCAGCTGCGATTGCCTATGGTCTGGACTCCGGTCAGGAAGGCGTGATTGCGGTCTACGATCTTGGCGGCGGTACTTTTGATATTTCTATTCTGCGCCTGAGTCGCGGCGTATTCGAAGTGCTGGCGACCGGCGGTGATTCCGCGCTCGGCGGCGACGACTTTGACCATCTGCTGGCGGATTACATTCGCGAGCAGGCGGGTGTTGCCGATCGTAGCGATAACCGCGTACAGCGCGAACTGCTGGATGCCGCTATTGCAGCGAAAATCGCGCTTAGCGACGCTGATTCTGTAACAGTTAACGTGGCGGGATGGCAGGGTGAAATAACCCGTGAAATCTTTAATGAACTCATTTCCGCACTGGTCAAGCGTACGCTGCTGGCCTGCCGTCGCGCGCTGAAAGATGCGGGCGTGGAGCCGCAAGATGTGCTGGAAGTGGTGATGGTCGGTGGTTCAACGCGCGTGCCGCTGGTACGTGAACGCGTTGGTGAATTTTTTGGTCGCACGCCGTTGACTTCTATTGATCCGGACAAAGTGGTCGCCATTGGTGCGGCAATTCAGGCGGATATTCTGGTCGGGAACAAACCGGACAGCGAAATGCTGCTGCTGGACGTTATCCCGCTGTCGCTCGGTCTTGAAACTATGGGCGGTCTGGTGGAGAAAGTGATCCCGCGTAACACCACGATTCCGGTGGCGCGCGCGCAGGATTTTACCACCTTTAAAGATGGCCAAACCGCGATGTCCATTCACGTGATGCAAGGCGAGCGTGAGCTGGTGCAGGACTGCCGTTCACTGGCGCGTTTTGCGCTGCGCGGTATTCCGGCGCTGCCAGCAGGCGGCGCGCATATCCGCGTGACCTTCCAGGTGGACGCCGATGGTCTGCTGAGCGTCACCGCCATGGAGAAATCCACCGGCGTTGAGTCCTCAATTCAGGTTAAACCGTCCTACGGTCTGACCGACAGTGAAATCGCCTCCATGATTCAGGATTCGATGAGTTTTGCCGAGCAGGACGTTAAAGCCCGTTGGCTTGCAGAACAGAAAGTCGAAGCGGCACGCGTGCTGGAGAGTTTATCCGGTGCGCTGAACGCTGATGCCGCGCTGTTAAGCGCCGCAGAACGTCAGGCTATCGACACCGCCGCCGCGCATTTGAGCGAGGTTGCACAGGGTGACGATGTTGACGCGATAGAACAAGCCATTAAAAACGTAGACAAACAAACCCAGGAATTCGCCGCTCGCCGCATGGACAAATCCGTCCGTAGCGCGCTGAAAGGCCATTCCGTGGACGAGGTTTAATATGCCAAAGATTGTTATTTTGCCTCATCAGGATCTCTGTCCCGATGGCGCAGTTCTGGAAGCTGAGACCGGCGAAACCATTCTTGATGTTGCCCTGCGTAACGGTATCGAGATTGAACACGCCTGTGAAAAATCCTGTGCCTGCACAACCTGCCACTGCATCGTACGTGAAGGTTTTGATTCTTTGCCGGAAAGCACAGAAGAAGAAGACGACATGCTGGATAAAGCCTGGGGACTGGAGCCGGAGAGCCGTTTAAGCTGTCAGGCACGTGTCACCGAGGACGATTTAGTGGTCGAAATCCCACGTTACACAATCAATCATGCACGTGAGCATTAACAGAGGGTAGTATGGGACTGAAGTGGACCGATAGCCGTGAAATCGGCGAGGCGCTGTACGACGCGTTCCCCGATCTCGACCCCAAGACCGTTCGTTTCACCGATCTGCACCAGTGGATCTGTGACCTGGAAGAGTTCGATGATGATCCACAGGCATCGAACGAAAAAATCCTTGAGGCCATTTTGCTGGTCTGGCTGGACGAAGCCGAATAAGTCAACGGGCTGCCCACGGGCGGCCCGTTTTCCTGTATGCGCGAAAATAAGGATAAATAAAATGACAGAAGCCATGAAAATTACGCTTTCCACGCAACCCGCCGATGCCCGCTGGGGTGAAAAGGCGACATACAGCATTAATAATGACGGTATTACCCTGCACCTGAACGGAAAAGATGACATCGGCCTTATCCAGCGCGCCGCCCGTAAAATTGACGGCCTGGGTATTAAGCATGTCCAACTGGACGGTGAAGGCTGGGATACCGAACGTAGCTGGGCATTCTGGCAGGGCTACAAAGGACCAAAAGGCACCCGCAAAATTGAGTGGGCCGCTCTGGATGAGGCGCAGCGCAAAGAGCTGGATAACCGCCTGAAAATTATTGACTGGGTGCGCGATACCATTAACGCCCCGGCAGAAGAGCTGGGCCCGGAACAGCTGGCGCAACGCGCAGTAGACCTGCTGTGCTCTGTTGCCTGCGATAACGTCTCTTACCGCATCACTAAAGGCGAAGATCTGCGCGAGCAGAACTACATGGGATTGCATACCGTAGGTCGTGGCTCCGAACGTCCTCCGGTGCTGCTGGCGCTGGATTACAATCCAACTGGCGATAAAGAAGCCCCGGTTTATGCCTGCCTGGTGGGTAAGGGAATTACTTTTGATTCCGGCGGTTACAGCATCAAGCAAAGCGCATTTATGGACTCAATGAAGTCCGACATGGGCGGTGCGGCAACGGTGACCGGCGCGCTGGCGTTTGCTATCACCCGTGGTCTGAACAAGCGCGTGAAGCTGTATCTGTGCTGCGCGGATAACCTGATTAGCGGCAACGCCTTTAAGCTCGGCGATATTATTCACTATCGCAACGGTAAAAAAGTTGAAGTGATGAATACCGATGCAGAAGGGCGTCTGGTACTGGCCGATGGCCTGATTGACGCCAGCGCGCAGAAACCGGAACTGATTATTGATGCCGCCACGCTGACCGGCGCGGCGAAAACTGCGCTGGGCAACGATTACCACGCGCTGTTTAGCTTTGACGATCAGCTGGCTACCCGTCTGCTGGCAAGTGCGGCGCAAGAAAACGAGCCGTTCTGGCGTCTGCCGTTGGCAGAGTTCCACCGTAGCCAGCTGCCGTCTAACTTTGCCGAGCTGAATAACACCGGCAGCGCGGCCTATCCGGCGGGTGCCAGCACCGCGGCGGGTTTCCTGTCCCATTTCGTGGAAAACTATCAGCAGGGCTGGCTGCACATCGACTGCTCTGCAACCTATCGCAAAGCGCCAGTTGAGCAGTGGTCTGCGGGCGCAACCGGTCTGGGTGTGCGCACGATTGCGAATCTGCTGACCGCGTAATTTATGACTGTATGGCCGGATAGCGTTTTGCGCATTCGGCCTACACGTACTCATCCAATTTGTGGTTCTTATGTCTGAAACAAAAAACGAATTAGAAACCCTGCTGGAGCAAGCGGCGACAGAGCCTGCGCATCGTCCGGCATTTTTCCGTACTTTACTGGAGTCTACCGTCTGGGTGCCGGGTACTGCCGCAGAAGGCGAGGCGGTGGTTGAAGACAGCGCCCTCGACCTTCAGCACTGGGAAAAAGAAGACGGCACCACCGTGATCCCGTTCTTCACCTCCCTGGAAGCCCTGCAGCAGGCGGTTGAAGATGAGCAGGCATTTGTCGTCATGCCGGTGCGTACATTGTTTGAAATGACGCTCGGCGAAACGCTGTTTCTCAACGCGAAACTGCCGACCGGCAAAGAATTTATGCCGCGTGAAATCAGCCTGCTGATGGGGGAAGAGGGGAATCCGCTCAGCACCCAGGAAGTACTGGAAGGCGGTGAATCGCTGATCCTCTCTGAAGTCGCTGAACCTCCGGCGCAGATGATTGACTCGCTGACTACGCTGTTTAAAACCATTAAGCCGGTAAAACGCGCGTTTCTCTGCTCGATCAAAGAAAGTCCGGATGCCCAACCCAACCTGCTGATTGGCATTGAAGCCGATGGCGATATTGAAGAGATTATTCATGCCACGGGGAGTGTTGCAACGGATACGTTACCGGGTGATGAACCGATTGATATCTGCCAGGTGGTGAAAGGTGAGAAAGGGGTCAGCCACTTTATTACCGAACACATCGCGCCTTTCTACGAGCGCCGCTGGGGCGGCTTCCTGAGGGATTTCAAACAGAACAGGATTATCTGAGTAAAGGAAAGCCGCCCCGTAGGGCGGCTACCTGGCTTACTTGCCCTGGGCGCTGAGCGTCACGCGTGCAAAATTACCTGAGTAACTCTGGTCCCCGTGAAGACACAACGCGCCAGATACAACAAGCACGATACAGAAGTACCGTATTTTCATTGCGCGGTCCATGCGAAGACCGCATCACGACAGCACCACTGGCGATCATGCCGTGATAGCAAGCACTGAGGTGCGCCTGCGTATACGGCCATACAATGACCTTCCCTAAAGCCAGTGCCCGTTTGCGAGACAGCGGAAAGGGCCGCTCAGAATAATACATTAAATGTTGAATAGTTTCCCTGTTAATTAACTTGACTTTTATTCTCTTAAACCGGAATATTTAGCTCCTGAGGTGTGCCTGCGTTGCTATGGCAACACAGCCTGCTGGAAAGGCCGCGAACCGGACTGGCACAAAAAAACCGCTCATTTGAGCGGTTTTTTTGTGGGCGAAAAAGATGTGTAAATCAGATTTTATTTAGTTTCGGGTTCTACCGGTAAATCGTTGCGCGCTCCCCATTCGCTCCATGCGCCGTCATACAACGCGACGTTGGAAACGCCCAGCGTCGCAAGCGCCAGCACCACCACGGCCGCCGTTACGCCGGATCCGCAACTGGCGATTATCGGTCTGTCAAAGCTCACGCCGTGGCTGAAGAAAATAGCATCCAGCTCATCGGTGGTTTTCAGTTCGCCGTCACGAACCAACTCTGTCCACGGTACGTTCAGCGCACCGGGAACATGGCCGCGCTTGAGGCCTGGTCGGGGTTCGTCAACTTCTGCGTTAAAACGCGCAGCCGGGCGCGCATCGACAATCTGTGCGGTTTTTTCATGGCTGGCCAGCAGGACATCGGTCACCCGCACGACGGCCTCTGGCGTAAACACGGCGTCAAATTCACCTTCGGGCAAGTCAACATTTCCTGTCTGCAAGGGGAGCTCATCACGCTGCCAGCTCGCAAAACCGCCTGCCAAAATGGAGACATTTTCGACGCCAAATGTGCGCAGCATCCACCAGGCACGCGGGGCGGAAAACAGATTGCCATCGTCGTAGATGACCAGGTGTTTATCCTGATGTACGCCCAGCTCGCGCATGGCGACGGCGAAAGCCTCCGGACGTGGCAGCATATGCGGTAACGCAGAAGTATGGTCGGAGAGCGCTTCGATATCAAAAAAGACCGCACCAGGAATATGGCCGGCGCGATACTCCTCGCCAACATCGCGATCTTCCTGGCCTGGAGGTGCCATCCGGGCATCAAGAATTTGTATTTCCGGGTCGTCAATATGTTCGACAAGCCAGTCGGCAGCGACAAAGAAGGCGGTAGTCATAGGCATCTCCATTTTTACCAGGTTTCGGCAAATTGTCGGATGTTTGGTGCAAAGCGACAAGTAAAAGAGGCTGATTTGTCAGGTGGACCCACATTAATCACGAAAATTCAGACAACAACATCTTATTACTGACTTCCACCTGCTGAAATCTGACGCATAATAGTTGTTCTACGTTGCTAACGGGCCACTCAGGCCAGGGATGAAAAATGAAACATTTACGCGTAGTGGCCTGTATGCTGATGTTGGCGCTGGCGGGGTGCGATAATAACGATAAGCCGTCGACGACGGCAAAAAATGATACGCCCGCCCCACAGACCACACCGGTAAAAGATCCGGCGCAATTACAAAAGCTGATGCAGCAAAGCCAGGGCAAGCCGTTGACGCTGCTGGATGCCTCAGAAGTCCAGTTGGATGGTGCGGCGACGCTGGTGCTGACTTTTTCTATTCCTCTCGATCCTGAACAAGATTTTTCTCGCGTACTGCACGTTGTCGATAAAAAAAGCGGCAAAGTGGATGGGGCCTGGGAGCTGGCGCCAAACCTGAAAGAGCTGCGCTTACGCCATCTTGAACCTAACCGGGAACTGGTGGTGACCATTGAGCGTGATTTGCTGGCGCTGAATAAAGCGACGTTCGCTATCGACTATGAAAAAAATATTACCACCCGCGACGTCCAGCCAAGCGTAGGCTTCGCCAGTCGCGGCTCGCTGCTGCCGGGAAAAGTGATTGAAGGGCTGCCAGTGATGGCCCTTAACGTCAACAGCGTGGATGTGAACTTCTTTCGCGTGAAGCCCGAGTCGCTCGGTGCATTTGTCAGCCAGTGGGAATATCGTAATTCGCTGTCAAACTGGGAGTCAGACAATCTGTTGAAAATGGCGGAACTGGTGTATACCGGGCGCTTTGACCTTAATCCTGCGCGCAACACCCGTGAGAAGCTGCTGCTGCCGCTGAGCGATATCAAGCCGTTGCAGCAAGCGGGTGTTTACATCGCGGTGATGAATCAGGCTGGACAATACAACTACAGTAATGCCGCTACGCTGTTCACGCTCAGCGATATTGGTGTGTCTGCACACCGCTACCATAATCAACTGGATGTCTTTACGCAGAGTCTGGAAAACGGCGCCGCGCAGCAGGGGATTGAGGTCACGTTACTCAATGAAAAAGGACAGACGCTGGCGCAGGCTACCAGCGACGCTCAGGGTCATGTCAAACTGGAGACTGATAAAGACGCGGCTTTATTGCTGGCCCGCAAAGACGGGCAAACCACGCTGCTGGATCTGAAGCTCCCGGCGTTGGATCTGGCTGAATTTGATATTGCCGGTGCGCCGGGATACAGCAAACAGTTCTTTATGTTCGGCCCACGCGACCTCTATCGTCCTGGCGAAACGGTGATCCTCAACGGATTACTGCGTGACAGCGACGGCAAAACATTGCCCGACCAACCGGTGAAGCTGGAAGTCGTGAAACCCGACGGACAGGTATTACGCTCGGTAGTTAGCCAACCGGAAAACGGCCTGTACAGTTTTAGCTGGCCGCTGGACAGCAGCGCGCCAACCGGCATGTGGCATATTCGTGCCAATACTGGCGACAACCAGTCGCGGATGTGGGATTTCCACGTCGAAGATTTTATGCCGGAGCGGATGGCGCTTAACCTCGCCGCTAGTAAGATGCCGGTGGCGCCAACTGATGAAGTGAAGTTCTCGGTGGTGGGCTACTACCTGTACGGCGCGCCCGCCAACGGCAATGCGCTGCAAGGCCAGCTTTATCTGCGTCCATTGCGGGATGCGGTACAGGCGTTACCGGGCTTCCAGTTTGGGAATATCGCCGAAGAAAACCTTTCCCGCAGCCTCGATGAAGTTCAGCTCACGCTGGATGACCACGGACGCGGCGAAGTGACCACCAACAGCCAATGGCAGGAGACGCATTCTCCGTTACAGGTGATCCTGCAAGCCAGCCTGCTGGAATCAGGTGGCCGCCCGGTGACGCGTCGGGTTGAGCAAGCCATCTGGCCTGCGGATACGCTGCCGGGTATTCGTCCGCAGTTTGCGGCAAAAGCTGTCTATGACTACCGCACCGATACCACCGTGAATCAGCCTATCGTTGATGAAAACAGCAACGCCGCTTTCGACATTGTGTACGCCGATGCGCAAGGCGAGAAAAAAGCGGTGTCGGGTTTGCAGGTGCGTTTGATCCGCGAGCGACGAGATTATTACTGGAACTGGTCTGAAGGCGAGGGCTGGCAATCACAGTTCGATCAAAAGGATCTGGTTGAAGGTGAGCAGACTCTGGATCTTAAGGCTGATGAAACCGGTAAAGTCAGCTTCCCGGTTGAGTGGGGCGCCTATCGTCTGGAAGTGAAAGCTCCGAATGATGCGGTGAGCAGCGTACGCTTCTGGGCCGGTTATAGCTGGCAGGATAATAGCGACGGCAGTGGGGCTGTTCGTCCCGATCGCGTGACGCTGAAACTGGACAAGCCCAGCTATCGTCCCGGTGATACCATGAAGCTGCACGTTGCCGCTCCCGCTGCTGGCAAAGGTTATGCGATGGTGGAATCCAGCGAAGGCCCGCTGTGGTGGCAAGAAATAGACGTACCGGCGGATGGTCTCGATATTTCCATCCCAATCGATAAAACCTGGAATCGCCACGATTTGTATCTTAGTGCGCTGGTGGTTCGTCCTGGCGACAAGTCCCGTTCGGCAACGCCAAAACGGGCGGTCGGTTTACTGCATTTGCCGTTAGGTGACGAAAACCGTCGTCTGGCGCTGGCGCTGGAAAACCCGGCGAAAATACGTCCAAACCAGCCGTTGACCGTCAAGATTAAAGCCAGCGTCAAAAATGGCGACGTACCAAAACAGATTAACGTGCTGGTCTCTGCCGTTGATAGCGGGGTGCTGAATATTACCGATTACGCCACGCCGGATCCGTGGCAGGCATTTTTCGGGCAAAAACGCTATGGCGCGGATATTTATGATATTTACGGCCAGGTGATCGAAGGGCAAGGACGTCTCGCAGCACTGCGCTTTGGTGGTGATGGCGATGAATTAAAACGCGGCGGTAAGCCACCGGTCAATCACGTCAATATCGTGGCGCAACAGGCGCTGCCGGTCACGCTTAACGAGCAGGGCGAAGGTATGGTGACGTTACCTATCGGTGATTTCAACGGCGAGCTGCGGGTAATGGCGCAGGCCTGGACGGCGGATGACTTTGGCAGCAGCGAAAGCAAGGTGATTGTTGCCGCGCCAGTAATTGCTGAACTGAATATGCCGCGTTTTCTGGCGGGAGGCGATACCTCGCGCCTGACGCTGGACGTGACTAACCTGACTGACAAACAGCAAACGCTGAATATTAAGCTCGCGGCCAATGGTTTACTGGAGCTGATGGGGCAAGATCCCGCGCCGGTAAATCTGGCGCCAGGAGTAAGGACTACGCTGTTTATTCCGGTGCGCGCGCGGGAGGGGTTTGGCGATGGCGAAATTCAGGCAGAAATTAGCGGTCTGACTTTACCGGGTGAAACGCTGCCTGTTCAGCATAAACAGTGGAAGATTGGCGTGCGTCCGGCGTTCCCGGCGCAAACCGTTAATAACGGTGTCGCACTTCAGCCGGGCGCAACCTGGCAGCTTCCGGGCGAAGCACTGACCAATTTCTCTCCAGCGACGATGCAGGGACAACTGCTGTTCAGTGGTAAACCGCCGCTGAATCTGGCGCGCTACATCCGTGAACTGAAAGCTTACCCTTACGGTTGCCTTGAGCAAACGGCGAGCGGGTTGTTCCCGTCTTTATACACCAACGCTGCGCAATTGAAGGCGTTAGGTATCGCGGGTGACAGCGATGAAAAACGCCGAGCGGCAGTAGAGATTGGTATCTCTCGTTTACTGCAAATGCAGCGTGATAATGGTGGTTTCGCGCTGTGGGATAAAAACGGGTCGGAAGAGTACTGGCTTACCGCGTATGTCATGGATTTCCTCGTCCGGGCAAATGAACAGGGCTACAGTGTCCCGGCAGAGGTCATTAACCGGGGCAACGAGCGACTGCTACGCTATTTGCAGGATCCGGGCATGATGTCGATTCGTTATACCGACGACGCATCCGCGAGCCGCTTTGCCGTCCAGGCTTACGCCGCGCTGGTACTGGCTCGTCAGCAGAAAGCCCCGCTCGGCGCGCTGCGTGAGATCTGGGAGCGCCGTACGCAGGCAGCTTCGGGTTTACCGCTATTGCAACTGGGGATCGCGCTGAAAAACATGGGCGATGCTAACCGCAGTGAACAAGCGTTAACGCTGGCGTTGAATACGCCACGCCGCGATGCGCAGCAGTGGATGGCGGATTACGGCAGTCAGTTGCGCGACAACGCGCTGATGCTGGCCTTGCTGGAAGAAAACAAACTTAAACCTGAAGTACAGAATACGCTGCTGAACACCTTGTCAGAACAGGCCTTTGGACAGCGCTGGCTCTCTACTCAGGAAAATAATGCGCTGTTCCTTGCCGCGCGTACGTTACAGGATTTGCCTGGTACGTGGCAGGCGCAAACGTCACTCTCTGAACAACCGTTAGCCGCAGAGAAATCACAGACGCGTAATCTGGATGCCGACGCGCTGTCTACGCTGAGCGTGACCAATACCGGTAATCAGCCTCTGTGGTTGCGTCTGGATGTGAGCGGTTACCCGCAAACCTCACCGACGCCTGCCAGCAATGTCCTGCATATTGAACGTCAAATCCTGGGGCTCGACGGGAATAGCAAATCACTGGATTCTCTGCGTAGCGGCGAGCTGGTGCTGGTCTGGCTGGAGGTAAAAGCCAGCCAGAACGTGCCGGATGCGCTGGTGGTCGATTTACTGCCAGCAGGCCTGGAACTGGAAAACCAGAATCTGGCCAACGGCAGCGCCAGCCTGCAGGATAGCGGCAGCGAAGTGGCGAATCTGCTCAATCAGATGCAGCAGGCAGATATCCAGCACGTTGAGTTCCGTGACGATCGCTTTGTCGCCGCGGTGGCGGTCAACGAAGGACAGCCGGTGACGCTGGTGTATCTGGCGCGGGCGGTAACGCCGGGGACCTATCAGGTTCCTGTGCCGCAGGTGGAGTCCATGTACGTTCCGCAGTGGCGCGCGACTGGTGCGACAGAGGGACTGTTGATTGTCAGACCGTAAATGATGCGCGGGTTGGGTAAACGCGGCTGCTGGCTCTGGCTGGCAGCCGTTGCACTATTGTTTGTGGCGGCGGTTTGGGCGGCAGATAAAATCTGGCCGCTGCCGCTTCACGAAGTCGATCCGGCGCGTGTCGTGGTGGCCTATGATGGTACGCCACTCTGGCGCTTTGCCGATGCGGATGGTATCTGGCGGTATCCGGTAACGATTGATGAGGTGTCGCCCCGCTACCTTGAGGCGTTAATTAACTACGAAGACCGTTGGTTCTGGAAACATCCTGGGGTTAATCCTTTTTCAGTGCTGCGCGCGGCATGGCAGGACCTCTCCTCAGGGCGTGTGGTTTCTGGCGGCAGTACGCTCACCATGCAGGTCGCACGATTACTCGATCCCCATCCGCGAACCTTCGGCGGCAAGTTTCGCCAACTCTGGCGCGCATTGCAGCTGGAATGGCATCTCTCCAAACGCGACATCCTGACACTGTATCTCAACCGTGCGCCGTTCGGCGGTACGCTGCAGGGCGTGGGGGCGGCAAGCTGGGCTTATCTTGGTAAATCACCTGCGCAATTGAGTTATTCCGATGCCGCGCTGCTGGCCGTGCTGCCGCAGGCACCGAGCC
>NZ_SZWX01000020.1:0-20077 GCF_005280975.1 Citrobacter sp. wls716
GGGTGGCGGCTACGCCTTACCCGGCTTACGAATATCGTTCCTGTGAGCTTGCACTGAGGCAGAATTGTCGCTAAATTAGACGACTTGCCGATAAATTCAGCACTTAAACAGAAAAATGAGAAAATCGCTTTTCGGGGGGTTGCAGCTAAACGGATTTCTCGTATAATGCGCCTCCCGTAACGACAGAGAATTACGCGTTACGGCAGCAACAAAAGCAGTACAGATTTGCGGGAATAGCTCAGTTGGTAGAGCACGACCTTGCCAAGGTCGGGGTCGCGAGTTCGAGTCTCGTTTCCCGCTCCAAAATTTGAAAATGCTTGTAAAGCAAAGACACACCCAAGCGGGAATAGCTCAGTTGGTAGAGCACGACCTTGCCAAGGTCGGGGTCGCGAGTTCGAGTCTCGTTTCCCGCTCCAAAATTTGAAAATGCTTGTAAAGCAAAGACACACCCAAGCGGGAATAGCTCAGTTGGTAGAGCACGACCTTGCCAAGGTCGGGGTCGCGAGTTCGAGTCTCGTTTCCCGCTCCAAAATTTGAAAGTGCTTATAAGCACAGACCACCAATCGCAGGATTTCGAATTGCGACAAGGCGGCAACTGAATGAGTCCTTAGGAGCTTACTGAAGTAAGTGACTCAGGTGAATGAAGGCAGCCAACGCAGTAGCGGTTCGAAAGACGAAGATTATGCGGGAATAGCTCAGTTGGTAGAGCACGACCTTGCCAAGGTCGGGGTCGCGAGTTCGAGTCTCGTTTCCCGCTCCAAATTCTCACCCCAATAAAAATATCCACAGCGAATAATCGCGTTGGGGACGTTTTGTTTCGTCATTGACATACTCTTGTAAACAGACTTATCCACAGGCTCGGGTATTATTCCTGGAATACAAAAAACTTCGCTGGGTGAATAGTATCATTTTAACTATTTGAAATTATTGAACTAATTATCATTTCAAATTGTTAATGCGATCACTTGACGATTTTTTCCCTCTTGAATATCAATGTGTTTTTATTTTTATACACAAGCTGTGGATGACTTACGCGTCGCGCGGCAGACCCTTTTCAATGACCCTGACCAAACGTTGTTTCTTCGGTAACTGCACCTCAACTACGCAGGCATTTCGCTTCTCAATTTGCTGAGCAACCGCCCAGTCTATGTGTTCGTCGAGAAGTGGGTGCTCACCTCTGCGACTTTCCAGAGCGTGAATAACCGCGTCATCCCATGGGGCATTACCCAACGCAACGGCGATATTTCGCAGCCAGCGCAGGTGGCCAATACGGCGAATGGCAGAACCTTCCGTGACTTTTAAAAACCACGCTTCGCTCCAGCTAAACAGCTCTATCAACTCCGGAGCATGAAGTTGCTTGCGGGGGGAGAAGTCATCCTCTGTCGTCAACTGCGAATAGCGGTTCCATGGGCAAATGAGCTGACAATCATCGCAGCCGTAAATTCGATTCCCCAACAGAGGACGAAATTCTTCCGGGATAGCACCTTCCAGTTCGATAGTGAGATACGAGATACAGCGGCGCGCATCTACCGTGTAGGGTTCCACGATGGCCCCGGTGGGACAGATGGTCATACAGGCAGCGCACTTCCCGCATCCTTCTTCGACTGGCTTATCGACCGGCAGAGGCACGTCGATCAGTAATTCCCCGAGGAAGAAAAATGAACCCGCCTCGCGATTGAGAATAAGTGAGTGCTTACCTGTCCAGCCAAGTCCGGCTTTTTCCGCCAAAGGACGCTCAAGAATGGGCGCGGAATCGACAAAAGGTCTAAAATTCAGCGAAACGCAGTGCTGTTGAATCCTCTCCCCCAGCTTTTTTAAGCGGTTACGCAGTAGCTTATGGTAGTCGCGCCCAAGCGCGTAACGGCTGACGTAACCGAGTGAGGGGTTTTTCAACGTGCTGGCAAAGGCGGCATTAGCAGGCAGATAGTTCATACGGACGCTGATGACGCGTAGCGTACCGGGTAATAATTCGTGAGGTCGGGCGCGCATCATGCCGTGACGGGCCATCCAGTCCATCTCGCCGTGGTATTGTTTATCCAGCCAGGCCTGCAGTTTGGGCTCCGCTTCGCTGAGGTCGGTATCGGCAATACCGACCTGCTGAAAGCCAAGCTCCAGTCCCCACTGCTTAATATTTTGCGCTAACTGATTGAGATCGAGGGGCTCTGACATGACGGACCATACAATGAAGAAAAACCCCGCAAGTATACCACATTCCATCTGGCACGCCGATGACATCAGGCGGATGGAGCGAGAGGCGGCAGACAGTTTAGGGCTGACGTTGTATGAGCTGATGCAACGGGCGGGAGAGGCGGCGTTTCAGGTCACCCGCGAGGCCTATCCGAATGCCCAACACTGGCTGGTGCTCTGCGGTCATGGCAACAACGGCGGTGATGGTTACGTGGTGGCAAGGCTTGCCAAAGCGCAGGGGCTTGACGTTACGTTGCTGGCGCTCGAGAGTGATAAACCGCTCCCCGAGGAAGCGCGGCAGGCGCACGACGCCTGGCTTAACGCCGGTGGCGTGATTCATGCTGCGGATATTAACTGGCCAGACAGCGTGGACGTCATTATTGATGCGCTGTCAGGTACTGGCTTAAAAAACGCGCCGCGTGAACCTCTCCCGGCGTTGATCGAACGTGCCAATAGCCACCCAGCCCCTACAATCGCAATCGACATTCCATCCGGCCTACTGGCGCAGACAGGGGCGACGCCGGGGGCTGTCATCAACGCTGCGCACACCGTTACCTTTATTGCGCTCAAGCCTGGTCTGCTCACCGGTAAAGCACGCGATGTCACCGGACGTCTGCATGTTAACGCACTCGGGCTGGACGACTGGCTGGCGGGGCAGAACGCGCCATTGCAACGTTTTGATGCTCAACAGCTTGCACACTGGCTAACGCCGCGTCGTCCCACCTCACACAAAGGGTCCCACGGTCGGCTGGTGATTATCGGCGGCGACCACGGCACGGCAGGCGCAATACGCATGGCCGGTGAAGCGGCGCTGCGCGCAGGAGCCGGGCTGGTCAAAGTGCTGACGCGCAGTGAAAACATTGCGCCTGTTCTGACTGCCAGACCAGAACTGATGGTCGATGCGCTGACGCCGCAGACGCTGGAAGAGAGCCTGGCGTGGGCGGATGTGGTGGTGATAGGCCCTGGGCTTGGTCAGCAGGAGTGGGGCAAAAAAGCGCTGCAAAAAGTAGAGAATTTTCGCAAACCGATGCTCTGGGATGCGGATGCGCTGAACCTGCTGGCAATCAATCCCGATAAACGTCACAATCGCGTGATCACGCCGCATCCTGGTGAAGCCGCGCGGCTGCTGGGCTGTTCCATTGCAGAAATTGAAGACGATCGCTTACTTTGTGCGCAACGTCTGGTAAAACGGTACGGAGGCGTGGTTGTGCTGAAAGGCGCGGGTACGGTTGTTGCTGCTGAACAGGCTGAGCTGGGTATTATTGATACCGGCAATGCCGGGATGGCCAGCGGCGGAATGGGTGATGTGCTTTCCGGTATTATTGGCGCATTGCTCGGACAGAAGCTTACCCCGTATGATGCAGCCTGTGCGGGATG
This sequence comes from Citrobacter sp. wls716, assembly GCF_005280975.1. Classification (NCBI taxonomy): domain Bacteria; kingdom Pseudomonadati; phylum Pseudomonadota; class Gammaproteobacteria; order Enterobacterales; family Enterobacteriaceae; genus Citrobacter; species Citrobacter sp. wls716. The sequence goes on from NZ_SZWX01000020.1 coordinate 3,565, forward strand.
TGTTGCGCATGGTGCGGCAGCGGATGTGCTGGCGGCGCGTTTTGGTACGCGTGGCATGCTGGCGACAGATCTCTTTACCACGCTACAGCGTATTGTTAACCCTGATGTGATTGACGTTTATCATGATGAATCGAGTAATTCCACTACCTGATGAACAGGCGACTTTAGGCCTGGGACTGCGGGTAGCTAAAGCCTGTGACGGCGCGACGGTAATTTATTTGTACGGCGACCTGGGGGCGGGTAAAACCACTTTCAGCCGGGGATTCCTGCAGGCGTTAGGCCACAAAGGTAATGTAAAAAGCCCCACCTACACGCTGGTTGAACCCTATGCGCTCGATAATTTGATGGTATATCACTTCGATCTGTACCGACTTGCGGACCCGGAGGAGCTGGAATTTATGGGGATCCGCGATTATTTTGCCAATGATGCCATCTGCCTGGTGGAATGGCCGCAACAAGGTAAAGGTGTACTACCAGACCCGGACGTCGAAATACACATTGAATATCAGGCGCAAGGTCGTGAGGCGCGCGTAAGTGCTGTCTCCTCATCGGGTGAATTATTGCTGGCGCGTTTAGCCGATTAACCTTAAGGGTGGCGGGATGATTTATCGCATCAGAAACTGGCTGATGGCAACCCTGGTCCTGCTGTGCGCGCAGGCAGGGGCCGCCAGCCTCTCCGATCTTCAGGTTTCCAATGGCGATCAACAGGCGCGGATTACGCTGAGCTTTATTGGCGATCCTGAATACGCCGTGACTCAGGACGGGAAACGCACCGTCTCGTTGGATATTAAACAAACCGGTGTCATTCAGGGATTACCGCTGCTGTTTAGCGGCAATAATCTGGTGAAATCTATCCGTTCCGGCACGCCAAAAGATGCGCAGTCTCTGCGCCTGGTGGTGGATTTAACCGAGAACGGCAAAGCCGAAGCCGTTAAACGTCAGAACGGTGGCAATTATACCGTTGTGTTTACCATCAAAGCGGATGCGCCGCCGCCACCACCACCGCCAGTGGTGGCGAAGCGTGTTGAAGCGCCGGTTGTCGCCCCTCGTCCTGCCGAGCCTGCGCGTAACCCGTTTAAAGCGGAAAATGATCGCACGACGATCGTTACTAACAGTAATACCTCCACACGACCTGCGGCGCGCGCCAGCACCGGTAACGGCGATAAAGTGGTTATTGCCATTGATGCCGGACACGGCGGGCAGGATCCGGGGGCGATTGGCCCTGGCGGCACGCGTGAGAAAAACGTCACGATTGCCGTGGCGCGCAAACTGCGCAGCTTGCTCAATGATGACCCGATGTTTAAAGGGGTACTCACCCGTGATGGCGATTACTTTATCTCGGTGATGGGCCGTTCTGATGTTGCGCGTAAACAAAACGCCAATTTCCTGGTCTCTATTCATGCGGATGCCGCGCCAAACCGGGATGCCACCGGCGCTTCCGTCTGGGTTCTGTCAAACCGTCGGGCGAACAGTGAGATGGCCGGCTGGCTGGAACAGCACGAGAAGCAATCAGAGCTGTTGGGCGGCGCGGGCGATGTGCTGGCAAACAGCCAGTCCGATCCTTATCTCAGCCAGGCCGTGCTGGACCTGCAGTTCGGCCATTCGCAACGTGTCGGGTATGATGTGGCGACCAGCATGATCGGCCAGTTAGAACGTATTGGCTCGATGCATAAGCGTCGTCCTGAACACGCCAGTCTGGGGGTATTACGTTCGCCGGATATCCCGTCAGTGCTGGTTGAGACCGGCTTTATCAGTAACAACAGCGAAGAGCGTCTGTTGGCGAGTGATGATTATCAGCAGCAGCTGGCCGAGGCGATTTACAAAGGATTGCGTAACTATTTCCAGGCGCACCCGATGCAAACCGGGCCGCAGGGCGCACAGGCGCAAACCGCCAGTGCGGTATCGCCTGGTAACACGTTAACAAATTAAGGATTAGCCATGCCGATTCAGGTTCTACCGCCACAGCTGGCGAACCAGATTGCCGCAGGCGAGGTGGTAGAACGGCCTGCGTCAGTGGTGAAAGAGCTGGTGGAAAACAGCATTGATGCTGGTGCGACGCGCATTGATATTGATATAGAGCGCGGTGGTGCGAAGCTTATCCGTATTCGTGACAACGGCTGCGGGATTAAAAAAGACGAGCTGGCGTTGGCGCTGGCGCGTCATGCCACCAGTAAAATTGCCTCGCTTGACGATCTCGAGGCCATCGTGAGCCTCGGATTTCGCGGCGAAGCGCTGGCCAGTATCAGCTCCGTGTCTCGTTTAACCCTGACGTCGCGGACACAAGAGCAGCCTGAGGCCTGGCAAGCCTATGCTGAAGGGCGCGACATGGATGTGACGGTTAAACCTGCCGCGCATCCGGTGGGTACTACGCTGGAAGTGCTGGATCTGTTTTACAACACGCCAGCCCGACGCAAGTTTATGCGCACCGAGAAAACCGAATTTAACCACATCGACGAAATTATTCGCCGCATTGCGTTGGCGCGTTTCGATGTGACAATTAATTTGTCACACAACGGCAAAATGGTGCGCCAGTATCGTGCCGTAGCGGCGGATGGACAAAAAGAGCGTCGACTGGGCGCGATTTGCGGCACGCCGTTTCTGGAACATGCGCTGGCGATTGAATGGCAGCATGGCGATTTAACCCTGCGCGGCTGGGTGGCCGATCCGAACCACATAACGGCAGCGCTGGCGGAAATCCAGTACTGCTATGTGAATGGCCGGATGATGCGCGACCGGCTGATCAACCATGCTATCCGCCAGGCCTGTGAAGATAAGCTGGGAGCCGATCAACAACCCGCTTTTGTGCTGTATCTGGAAATCGACCCGCATCAGGTGGATGTTAACGTACATCCTGCCAAACATGAGGTCCGTTTTCATCAATCCCGCCTGGTGCACGATTTTATTTACCAGGGCGTGTTGAGCGTCCTGCAACAGCAGCTTGAAACATCGCTGCCGTTGGCTGACGACAATGAGCCTGCCCCAAGGCACATCCCGGAAAACCGTGTCGCCGCCGGACGTAACCATTTTGCCGAACCGACTCCCGCGCGCGAACCAGCGACACCGCGTTACTCTGCTTCCACTGGCGCTGGAAGCGGCAGTAGTGGCGCAGGCCGTCAGGCAGCGACCTGGCCGCATGCCCAGCCTGGATATCAAAAGCAGCAGGGCGAAATTTATCAGCGCCTGCTGCAGACACCGGCTCCAATGCACAAACCACCGGTCACTGAAGCGCCGGCAGCACCTCTTACCGGTAACAGTCAAGGGTTTGGAAGGGTGCTGACTATCGTAGGGACCGACTGTGCATTACTGGAAAGCGATAGCCAGATTCGGCTGCTGGCGTTACCTGTTGCGGAACGGTGGTTGCGGCAGGCGCAGCTTACGCCCGGCCAGGCCCCTGTTTGCGCTCAGCCATTGCTGATCCCGTTACGTCTAAAAGTCACCGCTGACGAAAAAGCAGCGTTGCAAAAAGGGCAGAGCCAACTGGCCGATTTGGGGATTGAATTTCAGCTGGATGCGCAGCATGTGACCATCCGGGCGGTGCCTTTACCCTTACGCCAACAAAATTTACAAATCTTGATTCCTGAACTGATAGGCTACCTGGCGCAGCAAACCGTATTCGAAGCGGGCAACATTGCGCAGTGGATTGCACGTAACCTGATGAGCGAGCATCCGCAGTGGAGTATGGCCCAGGCGATTACGCTGTTGGCGGATGTTGAGCGGCTATGCCCACAACTCGTGAAGGCACCGCCGGGTGGTCTGTTACAACCTGTTGATTTACATTCGGTAATGAACGCCCTGAAACATGAGTGATACCTGTAAGGCTAGCCTGCCAAAGGCGATTTTTTTGATGGGGCCAACGGCCTCCGGTAAAACAGCATTAGCAATTGAATTGCGTAAAGTTTTGCCCGTAGAGTTGATAAGCGTTGATTCCGCCCTTATTTACAAGGGGATGGATATCGGCACCGCGAAGCCTGATGCTGATGAATTGAAGGCCGCACCACACCGATTGCTGGATATTCGCGATCCGGCGCAAGCGTATTCTGCTGCGGATTTTCGTCGCGATGCGTTAGCTGAGATGGCCGACATCACCGCCGCGGGGCGTATCCCGTTGCTGGTGGGCGGCACAATGTTATATTTCAAAGCCTTGCTTGAAGGGCTGTCGCCGTTACCGTCGGCGGACCCGGAAGTCAGGGCCAGAATTGAGCAGCAGGCGGCAGAGCAGGGTTGGGACGCGTTACACCGACAGCTTCAGGACATCGATCCGGTGGCTGCGGCGCGTATTCATCCAAATGATCCGCAAAGACTTTCCCGGGCACTGGAAGTTTTTTTCATTTCGGGTAAAACTTTAACGGAGCTGACGCAAACGTCAGGAGATGCTTTGCCGTATGAGGTGCACCAGTTTGCAATCGCCCCGGCGAGCCGTGAACTGCTCCATCAGCGAATTGAGCAGCGTTTTCATCAGATGTTAGCTTCAGGTTTTGAAGCAGAAGTCCGGGCGCTTTTTGCCCGTGGAGATTTGCATACGGATTTGCCTTCCATTCGTTGTGTCGGGTATCGCCAGATGTGGTCATACATTGAAGGCGAAATTTCATACGATGAAATGGTTTATAGAGGTGTTTGCGCCACGAGGCAGTTGGCGAAGCGACAGGTAACCTGGTTGCGTGGTTGGGAAGGGGTGCACTGGCTTGACAGTGAAAAGCCTGACCAGGCGCGAAACGAAGTATTACAGGTTGTTGGTGCTATCGCGAACTGAATGTGTACAATTGAAACGTATCGTGCGCAATTTTTCAGAATCGAAAGGTTCAAAGTACAAATAAGCATATAAGGAAAAGAGAGAATGGCTAAGGGGCAATCTTTACAAGATCCGTTCCTGAACGCACTGCGTCGGGAACGTGTTCCAGTTTCTATTTATTTGGTGAATGGTATTAAGCTGCAAGGTCAAATCGAGTCTTTTGATCAGTTCGTGATCCTGTTGAAAAACACGGTCAGCCAGATGGTTTATAAGCACGCGATTTCTACTGTTGTCCCGTCTCGCCCGGTTTCTCATCACAGCAATAATGCCACCGGCGGCACTGGCAGCAACTACCATCACGGTAGCAACGCGCAAGGTTCATCTGCGCAACAGGACAGCGAAGAAACCGAATAAGGTTGTTAGCTGTTTTACACACGGGGAGCCAGCGATCCTGCGTTCCCCGTTGATATATATTAAGGGGTTGACGCTTGTTTGACCGTTATGATGCCGGTGAGCAGGCGGTACTGGTACACATCTATTTTTCGCAAGACAAAGATATGGAAGACCTCCAGGAGTTTGAATCTCTGGTTTCTTCCGCCGGTGTCGAAGCAATGCAGGTGATTACCGGGAGCCGTAAAGCACCGCACCCGAAGTATTTTGTTGGTGAAGGTAAGGCAATCGAAATTGCCGAAGCCGTAAAAGCGACTGGCGCTGCGGTGGTGATTTTTGATCATGCTCTAAGCCCTGCCCAGGAACGTAACCTGGAACAGTTGTGCCAGTGTCTTGTTATCGACAGGACTGGTCTTATTTTAGATATTTTTGCCCAGCGTGCGCGCACCCATGAGGGTAAGTTGCAGGTTGAGCTGGCGCAGTTGCGCCATATGGCTACACGCCTGGTCCGTGGCTGGACTCACCTTGAAAGGCAAAAGGGCGGGATTGGTTTGCGTGGTCCGGGTGAAACCCAGCTCGAAACCGACCGTCGTTTGCTGCGTAATCGCATTTTGCAAATACAGTCGCGCCTGGAAAAAGTTGAAAAGCAACGTGAGCAGGGGCGGCAGTCGCGCAAGAAAGCGGATGTCCCAACCGTATCACTGGTGGGATATACCAACGCCGGAAAATCCACCCTGTTCAACCAGATAACCGAAGCCCGGGTCTACGCAGCGGACCAGCTGTTTGCGACCCTGGATCCGACGCTGCGTCGAATAGACGTAGCGGATGTCGGTGAAACCGTGCTGGCGGATACCGTAGGGTTTATCCGTCATTTACCGCACGACCTGGTGGCGGCGTTTAAGGCCACTTTGCAGGAGACTCGTCAGGCGACCTTGCTGTTGCACGTCATTGATGCAGCAGATTTTCGTGTGCAGGAAAACATCGAGGCCGTCGACACGGTGCTCGAAGAGATCGATGCGCATGAGATCCCGACTCTGTTGGTGATGAATAAAATCGATATGCTGGATGATTTTGAACCGCGTATCGACAGAGATGAAGAGAATAAACCGATTCGCGTTTGGGTTTCAGCGCAAACGGGAATAGGTATACCACAGCTTTTTCAGGCTTTGACAGAGCGACTTTCCGGTGAGGTTGCGCAACATACGTTGCGTTTGCCGCCGCAGGAAGGGCGACTGAGAAGCCGGTTTTACCAACTTCAGGCAATAGAGAAAGAGTGGATGGAGGAGGACGGCAGCGTAGGTCTGCAGGTTCGTATGCCGATCGTAGACTGGCGTCGCCTCTGTAAACAAGAACCGGCACTGGAAGACTATGTTGTCTGACCTGACGGATATGGCCTGAAGATTTTTTCGCCTCTATTCCTCGTGGATTTTATGCGGCAGAAAGGCGGCAAGTCCTGAAATCTCCAGGTGCATAGTCAACTATGTGACTGGGGTTGAAAGATGTAGCCAACGCATCTGCAGCGCAAAAAACGCAGGTATAGCATCGCATAACAAATATGGAGCACAAACATGGCGTGGAATCAGCCCGGTAATAACGGACAAGACCGCGACCCCTGGGGAAGCAGCAAACCTGGCGGCAACCCAGAGGGAAATGGAAACAAAGGTGGTCGCGATCAGGGACCTCCCGATCTGGATGATATCTTCCGCAAACTGAGTAAAAAACTCGGTGGTTTGGGTGGCGGTAAAGGTACGGGTTCTGGTGGTGGTAGTTCATCACAAGGCCCGCGTCCGCAACTGGGCGGCCGAGTCTTTACTATTGCAGCGGCAGCTATCGTCATTATCTGGGCGGCCAGCGGTTTCTACACCATTAAAGAAGCGGAACGTGGCGTGGTGACACGCTTCGGTAAATTCAGCCATCTGGTTGAGCCGGGTCTGAACTGGAAACCGACCTTTATCGACGAAGTGACCCCGGTCAACGTGGAAGCTGTGCGTGAACTCGCCGCATCCGGCGTGATGCTGACATCAGACGAAAACGTCGTGCGCGTTGAAATGAACGTGCAGTACCGTGTGACCGATCCGCAGCGTTACCTGTTTAGCGTAACCAGCGCGGATGACAGTCTGCGTCAGGCAACCGACAGCGCCCTGCGTGGGGTCATCGGTAAATACACCATGGATCGTATCCTGACTGAAGGGCGTACCGTTATCCGTAGCGATACCCAGCGTGAACTGGAAGAAACGATCCGTCCGTACAACATGGGTATCACCTTGCTGGACGTCAACTTCCAGGCAGCACGTCCGCCGGAAGAAGTAAAAGCCGCGTTTGACGATGCTATCGCAGCACGTGAAAACGAGCAGCAGTACATCCGTGAAGCAGAAGCGTACACCAACGAAGTTCAGCCGCGTGCAAACGGTCAGGCTCAGCGTATCCTGGAAGAAGCGCGTGCGTATAAGACTCAGACCATCCTGGAAGCACAGGGTGAAGTGGCTCGTTTCGCAAAAATTCTGCCGGAATATAAAGCCGCACCGCAGATTACTCGCGAGCGTCTGTATATCGAAACCATGGAAAAAGTGCTGAGCCATACCCGTAAAGTACTGGTTAACGATAAGGGCAGCAATCTGATGGTTCTGCCGTTGGATCAGATGCTGAAAGGTGGTAATGCGCCAGCAGCGAAGAGCGACAGCAGTTCAAACCTGTTGCGTCTGCCGCCAGCAACGTCTTCCAGCACTGGGGCAAGCAACACCTCGTCCACCAGTCAGGGCGATATTATGGACCAACGCCGCGCGAACGCGCAGCGTAACGACTACCAGCGTCAGGGGGAATAACGATGCGTAAGTCAGTTATTGCGATTATCATCATCGTTCTGGTAGTTCTGTTCATGTCTGTCTTTGTGGTCAAAGAAGGCGAGCGCGGTATTACACTGCGCTTTGGTAAAGTTCTGCGTGACGATGACAACAAGCCGCTGGTCGTTGCACCAGGCCTGCACTTCAAGATTCCGTTTATTGAATCTGTGAAGATGCTGGATGCGCGTATTCAGACCATGGACAACCAGGCCGATCGCTTTGTCACCAAAGAGAAGAAAGACCTGATCGTTGACTCCTACATCAAGTGGCGCATCAGTGACTTTAGCCGTTACTATCTGGCAACGGGCGGTGGCGATGTTTCTCAGGCGGAAGTGCTGTTGAAACGTAAGTTCTCTGACCGTCTGCGTTCTGAAATTGGTCGTCTGGACGTGAAAGACATCGTTACCGATTCTCGCGGTCGTCTGACCCTGGAAGTCCGTGACGCGCTGAACTCCGGTTCTGCTGGCACGGAAGATGAAGTCGCGACGCCGGCGGCGGATAGCGCGATAGCCGAAGCGGCTGAACGTGTGCAGGCAGAAACGAACGGTAAAGTTCCGGTCATCAACCCGAACAGTATGGCGGCACTGGGTATCGAAGTGGTCGATGTGCGTATCAAGCAAATCAACCTGCCAGCTGAAGTGTCCGAGGCTATTTACAACCGTATGCGCGCTGAGCGTGAAGCGGTAGCGCGTCGCCATCGTTCACAAGGTCAGGAAGAAGCGGAAAAACTGCGTGCAACAGCGGACTATGAAGTCACTAAAACGCTGGCAGAATCTGAGCGCCAGGGCCGCATCATGCGCGGTGAAGGTGATGCAGAAGCCGCTAAATTGTTTGCCGATGCGTTCAGCCAGGATCCTGACTTCTATGCCTTCATCCGTAGCCTGCGCGCTTACGAGAAGAGTTTCGAAGGAAACCAGGATGTGATGGTCATGAGCCCGGACAGCGATTTCTTCCGTTACATGAAGACGCCGAATAGCGCAACACGCTAAAATAGCTCCAGCGGTTTTAGACCAGCAAAACCACCGGCATCCCCAGGGATGCGGTGGTTTTCTTTTTATATAAGGACGATGGATGAATTCAACAATTTTGCTGGCGCTCGCACTGGTTTTGGTGCTGGAAGGGCTGGGCCCGATGCTTTATCCCAGCGCGTGGAAGAAAATGATCTCCGCAATGGTGCAACTTCCCGAAAATACTTTGCGTCGTTTTGGCGGAGGTCTTGTGGTTGCGGGCGTTGTGGTCTACTACATGTTGAGGAAAACGATTGGCTGATCAATAAGTAGCCTATTTTGCGGATTTTCGCATGCAAAAAGTGCTGTATATCTGAAAAAGCGGTGGTAGAATCCATTTTTAAGCAAACGGTGATTTTGAAAAATGGGTAACAACGTCGTCGTACTGGGCACCCAATGGGGTGACGAAGGTAAAGGGAAGATCGTCGATCTTCTGACTGAACGGGCTAAATATGTTGTGCGCTACCAGGGCGGTCACAACGCAGGCCATACTCTCGTAATCAACGGTGAAAAAACCGTCCTCCATCTTATTCCATCAGGTATTCTTCGCGAGAATGTAACCAGCATCATCGGTAACGGTGTTGTACTGTCTCCGTCTGCGCTGATGAAAGAGATGAAAGGGCTGGAAGATCGTGGTATCCCGGTTCGTGAGCGCCTGCTGCTGTCTGAAGCGTGTCCGCTGATCCTTGATTATCATGTTGCGTTGGATAACGCTCGTGAGAAAGCGCGCGGTGAGAAAGCGATCGGCACCACCGGTCGTGGTATCGGCCCGGCTTATGAAGATAAAGTGGCTCGTCGCGGTCTGCGCGTTGGCGATCTGTTTGATAAAGCAACTTTCGCTGAAAAACTGAAAGAAGTGATGGAATATCACAACTTCCAGCTGGTGAATTTCTATAAAGTTGAAGCAGTTGACTACCAGAAAGTGCTGGATGACGTGATGGCAATTGCCGACATCCTGACATCTATGGTTGTTGATGTTTCCGATCTGCTGGACCAGGCGCGTAAGCGTGGCGATTTCGTCATGTTCGAAGGTGCGCAGGGTACGCTGCTGGATATTGACCACGGTACCTATCCGTACGTAACGTCTTCCAACACCACCGCAGGTGGCGTGGCAACCGGCTCCGGCCTGGGTCCGCGTTATGTGGACTACGTTCTGGGTATCATCAAAGCTTACTCTACACGTGTCGGTGCGGGTCCGTTCCCGACTGAGCTGTTTGATGACGTTGGCGAGTTCCTGTGCAAACAAGGTAACGAGTATGGCGCGACCACCGGTCGTCGTCGTCGCACCGGTTGGCTGGACTCCGTTGCTGTGCGTCGCGCAGTACAGATTAACTCCCTGTCTGGCTTCTGCCTGACCAAACTGGACGTACTGGACGGTTTGAAAGAGGTGAAAATCTGTGTCGCTTACCGTATGCCGGATGGTCGTGAAGTCACGACGACTCCGCTGGCAGCTGACGACTGGAAAGGTATTGAGCCGATTTACGAAACCATGCCGGGCTGGTCTGAATCTACCTTCGGCGTGAAGGACCGTAGCGGTCTGCCGCAGGCAGCACTGAACTACATCAAGCGTATTGAAGAACTGACCGGTGTGCCGATTGATATTATCTCAACTGGCCCAGACCGTACTGAAACCATGATCCTGCGCGACCCGTTCGACGCATAATTCTGGTTATAGCGTGGCGTCGAATGGCGCTGCGCTTGCACTATCTTAGGCCGGATGGAGTGCTTTGCAGCAGCATTCGGCTTAAAATCACGTAAGTTCCTCGCTTTTTTCCTTCCTGAACTGAAATAAATTAGCGACCTGGCTGGTGGCTGGTTTATCATCAATATAATTAATACCACCAGGTTTATCCGTTTTATCCCTTTTCCTGAGGTTGATGTGCAGTTAACAAGTTTCACCGATTACGGATTACGTGCGCTAATCTACATGGCGTCACTTCCCGAAGGACGTATGACCAGTATTTCTGAGGTGACAGAAGTCTACGGCGTGTCCCGTAATCATATGGTCAAAATAATCAATCAACTTAGCCGGGCGGGCTTTGTTACTGCTATCCGTGGAAAAAATGGCGGTATCCGCCTGGGCAAACCGGCTAAAGCTATTGGTATTGGTGATGTGGTTCGCGAGCTGGAACCGCTATCGTTGGTCAATTGTAGCAGCGAGTTTTGCCACATTACCCCAGCCTGTCGACTCAAACAGGCGCTTTCTAAGGCAGTGCAAAGTTTTCTCACGGAACTGGACAACTACACACTTGCTGATTTGGTTGAAGAAAATCAACCGCTTTATAAATTATTGCTGGTGGAGTAATGAAGTCCAAAGTATTTCGCGTCGCATCGCGGCGGCAACTGAGCGACTCCCGGGAGCTTACAAAAGTAAGTGACTGAGGGGGAGCAAAGGCAGCCAACAAAGAGGCGTCGTGAAAGACGAAGGAATTCCATCAGAGCTGACAATGGAGGAACCTCGATGTCACAAGATCCTTTCCAGGAACGCGAAGCAGAAAAATACGCGAATCCTATCCCGAGCCGGGAATTTATCCTCGAACATTTAACTAAACGTGAAAAACCGGCCAACCGCGATGAGCTGGCCGCTGAACTCAACATTGAAGGTGAAGAGCAGCAAGAAGCGCTGCGTCGCCGCCTGCGCGCCATGGAGCGTGACGGGCAACTGGTCTTCACCCGCCGTCAGTGCTATGCGCTGCCAGAACGTCTTGACCTGCTGAAAGGCACCGTTATTGGCCACCGTGATGGCTACGGCTTTCTGCGCGTTGAAGGCCGCAAAGATGACCTGTACCTGTCCAGCGAGCAGATGAAAACCTGCATTCATGGCGATCAGGTACTGGCACAGCCGCTGGGCGCGGACCGTAAAGGTCGTCGCGAAGCGCGTATTGTGCGCGTCCTGGTGCCAAAAACCAGCCAGATTGTTGGTCGCTACTTCACCGACGCTGGCGTTGGGTTTGTTGTCCCTGACGACAGCCGCCTGAGCTTCGATATCCTGATCCCGCCGGAAGAGGTGATGGGGGCTCGTATGGGCTTTGTGGTGGTGGTTGAACTCACCCAGCGCCCGACTCGCCGTACCAAAGCGGTGGGTAAAATTGTTGAAGTGCTGGGCGATAATATGGGCACCAGCATGGCCGTTGATATGGCTCTGCGAACTCATGAAATTCCCTATATCTGGCCGCAGGCTGTTGAGAAACAGGTCGCCGGACTGAAAGAAGAAGTGCCGGAAGAGGCGAAAATAGGACGTGTCGATCTGCGCGACCTGCCGCTGGTGACTATCGATGGCGAAGATGCGCGTGATTTCGATGATGCCGTCTATTGCGAGAAGAAACGTGGCGGCGGCTGGCGTTTATGGGTGGCGATTGCTGACGTCAGTTATTACGTTCGCCCGCCGACTCCGCTGGACCAGGAAGCCCGCAGCCGTGGCACATCCGTTTACTTCCCGTCGCAGGTTGTTCCGATGCTGCCGGAAGTGCTGTCTAACGGATTGTGTTCGCTCAACCCGCAGGTGGACAGGTTGTGTATGGTCTGCGAAATGACCATTTCGTCGAAAGGCCGTTTAACCGGCTTTAAATTCTACGAAGCGGTCATGAGTTCCCATGCTCGTCTGACTTACACCAAGGTCTGGCACATGCTGCAGGGCGACCAGGAACTGCGTGAGCAGTACGCGCCGTTGGTTAAACACATTGAAGAGCTGCACAACCTCTACAAAGTGCTGGATAAAGCCCGTGAAGAGCGTGGTGGTATCTCGTTTGAAAGTGAAGAGGCGAAGTTTATCTTCAATGCTGAACGCCGTATTGAGCGTATTGAGCAGACGCAGCGTAACGACGCGCACAAGCTGATTGAAGAGTGCATGATCATGGCGAACATCTCAGCGGCGCGATTCGTTGAGAAAGCCAAAGAGCCCGCGCTGTTCCGTATTCACGATAAGCCGACGACCGAAGCGATTAACTCGTTCCGTTCCGTGCTGGCGGAGCTGGGTCTGGAGCTGCCTGGCGGCAACAAACCGGAGCCACGTGATTACGCGGAACTGCTGGAGTCGATTGCTGACCGACCTGACGCAGAAATGCTGCAAACCATGCTGCTGCGTTCGATGAAGCAGGCGATTTACGATCCGGAAAACCGTGGTCACTTCGGCCTGGCGCTGCAATCTTATGCACACTTTACTTCACCGATCCGTCGTTACCCGGATCTCTCCTTGCACCGGGCGATTAAGTATCTGCTGGCGCAGGAGCAGGGCCATAAAGGCAACACCACGGAAACGGGTGGCTACCATTATTCGATGGAAGAGATGCTGCAACTGGGTCAGCATTGTTCGATGGCCGAGCGCCGTGCTGACGAAGCCACACGCGATGTCTCTGACTGGCTGAAGTGCGACTTCATGCTGGATCAGGTGGGGAATGTCTTCAAAGGCGTGATTGCCAGCGTGACGGGTTTTGGCTTCTTTGTCCGCCTTGATGAGCTGTTTATCGATGGTCTGGTGCATGTCTCCTCCCTGGATAACGACTACTATCGTTTCGACCAGGTTGGGCAGCGCCTGACGGGGGAATCCAGCGGTCAAATGTATCGCTTGGGCGATCGGGTGGAAGTCCGTGTGGAAGCTGTCAATATGGACGAGCGTAAAATCGACTTCAGTTTGATCTCCAGCGAACGTGCGCCGCGCAATGAAGGTAAAACCGCGCGCGAAAAAGCGAAAAAAGGCGATGCGGGTAAAAATACCGGTAAACGTCGTCAGATGGGCAAAAAGGTGAATTTCGAGCCGGACAGCGCTTTCCGCGGCGAGAAGAAAGGCAGAGCCAAACCTCAGGCGGATAAGAAAGCGGCTGAGAAGAAAGGCGATAAAAAAGCGAAAAAGCCATCGGCAAAAACGCTTAAAATCGCTGCCGCCACCAAAGCTAAACGTGCGGCGAAAAAGAGCGTCGCACAATAACCGCCACAAACAGTAAGTCGGGCAACCCCGCGTTGCCCGCGTTACGCATAAACTATTAACGAGTACATTCATGAGTGAAATGATTTACGGCATCCATGCGGTGCAGGCTTTGCTGGAACGTGCGCCGGAGCGCTTCCAGGACGTCTTTATTCTCAAAGGTCGTGAAGATAAACGCCTGCTGCCGCTGATCCACGCACTGGAAGCACAGGGTGTTGTCATCCAGTTGGCTAACCGCCAGTTCCTGGATGAGAAAAGCGAGGGTGCGGTACATCAGGGAATTATTGCTCGCGTGAAACCGGGTCGTCAGTACCAGGAAAACGATCTGCCGGATCTGATTGCTACACTCGATCAGCCGTTCTTTTTGATCCTCGATGGCGTCACCGACCCGCATAACCTGGGCGCATGTTTGCGTAGCGCCGATGCTGCCGGCGTGCATGCGGTTATCGTACCGAAGGATCGTTCTGCGCAGCTGAATGCGACGGCGAAAAAAGTCGCCTGTGGCGCGGCAGAAAGCGTACCGCTGATCCGCGTGACCAACCTGGCGCGCACCATGCGTATGTTGCAGGAAGAGAACATCTGGATCGTTGGTACCGCAGGCGAAGCTGACCATACGTTGTATCAGAGCAAAATGACCGGACGTCTGGCGCTGGTAATGGGTGCAGAGGGCGAAGGTATGCGCCGTCTGACCCGTGAACACTGTGATGAACTGATCAGCATCCCAATGGCCGGGAGCGTTTCATCGCTTAACGTCTCTGTTGCGACGGGAATTTGCCTGTTTGAAGCTGTTCGTCAACGCGGGTAATTGATTCCTCCTTCTCTTAAGCCATCCTTCGGGATGGCTTTTTTGTGACCTTAATCCCAGGCACTCTCTTCTCTGACTGGCCATACTTAAGGCGACGGCCATTGACGGAGGGAGACACAATGCACTGGCAAACGCATACCGTTTTTAACCAACCTGTACCGCTCAATAACAGCAACTTATACCTGTCAGATGGCGCACTGTGCGAAGCGGTCAATCGCGAAGGCGCAGCTTGGGACAGCGATCTCCTCGCCAGTATTGGTCAGCAGTTAGGGACTGCAGAATCGCTCGAATTGGGTCGGTTAGCTAACGCTTATCCACCCGAACTGTTGCGCTACGACCCGCAGGGGCAGCGGCTGGATGATGTGCGGTTTCATCCCGCCTGGCATTTGCTGATGCAGGGATTGTGCGCCAACCGCGTACATAACCTGGCCTGGGAAGAGGAGGCCAGGCAGGGCTCGTTTGTTGCCCGGGCTGCCCGTTTCATGCTGCATGCGCAGGTGGAAGCGGGCACCTTGTGTCCGGTGACCATGACGTTTGCCGCCACGCCGCTGTTGCTCCAAATGTTACCTGCACAATTTCACGACTGGTTGACGCCGCTGCTAAGCGACCGTTATGACTCGCATTTACTGCCCGGAGGGCAAAAGCGTGGGTTGCTGATCGGTATGGGGATGACGGAGAAGCAGGGTGGCTCAGATGTGCTGAGCAATACCACTCAGGCAGAACGTCTTGCAGACGGCGCGTATCGGCTGGTGGGACATAAGTGGTTTTTCTCCGTACCGCAAAGCGATGCCCATTTGGTGCTGGCCCAGGCAAAGGGCGGTTTATCCTGTTTTTTTGTACCGCGATTTTTACCCGATGGGAGCCGGAATGCGATTTGCCTTGAACGACTGAAAGATAAGTTAGGCAACCGCTCCAACGCCAGCTGCGAGGTTGAATTCCACGATGCGATCGGCTGGCTATTGGGTGAAGAAGGGGAAGGTATCCGCCATATCCTGAAAATGGGCGGGATGACGCGTTTTGACTGCGCGCTCGGCAGCCACGGCATGATGCGACGTGCTTTTTCCGTGGCGATTTACCATGCGCATCAGCGGCAGGTATTTGGTAAACCTTTGATCGAACAACCGATGATGCGTCAGGTACTAAGCCGAATGGCGTTGCAACTGGAAGGGCAGACCGCGCTACTGTTTCGGCTGGCGCGAGCCTGGGATCGTCGTACCGATACGAAAGAAGCGCTGTGGGCCAGATTATTCACACCCGCAGCGAAATTTGCCATCTGCAAAAATGGCATGCCGTTCGTTGCCGAGGCGATGGAAGTACTGGGCGGGATTGGCTACTGCGAGGAGAGCGAGCTACCGCGCCTGTACCGTGAGATGCCGGTAAACAGTATCTGGGAAGGCTCCGGCAACATTATGTGCCTTGATGTATTGCGGGTACTTACAAAACAACCCGGCATCTACGATATGCTCAGCGAAGCCTTTGCGGAGGTAAAGGGACAAGATCGGCATTACGATCGAATGGTGCGCAAGCTGCAGCAGCATTTACGTAAACCCAGCGAGGAGTTGGGACGGGAGATTACGCAGCAATTGTTCCTGCTCGGCTGCGGGGCGCAGATGTTGCGTTATGCCTCTCCGCCAGTGGCGCAGGCCTGGTGTCAGATGATGCTTGATACGCGTGGTGTAACACAGTTTTCTGCACAGGTGCAGGGTGATTTGCTGCTGCGGGCGACGGGAGGAATACGGTAATACTATGCCAGATGGCGATGCTGTCGCGTCGTATCCTGTCTACGTTCAATTGTAGTGGCACAGTAAATTTGGCCACCTG